>JAZSCW010000003.1:0-6201 GCA_045530835.1 Lachnospiraceae bacterium | reverse complement strand
GCCTGCGGATACCTGAAGGATACCTGCATTAGAGCTTGTCCACTCTACTCTTGCATCACTTGCTGCTTTACCGTTTTTGGTTACAACACTGTAAGGAATTGCAATCGGCATATTCGGTTCTACGGAGTACTTTTTACTTCCGGTTGTAAGTTTGCTTACAGGGTTTCCTGCAGGCACTACTTTTACGGTATGCACCTTCTTTGTATTACTTCCGTCAAGTGCGGTAACGGTAATCTTTGCCGTTCCGGTTCCTTCTGCAAGTACAACATAGCCATTTTCGGTTTCCTCAAGTGTAAGGACACCCTTCTTGCCACCGGTTACACTGTAGAGGTTTGCGGCACCAAGCTGTTCTGCTACTTTAAATACTTTTCCGTTATTTACGTACTGAACATTAAAGCTTGAAGGAAGCGCTTCATTCTCATTCTCAGCAAGAATAAGTTTCATTGCAGATGCATCAGTTTTCTTGGTAACCGTAATATATCGCACTCCACCTAATTCACTTCCACCTTTGGAAACATTCAAAATTACTTTATAATTGTCTCCGGCTTTCGCTTTGCTCAAATCAAGCACACCTGCTTTAGAAACAGCTGCCGTACCGGCATTTCCTTCTTCACCTTCAACACTCCATGTCAATGCACATCCTTTGGTAGATTCACCGCCGTTGAGAACTCCCGTAAGTTTTACTTTGCTTCCTTCGGCAATCGGCTGAAAAGTATCTTCTGTTGGTGCAACTGTTTTCGGCAAATCAATTGTCACAGTTCTAATGAACGTTACATCTGCAGGAATAACTGCAACATAAATGTGTTTACAAATTCCACTATCTTCATTCGTTATTTCCACACCATAAACACCGGGCGCGGTATCTTTTGAAATAAAAATTCCGGTTCCTTTTTTATCCTTGGTAAGAGTTCCTTTTTCTGTCTGTTCAAACTCGAATACATAATTCTGATATGCTTTTGCAGGAGCATATTCTTTAATGCCTTCATTGTATGTAACACTCGGAGTAATAGTTACATCCTTTGCGCCCAAGTACACAATCCAGTTCTCACCTCTGGGATCATCATACTTTCCAATATTCTTAGGCGTCTGTACATCAAAAGCATACACGTGCTGCTCGATGGTAATCTGCATGGATGCTTTTACCTTCGATCCGTCTTTGGCGGTTGCCGTCACAGTCACAACACCGGGAGCTGTTGCAACAAATCTGCCGTTTCCTAAGTATGTAACATTCTTAGCACCTTTACCGCTTACAGTATAGTTTACTTCCTGAATAACATTATCAGTTTTACCGTCTGCACCGGAAAGAATTGCTTTTACTTCAAATTCGCTTCCCGCTTCGGATGAGTACAGACCGACTTTACCATTCTCGCCGCCAAGAAGCTCCAGTTTCACTGCGCTTGCCGGACGGGTTACATTGATGACTGCAGTTCCGTTTACTCCGCTACCATCCGTTGTAGTTGCGTAGATAAAAGCAATGCCCGGTTTTACAGCTGTAACTGTTCCGTTTGCATCTACTTTGGCAACAGTTTCATCACTGCTTGTCCATGTAACGGTTTTGACGGTTGCATTTGCAGGAAGAATTCCTGCTGTAAATTTCGCACTCTTTCCTTCACCAAGGAAATATGCACCATCTGCACCTGTTTCAAGCGGCGCACTTACCGTTATACTGTTAACACAAGTTCCGCTTACGATGGTACAGGTTGCACTCTTGCCGCTTCCGTCTGTTGCGGTTGCGGTTACGGTTGCGGTACCGGGCGTAGTATCTGCTAAAATAATGGTTGCCGTATTATTACCATGATCCTCTATTTGAACCATTGCCGGATTATCTGTTGTAAATTCCACTTTCGCGTAAGCCTCGTCCGCATTATCGATTGCGGCAGTAAGAAGGAAGTTATTTTTTGAATGCACATCAAGAATAACTTTATTGGCATTCAGCGTAATTCCTGATACTTTTTCGCTATAAACACGATAATTTATACTTGCGCTCGGACCTGTTATTTCACCATCCTTAGCAGTAACAGTCAATGTTCCTGTGCCGGCTCTCTTTGCCACAATTTTATTGTCTTCAATTACGGCCGTATCATTAGAAACGTTGTAGACCACTTCCGGCCAAGGATTGCCATATTCCCATACAAAAATCAACGGTACCTCATCACTTCCGATAAGAACATATTCCCCCTCTTTATTTAAAGGCACATCAAGCATAACTGCAAAACCTTTTGCATATTGTGTCACAACTACTTCACAAGAAACTTCTATATTCTGTCCTCCGAGTGCCTTTGCCGTAATCAAAGCGGTACCGGCTTTATGTGCAGTCACCAAACCATTTTCGCTTACAGTCGCAACATCTGTCGCAGAAGAACTCCATTCAATAGCAGGAGTTGGCGCCCATTCCGGTTTGTGAGAAACCTGCAACTGATGTGTTTCATTTACATCAAGAACAATATAATTTTTGTCCAAAGAAATTTCGGTCACGACCGCACCACCATAGACTCTCTCCAGCGTTACACTTTTGTCCAATCCGACAGGAAGTGTTGTAATCTCTTCACCTGTATCTGTTCGATACCATTTTTGCTCATAATCAGTAATCGGCAACGCAACCGCATCATTTGTCAGATATATCGGAGCTTCAATCTTTCTCAAATTGTCGCAATCACCAAAAAAACCTTTCATTCCTTTCAAATTTTGGAGATTCAACATACTCATATCTAAATATTCAAGAGAAGAACAGCCACCGACAAAGAACAAAGCATATTCCATATCGGAAGTATCAAATCCGCTAAAGTCAATTGTTTTTAATTTTGGGCAGGCACAGAACATAGCATCAAAGCAACCGGTTGCGTTTGTTAATGTATCTCCTAACTTCACATATTCCAGAGAATCACAATCATAAAACAGACGCATACATGAAGCAACTTTGCTCAAATCAAACCCGGAAAAATCCATTCTCTTTATTTTTCTACATGAATCAAACATATACGCAATATTGGTTACATTAGACATATCAAAGCCACTGATATCAATATCTTCCAATTCATAGCACCCCTGAAACATGCACCCCATATTTGTTACATTTCCTGTTTCAAAGCCACTCAAATCAACGGATTGTAAGCTTTTACAATACATGAACATACCTGCTAAATTTTTAGCGTTAGCGGTACAAATATTGCTCAAATCAATTTCTTTCAAATTATAACAATTATAAAACATACAACTAAAAGAAATAACATTACTTGTATCTATATTGCCAAATTTTATGGTTTCCAAATTTGTGCAATCAGCAAACAAGTTCTCCAAGCTCTGCAATTTGCTATCGGGAAATTTTTCTCCCAACTCAACTTCCCTCAAATTCGGATATGAAGAAAAAACGATTGCACATACTGTTATCTGAACATCATCTTCAACTTCATCATCCCAAAGATAAGTTGTTGCCACAACTTCAGCATCAACTTTCATTTTTTCTATTACTGTATGGTATTTATACCAAGGAGCGCTTTCATCATAGGTCCAATACTCAACCGTTTCAGAAGGTGCCCCCTCCACCTGTGTAAGAGTTAATAAACCATTCTCATATACCCAGTCTACACTGCCAAAAGTACCGGAATCCTGTTTCGGAAGTTCTTCTTCACTCGAACTTGACTCAGACTCTGTTTCCTCACTTTCATCCACTTCTTCATCCATTGCTGGAACTAATTTAATACTTTCTTCCAAATTGAGAGGCAGACTTGTATATTTATTATCCGTCCCCTCTTCAAGCCATACTCCCCATTGGTTAATCGGAATATCAACTTGCAAATTGCGCGGCGCATAGATTTCCTGAATTCCGCCAATTATTTCTTCCAAAGAAAAACCTTTTGTAACTTTCCCCATATCAAAAGAAGAAAAATCTAATTTAGTACCAATGCCTAAAGCACGCTCACTATAGAACATTCCTGACATATTATGTACATTAGAAGTGTCAAGTTTACTTAAATCCAATTCTCTTGTCCAAACACCTTGAAATAATCTGCTCATATCTGTAACAGGTGTCGTATTAAAATGATTTCCAAATTTAATTGCCTTAATTTGTAAATTAGACATCTCTTCGAAATCAGCAAATGTATATGCAAGCTTTACATCATCACCAACTTGCATATAGCAGTTCGCATCAATATAAATATCCGTAATAGAAGGGATATATTCCTTCCAAGGAATCACATAATCATCGAAAAATTCATATGCAACATCTTCATCCTGCGTTACACAAAGTTTTCCTTCCGAATCAATCGACCAGTGAACACTTTCACCATAATCTCCTTCCTTAACCACAACAGGAAGTGTAGCTTGTATAGCATCCCCTACTTCTTGTGCTAAAACAACCATACCTCTACTGCCCATCACCATCACAACAACAAGAAACATTGCAATAACCCTTGCAATGAATGCAATCGTCGAATGCTTGAGACAACTTGAAGTTCCATACTTCATAACCATATTCCTCCCAACACTAAAAAATAATAAAGTAAACTACAACCATTATACAATCTGTATCCAAACACACAAAACGTCAGATTATTTGTTGTAGTAACTATTTTTTATTATACAACTCATGTCTTTTTTTCGCAATTATCTTTATGTTTTTTAGTTAATCGCCAAAATCTTTACTCTACTATTATAGAAAAAATATAAATCAGTTCCTACGTTGTATTAGTATTCATTCCATTGTCAAAAAAGGGAAGCCCATCACAAGGACTTCCCTTCATAATACATAACAATTCTAAAAACTAATTTCTCCTCTTCGACATTCCGCATTCACAAATCGCCATAAACGAAGGTCGTATCGCTCCGCATCCGGAACACTTCCACTCCTTTTCCTCTGTTGTACGAAACGGATTTGCGAATCTCTTGTTTCCGGTCGGTTTCGGATTCAATCCAAATATATCTTCCCGCTCTTTTTCTTCCGTCTTTTTGACAGTTGACAATTTACCCACTTCTTCTGTCCTTGTAAATACAGATTTTTCTTCCGGTTCCGCAATCGGAATCAACGGCCCATCCTGCGCTTCCGCAATCGGAATCAAGGGTTCTGCTTCCGGTTCTCTCAACGGCATCGCAGGTTCGGCAGGCTTAGGCACCTCAGTGCGTACCGGCGCCGAAGTTCTTGCTTCTACAGGTTTTGCTGCAGGGGGCGCCTGCACCGGCGCCCTGTTCGCAGGCTGAATCGGACGCATATGAATCAAAGATGGCTCCTCCACATACTCTGCATACGGAATTCCATCTGTCTGTGCCCCGCCGCAAGCACAAAAAGTCTGATACGCAGCATTTCGTTTCCCGCATTCACATACCCAGCCTGATGGCGGAGCCTGTCTCTGTGACGCCTGTATTTGGGAATTCATAATCCTATCCTTTTCTCTCTTCGCCACATCATACGCAACCGAATCATTTTGCTTTGTTCTGCCGCACTGGCAGGTTCCGACATACGATGCATTCACGTTTCCGCATTTGCAACACCATCCGCCGTTTCGTATTAATTCTTTTTCATGGACTTCCTTATCTATCCAGTTTCTTTGAGTATATGTTGACGTTCTGTCATTTGCGGCATCAGAAATATCTTCCACGATATCAATAATCCCTTCTAAAACACCGCCTATCTCAAAGTCATCATACCAGTCTCCCATTTCATTTCCTCCGCTTAACACAAAACTTAAACGAATTTTATGCCTTCTGTGACACACGCATTCCGTCTTCGGAAATCACCGCATAGCCACGTTGTTCTGCATAAGAAATTGCAACATTCACCATCTGCGCAGATGCTTCATTCACTCTTGTGTATCCAAATATTTTGACAGTTTCTTTCATCAAATCGTCTTTGGAAAGAGCAACATTTTTATCAAGAATCTCTTTCACCGCATTGATGATTTCTTCTGCCGGAATCTGATCCACGGAACGCTTTTTATCACCTTCTGCAGGCACACGGTAAATACTGTACGTAAGCGGATTCATATTATCTAACCAGATAAAAGTTTTTCCTCCGCTCGTCGTTTGTTTTATCGGATAATTGCGGAACACTTCCTCAAAGCGTTCTGTCACACGCGGAGTTTCACGCGTCAGTCCCCAGCACTCGAAAACACGTCTTTTCAAAAGAGCTTCTTCAATCGGTGCTTCCGCCTGCAACACACGCTCTACCATTTTGGCAATCTGTAACCTCGTTTTTTCCTGATAAAA
>JAZSCW010000052.1:0-29370 GCA_045530835.1 Lachnospiraceae bacterium | reverse complement strand
GCCTGCGGATACCTGAAGGATACCTGCATTAGAGCTTGTCCACTCTACTCTTGCATCACTTGCTGCTTTACCGTTTTTGGTTACAACACTGTAAGGAATTGCAATCGGCATATTCGGTTCTACGGAGTACTTTTTACTTCCTGTTGTAAGTTTGCTTACAGGGTTTCCTGCAGGCACTACTTTTACGGTATGCACCTTCTTTGTATTACTTCCGTCAAGTGCGGTAACGGTAATCTTTGCCGTTCCGGTTCCTTCTGCAAGAATGATATAGCCGCCTTATATGTTTATCAACAAAACAAACGACGGCAGAAATAACATATGCGGAAGAAAGATTTCCGAATTGCGCGGATGCTTAAAAATCTCGCAAAGAGAACTTGCAGATCGACTTCAAATTGCAGGACTTGATGTTGACAAAAATGCAATCCAACGCATGGAAGCCGGAAAGCGATTTATTACCGATATCGAATTGCTGGCAATATCAAAGATTTTCAATGTTACCCCTAATGACTTACTCGGGATAAAATAATCTCACTTTTATTTTTTTAATATGCCATTCTTTTTCTTTTTTCATTCTGACACATTGCAAAATCCACCAAAAAGTGCTACATTAAAGTTAAGATAGTTTGCTTAAAACCCCTGTCGTCAGAGCATGGTGGCTCGAAGGTATTTCAATTCTACAGGTAGAATGCTTACGACAGTTTCAAGGATGAAAGGAGGGGATTGACATGGCTTATAATTTCGCATTGTCGAATGTCTACAATCTGTATCAGTCTACTTATGCGCCAAAGAACGTAAGTCGTTATGATGCTCACAAAAAGAGCGAGTTGCGCAGTGTTTATCATTCCATTGTCAAATTAAATAAAGAATCTCCTCTTTCTATTGTTGATACAAGTCAGGAGGCACAGGCTTATGCAGTTTCATTGAAAGAAAATGCGCGCTTGTTGAGGAATACCATTGCTTCACTTGGCGGCCTTGATGAAGGAGAACTCTTAACACGCAAAACTGCAGCCAGCAGTGACCCTGATGTCATTGAAGTTAAATATATCGGTGATACACTCACGGATAATGCTCAGGATGTGCAATATGAGATTTCGATTAAGCAACTTGCGAAGCCGCAAATTAATACAGGAACTTATTTGAACAAGAAACGTATGGATATGCCGACCGGCCCTTATGCTTTCGAGTTAGAAATCAATCATACAAGTTATGAGTTTCAGTTTAACATCAATGCAAACGATACTAACTTCGACTTGCAAAAGAAACTGATGCGTCTGATTAACAACTCCAACTTAGGAATTAATGCAAGCATCAAAGAATTTGATGCAGGAAGGTCCGCTCTGATTCTTGAATCCGGCACAACCGGCATCGACCTCGGGCAAAATGTTATTTTTGACATACAAGACACCACTCCTGTCGATGAAGATTTCCCTTCGATAGTAGATTATCTTGGTTTGAATCAGATTTCTGTTTTGCCACAGAATGCTGTTTTTTCCATGAATGGTGAAAATCGCATTTCTAATTCCAACCATTTTACAATTGACAAAAAATTTGAAATCACATTGAAGGACGTTCCGGAAGATGAAAAAAAAGTAACCATCGGTTTGAAACCGGACACCGAATCGCTCTCAGAAAATGTGAACCGCTTCGTTTCAGGATACAATGATTTCATTCGTGCAACTTCGGAATACCTCGGTTCACAGCCAAAGAGCAGTTATCTTCTCAAAGAAATGAAATCTATTACAGCCGCTTACGATTCACAACTAAGACCCCTCGGTCTTGCCATGACAGAATCCGGTGAAATAGATGTGGATGAAACTTTATTACGCGACAATATCCAGTTGACCGATGCAAGAGAAAAGTTTTCTACGGTTCGCAAGTTTACGAATTCCGTTTTGAACAAAACAAATTCTGTCGCATTAGATCCCATGGAATATGTCCAGAAAAAAATTGTCGCTTACAAAAAACCTGAGACAACATTTGCATCTCCATACATTACAAGTCAATACAGCGGTATGATGTTCAATACTTACGCATAAATTAAAAGATGTTTTGTGAACGAATTCACAAAACATCTTTTTTTATTCACCTAAACCATTTTCAATTGCAGTTACCAGAGCTTTCAATGCTGCTTCCTCATCTTCACCTTCACATGTCAGCGTAATTTCATCTCCACTCTTCACGCATGCTCCAAGAACACTCAAAACGCTCTTTGCGTTTGCCACCGTATCCCTAAAAGAAAAGGTAATCAATGATTTATACTGAATCGCTTCTTTGCAAAGAATTCCTGCCGGTCTCAAATGTAAACCTGTAGGATTCTTAATTGTTACTTTCTGGCTTACCATTCTTACGCCCCCTATCACATAAATATCATAACTTCTTGTCTACGTAACTTGCTTTGTAACCACTTATATTATAGCATTTTTAGCATTTTTAAACAAGTAATTTATCGTAAAAGCCCAATAAATTCACGTTTCATTCATAATTGAAGTATGTTTCAAAAGAATTAAAGCATCGTGTTCTGAATCAAATCAGCCAGCTTACGCGCTTCCTGTTCAATCATTTTTTGATCTTTTCCCTCAATCATGACACGCACCTTCGGTTCCGTTCCGGAGGGACGAATCAGAACTCTTCCTTCACCGGCAAACTTTTCATTCAGTTTTTCAATCGCGGATGCAATTTCAGGATATTCCATATAACTTGATTTCTTATGGTTGGGAACCTTTGCATTAATCAAAGCCTGCGGCAGAACTTCCATAATCTGTGCCAATTCAGAAAGCTTCTTCCCGGTCTTAACAATAACCTCAAGCAAAAGCAACGCACTAAGCAAACCATCTCCTGTAGTATTACAGTCAAGCATAATAATGTGACCGGACTGTTCACCGCCTAAATTAGCTCCCACTTCTTTCATACGCTCAAGAACATATCTGTCGCCAACTTTCGTCTGTTCCAAATGAATTCCCTCACGCTGTGCCATCAATGTCATACCAAGATTACTCATAACAGTAACCACAATCATATCCTTCTTCAGGGTACCCTGCTGTTTCATGAAATTGCCGATAATGGACATAATCTGGTCACCATCCACAAGTTTACCGTTCTCGTCAACAGCCAGCATACGATCTGCATCACCATCAAATGCAATACCAAGATCTGCTTTTTCGTATACCACCCTTGCACATAATTCTTCCATATGTGTAGAACCGCAGTTAGCGTTGATATTGGTTCCATCCGGTGCATTATGGATAGAAACAACGTTTGCCCCCAATTCTTTGAGTGCTTCCACGGAAGTATAAAAAGATGCGCCTTCCGCACAATCCACTACAATCTTGAGATTGGACAAATCGACATCTACTGAGCGAATTGTATGATTGATATATTCTTCTCTGGCATCGGTACGATACTTAATCTTTCCAACGCCGGAACCTGTCGGGAAACGAACACCCTTCATATTATTACGGATTAACGCTTCAATCTCATCTTCTAATGCATCGGGCAACTTATAGCCTTCAGAATCAAAGAATTTAATACCATTGAATTCCACCGGATTATGGGATGCCGAAATAACAACACCTGCATCCACTTTATATTTTCTGGTCAGATACGCAACTGCCGGAGTCGGAACCACGCCTACATATACTGCATTTGCGCCAACGGAACAAACACCTGCCATCAAAGCATTCGCAAGCATATCACCCGAAATTCTGGTATCACAGCCAACCATAATTGTCGGCTTATGATTTGTTTCTTTCGTCAAAACATGCGCCCCCGCCTGCCCCAACTGCATTGCCAACAAAGGCGTCAATTCCTCGTTTGCAACTCCACGTACGCCATCCGTACCAAACAATCTAGCCATTTTTCATTCTCCTCCTGTTACCAAACATCTATCATTTTTTGGAAATACGAACCTGAACCTTGAAATTGTCCCTGATATAAGCGCCTTCCGGGAACCCGAAATTCGGTGTCAGATTATAGATTCCGGGATCCGGATTTTCAATCCCATGTTCACTCATGTACGCGTCAAAATCCAGACGCATTTTAATATTGTTTGTATTTATCCTATCCAAAATATCCGAAAGGCCATATACTTTCAACTTGGTCACATCATTTGTAACATAATTACCATCCGTCAACACCTCAGCAACATATCCGTCCGGCAAATTAATGACCGAAATATCTTCCTTGGTAAATGATATTTCTTCAAAAACCTCCCGTTCTATCTCAACCTTGATGATTGCCTTTCCGTCAAACGCAGCATCGGCAAGTGTCACATGATTCGGAAGGTACTCCTGTAAATCAACCTCAACTTCAAGATCTGCCGTAACGCCATCCAGATTAAGCACCGATGCAGGAACATTTACTGCTTCGAGATTATCCAGTATGCTCTTTCTTCCTGCTACCCGCACCTCTTCTACATTGCAGCTCACTTCGCCATTTGCAGCATATCCTTCTGCCGGTTTCCCCGTTACTTCATAACGTACCGGCAAAATTGTTGTGAATAAAATCTCCTGATTCACATTAACTACGTCAACATTCATAGACAGACGCGCATCGTCTATAACCTTGCCTTCTTTATCATAAAGCTTAATGGGAACGCTGGAACTTACATTGGCCATGACATTATCCACCTGTAACTGTGCTTTGGCCACAGCTACCTTGTCAATTAGCGATTCCGGACCCTCAATATACACCTGATTCATATTCATAGAAAGAGTTCCGAGAATATAACCGTTCTCCGGATCACCCACCACATCTATCTGAATCGGTTTCTGAATCTTTTTCAGATTTTCAATTTTTAATTTCACATTTTCGACATCGCACTTGATATCATCAATCTCATTTGCATATTTATTGGAAGATACCATGATACTGATTGTAGACATCGAAGTTAAATCACGCATATCGGCAACTGCCTTGATATTTTCTTTGGAAATATCTTCAACAATAGATCGACGTCCTTTCACCGTAACATTGACCGTAGCCGAATCTTCCAAAATTTCGTATACCTGTCCTTGCGCTTCAAGTTCATTTCCATTCAGAATTTTGACCTCAATTCCGGAAAACATTACACTCTTGACAGGATCATCAATATTCACGACAATCAGCCAGAGCATTATGGAAAAAAGAAGGGCAAGCAACTTCAAATCCAAATTATTCGTTATTTTCTTTTTCATTCGAAGCTTTCTTTTTCCTTCCTTTCCAGAACTTAGTCTTCTTCTCCTCTCGCGGTTTATCCTGAATAAGTTCTAATTTTTCTCTCAGTGAATCCGGCGTCAAATTGTAGAACAAATCACCTTTATAAGCAACACTGACCTTACCTGTTTCCTCTGAAACAATGATGGTCAGGGAATCTGTTAATTCTGAAATACCCACACCCGCACGATGTCTTGTTCCGAGTTCCTTACTCAAAGTACGACCGTCGGTCAACGGTAGATAACAGGTGGCAGAAATAACTCTGTCTCCACGAATAATAACAGCACCATCGTGTAATGGTGTATTATGCTCAAAAATATTAATCAAAAGCTGATTGGTCACCAAACCATCAACCGCAATCCCCGTTCTTTCATACTCAACAAGCGGAGAATTCTGTTCTATTACAATCAAAGCACCCGTTCTTACTTTTCCCATTTCAAAACTTGCCTTCACAAGTTCTTCAAGCGTCTGGTCGGAAAAACGCCCCTGTCGTTCTTTATAATCAAAGGAAAGCAATTCCACAAAAATATTTTTTTGTCCAATCTGTTCAATCATACGACGGATTTCAGGCTGAAGCGCCACGATAACAGCAATCGCAACAAGGGTAAGCATTTTTTCCGCAACCCAAATAATGGTGGACATATTCAGTACAACCGCCACACCAAGAAATACAACAACAACAGCAATTCCTTTCAAAAAAGTCCACGCTCTTGCATTCTTAATCATCACCATTACCTGATAAATCAAAAATGTAAGTATCAGAATCTCAAGGATATCGAGAATCCCTACGTGGGGAACGCGAAATGCCGACAAATATTCACTTGTAAATTCGGTAATACGTTCCATCATAACAACACCTGTTCCAACCTAATTTCCTGCAGATTTCCTCTGCCTTCTGTTAATCCAGCGGGTCCGTATAATTTCTCTTGCGGACTACCGCATCCTTCTTATCATTTTCTCTTGTTTGCACACGTTTTTCCTCAGTGCTTTTCACTGCAGATTCTGCACGTCTGCGTACAGTCTGCTCTTTTCCTTCCGTCACACGTTTTTTGACCGAAGCAACTTTTTTAACCTTTTTATTCGGTTCTGAAATAGATACCTTCGGAACTGCCTTAACGTAATAATAGTACTCATCATCTTCGAACTGTACACGTTCCGTTCTTGCATAGTCCACATTAAATACAAAGAACTGAAGTCCCTTTACAAATGCCACCGCAAAAATGCTTCCTAAAATAGTTCCGACTAATGAAATATTGGTTGTAAACATCAAATCACCAATCAGCAAAATCAAAATATCGGTCAAGGCACCTACAATAATGGCTATCGTCCATGAATGATCAATGTTCATACGACGTACAAAATATACAATGATAATGGTCGCTGCGAAAGCCGCAATCATAACAAACATCGCCTTATTTGCCAAAAGTCCGTCAATCACATACTTAAATTTGGATGCCATCCCATCCGCATCCAAAGCGGTCAGAGCGGAAGAACATCCTTTGATATAGTGCAAAATATAATATACTCCCACTCCACAACCTACAGAAAGCGCAGATGTCGGCTTGCCGACAAGCCCCATAGAAAGAGGAATCACATAGGGAATACGCAAAGCGCAACAAATCGGTGTCAGTAAAACCACAAAAGTATCTCCGGGTGAAAACCTGAAATACAAAAGAAACATTAGTAAAAATAAAATACCTACAATCAACGCGCATTCCAAACTAAGCGCATATACATGTGCCAGCACGAGAGCTGCTGCAACAAAAATAATAAAATTCAGCGGAAGAAACGAACAAAGCAATGCCAAAATAACAGCAAGCGGCAATTTGGCAATTTTCTCCATGTATCCTAAATTTAAATTAATGATGATAAACGTAAACAGCGCCGTCAGAAACTTCCCGACAGGAACAAGATACACCTCGTACTTTCCGCATATTTTCTTCAACTGCTCGCGCAATACCAGTAAGCCAGTCATTATTGTGTTTTATCCTTTCTTTCTCTTTGATAGAGAACCTGTAATCTTCGTAAATTATTAAAATAAACCTTCAATCGCCGTTTTGCTTTGCGATACCGATAGGAATATATCAGATAAGAAATCAAAGAATATATTCCCACAAACCCAAGATAATAAATTATCAGTTTCTTAGCATACTCCATCAAATCAATCTGATATAACCCTTGCATAAAAGCTTCTGAATCATACATCACAAATAACGCAGCAATCAAAGCAAACGCAATCGTCGCGCTCACAATGGATTTCATCAGTTGAAGGCTCAAATAATCTCCCCTGAAATAAGAACCAATCGATGCATTCTTCTTTCCTTCACCGGCTTCATAGGCCGCAAGTCTTGTCATTAATTTAACTCTTTGTTCACTAATCATATATCACCTGTCAATGTTTTAGTCTTTATCCAAATAACGCATGCGCGGATTCTCTCCGCGATTTCTGCGCATTGACTCCGGAAGTTGCTTAGCCGAAATGCTACCGTTTAATCCGCGCGCAAGATCCGTCTTGCATTTTTCACACAGACGTCCTGTTTTAATCGTTACTCCACAGCCTTCGCAGTCAATACCAATCGGCGAATTTTCCGAGAATACCAAACGTTCCTGTCGAATCCAGTTATGAATCTGATTATGCGTCACATCACATGCTTCTATAATTTCTGATATTTCAGCCTGCACATGATCCTGCACATATCTCTTAACAACCTGAAACTTCTTTTCTTCCTCTTCTCGACAAGCCGGGCAAACAGGCACACCTGTTACATAATTATAAATTGACCCACATCTTCTGCAATTTCTCACATCCATACTCGCAACCTCCCGTCTAAAGTCTTTATCTTCCGTTTCCAATCGCCAAAGTCACAAAAAAGACTTTCTTAGCGCCATGTCTCCGTAAAACTTCCGCAGCCGCATCTATCGTATTTCCAGTCGTATAGACATCGTCAACCAAAATTATATTATTTAATTTTACATCATTTTGCGTAATATGAAAAGCCTTTTTCATATTATTTTGACGTTCTATATGGCTAAGGTGCTTTTGGACAGTCGTTTTGCGCACCCTTAAGAGAATATCCTCGCGTACGGGAATTTTGCAGTGTTCCCCCAAACGCCTTGCCAAAAGTGCAGCCTGATTATAACCGCGCTTTTTCATTTTACTGGCATGAATCGGAATGGGTATAATAGCATCCGCTTCCATATTTCGTATCTTTTCTCCAAGTTCTTTTACCATAATATCCGCATAATAATCTGCATATTCACAACGTCCTCTGTTCTTAAACATATGTATGGAATCGTGCACTGATGCATACTCAAACAAAGCCACGCCTCTTTCATAATACCTGGGTGCGCGGGCACAATCATGGCAAAACATATGATTCAAAGAGCTTTCCACATGTTTCCCGCATTTACTGCAGCGAGGCGGTTTGACACGGCAAAAAACGCCAATACAGTCCTTACAAATCATCCCATCCTGCAACCGAACCGGTTCATCACACACCGGACATCGTCTTGGATACAAAACATCCTGTGCCACCTGTTTTAACCGTTTGACACAAGTACCTCTTCCAATCTCATTCCAAATCCTGTAAAACGTTCCCATTCCCCCTTATTCCGAATCATCTCCAGTACTTTTTCCCTGCTTCCGAGTATCACTACACATTTGGATGCTCTTGTCACTGCCGTATATAACAGATTTCTGTTCAGAAGCATCTTTGGTCCTTCCAAAAGCGGCAACACCACTGACGGATACTCACTTCCTTGGGATTTGTGAATGGTCACTGCATAGGCAAGATCCAATTCATCCAAGGACGAAAACGGATATTCTACCTGTTTATTATCATCAAACATAACCGTCAGAGACTTAACATAATGGTTAATCCGATGAATCACACCGACATCTCCATTAAAAATGCCCGTTCCTTCATCTATACGAATATCATTTTTACCGCAAACATACCATTGTGCATTATAGTTATTTTTCATTTGCATAACCTTATCACCCTGGCGAAATATTGTATCTCCCCTTGTTACCTCTGCTTTCTCATCTGCCTTCGGATTCAGCTGACTCTGCAAAAGCCTGTTAAGCTGTTCCACGCCAAGATTACCTTTCTTCATCGGTGTGAGTACCTGGATGTCAAAAGGATTGACAGAAATATATCTCGGAATCTTATCACGCACCAACAACACCGTATCGCGATACATCAATTGCAAATCCTTTCTCTCCAAAAAGAAAAAGTCTTTGCTGGTATTTTCAAATCCGATCTCTTGGCCACGATTAATCAAATGTGCATTTTTAATAATTGCACTCTCATGATTTTGGCGAAAAATCTTTTCCAGGCACACAGTCGGAAATTGTCCACCGGCAATTAAATCTCGCAAAACATTTCCCGGCCCCACACTCGGAAGCTGATACATATCTCCCGCCATCACAAGACGCGTTCCGGGCACCAACGCTGATAAAAGCGCATGTAAAAGATGAATATCTACCATTGACATCTCATCCACGATTACAACATCTGCCTCCAACGGATTCATTTGTCCTCGTGCAAAACGAGGTTTTTCATTTTCCTCATCCATACTGCCGCTCACTTCAAGCAGACGATGGATGGTTTTAGCTTCATATCCGGTTGCCTCTTCCATTCGCTTAGCTGCCCTACCTGTCGGCGCAGCCAATGCCACGTCCATTCCTCTGTCCAAAAACATTTTAATCATGGTATGAATGGTTGTTGTCTTGCCGGTTCCCGGTCCGCCGGTCAGTATGGAAACACCACATTCGAAGGCTGCCAGAACAGCCTCCATCTGAAGTTCATCCGGCTTAACACCACGTTCGGCAGAAATATGCGCGATTTCCTTTCGATACTCCTCTTTCTCTTTCGGAGTCAATGCCGTCTGCGAAAAAGCCTCCCTCAAATCCTTCAACATAACAGCACTTTGCAGTTCTTCGTAATAGACAAACGCCAGATATACTTCCTCCAACGTCTCTTTCTTCTTTACAATCACTTTTCTTTCCATCATCAGATTCGATAATGGGATCTCATATTGATTCTTTTCAATCCCCAGTAATTCTTCCGCCCTTTCAAACAACATGTCTTTGGGCAGATAGGTATGACCTTCTGACATAGCCTGTTCCAGACAATACACCAGCCCTCCCATCATACGTTGTTCGGAATTCCGTTCTATCCCGATTTTTTGCGCAATTTCATCAGCAATACGGAATCCCACACCTCTGATATCCTGCGCCATTTTATAAGGATTTTCTTTCAATATGCTATACATGGCAATTCCGTAAGTCTCATAAATCTTCACACCCAGTGTATTGGTTATCCCATATTCCTGTAAAAACATCAGCGCATCACGTACATCCTTTTTTTCGCTCATCGCTGCGGCAATTTCCCGTGCCTTACGCTCGCTGATACCTTTCACTTCTGCCAGACGTTCCGGCTCTTCCTCCATAATACGAAATGATTCATCACCAAATTTTTTAACAATACGCATTGCCAACGCAGGGCCAATCCCTTTTACTGCGCCGGAAGATAAATAGCGCTCTACCGAAGCTGAATCTCCGGGCGGCACCACCTTAAACATCTTAAACTTAAACTGCGGCCCGTAAGTAACATGCTCTGTCACTTCGCCTTCCAGCTCAAGATAGTCCCCCGGCTCTATTCCGCGGCAAACCCCCGTACAAAAAATTTCGCCATCATCCAAATCATGTGTAATCAAATTAAAAATACAAAAATAATTCTGTGGATTTCTATATTTAAAATAATCCACATAGCCTTTAATCAGCATAAACTCCTCCATATCAGTTCATTGCGTTGGAAATAGAAAAAGAGCCTGACGGCATGACAAAAAGATGGGCGCAAGCCCTTTAGAAAAATAGAATTTTTATACCTCGAAATTACGTTTCATCTGCTCATAAAGCGTCTGCGCAAGCCCCAAATTACTCTGCTCAGACGTCTGCTTGGCAACATCCTTAACAAGTTCATCTTTGTAATACTGCACCAATGTTGAATTCGCGCCGGAAGAAAGTTCAGACTCCGGAACCGTCTTCATCATTTCTTTGAACATTAACTCAACAAAATATGCCTCAAACTCTTTGCAAGCCTCCATAAGCTCCGCATCGGAAGCATTTGCATAATCCTTGCCTGAAATTTTATTTTTCAATTTGTCGGCAGCATCATTTCCTGAAAGTTGCTTGGAATATTCTGTATATGCTGATGTAAGACCGGAAATATCCATATCGTCTGACCTCCTCTCCTGCTATTTATATTTTACTATCTTCTCAACTGATTAGCCTGGCTCAGCATCTCATCCGATGCCTGAATTGCCTTGGAATTCAATTCATATGCACGCTGCGCAACAATCATATTAACCATTTCATCCACAACCTGCACATTAGAACCTTCCAAATAACCCTGATGCATACTACTTCTCTTCAACCCGTTGGTTGTGTATTCATTCATGGCAGCTCCGCTGGCAGCTGATTCCATGTATAAACTGCTGTCGGCCTTCATCAAACCTGACGGATTATTAAACTGCCAAACACCAATGGAAATACCAATCGGTTTCGGATTGTTAGCCTCATCCGGATAGCACATCTGTCCATCGCCGGTTACCGTAAGTTTACTTGCCACATATTCTTTGTCGAGAATAATCGGCTGCCCGTTCTGGTCGAGAACTCTCAAGCCATCAGTAGTAGAAAGAGCAAGTCCGTCACCATATGTCGCCAAAACGAAATTACCATTTCTTGTATAATACGGATTTCCATCCGCTCCCATCACCCCGAAAAATCCATCTCCATCCAATGCAAATGCAAGATCATTGGTTGAATCAT
Organism: Lachnospiraceae bacterium; assembly: GCA_045530835.1. Lineage (GTDB taxonomy): Bacteria > Bacillota > Clostridia > Lachnospirales > Lachnospiraceae > UBA3766. Next base: position 17,345 of record JAZSCW010000052.1, on the reverse strand, counting down.
AAAAATTTCCCTGCGTAAAAATTGAGGTAATAGCAGAATTACGCACTCCCAATCCAACCTGAGACGGAATCGGCTTCTGATCAGAATTTGCAGAAGTGGATTTCGCTCTAATATCCTGATACAAAAGTGACTTAAACTCCGCCACTTCAGTCTTATATCCATTCGTATTAACATTAGCCAGATTATTAGAAATTGTATCTACATTATTTTGTTGTGCAATCATTCCTGATGCAGCCGTCCAAAGTGATCGAACCATACGCTACCTCCCGCTACCCTATTTTTCCTATACGATTTGCCGAAATTTCAAGGGCATTATCATATGTCTGAATAATCTTCTGATTTGCTTCATACTGTCTTGTTACACTGATTAGCTCTACCATTTCGCGAACCACCTGTACATTGGACATTTCCAAATATCCGGCCTGCACCGAAGCATTTGTATCAATCATTTCTGCCCCTTCAACAGGAATATAGTAGTTTTCTCCGTAATGTTTGAGATATTCATAATCTGCAAAATCAGCAATTTTAAGCTGAGCCACCGTCTGACCATTCTGTACAATGCGACCTGACGTATCAATAGAAGCTTCCTGCGTAGGATTAAGCTGAATCTTTTGCAGCTGACCATTCGCACCTTCTCCCATCACAAAATCTCCGTCTTTTGTAACAAGATACCCTTCCTTGGTCAAAGTAAAACTTCCGTCACGGGTATATACCGTTGACTTTTCTCCGCTGCGCGAAGTAAACTCAACCGTGAAAAAGCCCGGTCCGGACAATGCCAGATCGTAAGGATTTCCTGTTTCACGAAAAGCACCCTGGGAATAATCCGTATACGTTTCACCGATTTTGACACCGGGCATACTTCTGCCAATTTTTACGCCGGTATAATATCCATCCTGCGCATCTTTTATTCTGTATGCCATAACCGTATCAAATGTCTGGCTTGTTGACCCTACCGTTTTATATCCGGTTGTCGCCGCATTTGCAAGATTATTCGTCAATACATCCATTCTGTTCTGCTCGTTAATCATACCGCTGTAAGCAGTATATAAACCTTTTAACATACGTATTCACCCCGTTCAATGAAGTTTTACCTTCCTTCGAAACTATGACACATTAAGGTTCCTCATAGCTTTCCGCAAGGAATTCAACATATTTACCGGTTCCGATTGCCACACAAGTCATCGGGTCTTCCGCCGTCATAGTGTTAATTCCGGTCTTAGACTCAATCAAATCTTCCAATCCGCGCAACATACTGCCACCACCGGTCAAAACAATACCGCGGTCTGCAATATCAGCTGCAAGCTCGGGCGGTGTTTTTTCCAAAACACTGTGGATGGCTTCTACAATCTGAGATGTAGTCTCACGAAGAGCTTCCTCTGTTTCCTCTGATGATACTCTAACGGTATTCGGAAGACCTGTCACCAGATTACGTCCTCTTACATCAAGATAATCCACTTCAGAACGTTTATATGCGGAACCAATTTTAATCTTAATATCTTCTGCTGTTCTTTCACCAATCATAAGATTATGTTTCTTACGCATATATCGAATGATGGCTTCATCAAAATCATCGCCGGCAATCTTAATCGATTCGCTGACTACGGTTCCTCCCAGAGATATAACTGCGATATCCGAAGTACCGCCACCAATATCTACAATCATATTTCCACAAGGTTTGCCGATATCAATTCCGGCACCGATTGCTGCTGCGATTGGTTCTTCAATAATCTTAACCTCACGCGCGCCTGCCTGATAAGTAGCATCCTCAACCGCCTTACGCTCTACTTCCGTTACACCACTCGGAACACAAACGGCAATACGGGGTTTCTTAAATAATTTCTTCCCCAATGCCTTCTGAATAAAATACTTCATCATCTTCTCAGTAACGGTATAGTTAGAAATAACACCCTGACGCAACGGTCTAACCGCCACAATATTTCCGGGAGTTCTACCAAGCATCAGTCTTGCATCTTCTCCGATTGCTTTGATACGGTTTGTATCACGATCAAACGCTACTACAGACGGCTCTTTTAAAACAACGCCTTTTCCTCTTATATAAACCAAAATACTGGCTGTTCCCAAATCAATTCCAATTTCGGTATACTGCATTCTGTTTCCACCTTTCTATAATCTACTGTTTTTAATTTTGTCCAATCACAGTTGATTATAACGCATTAGGTATGAAAACAAAAGAGTTTTTTTATAAAAAAGGACATGCCAAGAAGAATCCGGCTCCTTCCGATTCTTCTGCCACATCCTTGTAGTCAAAATATTTATCGGTTACTCTTTCAATAAAATTAACCCTTTTTCGTTTTTTTTCGTTCTTTTTTTCGCTCTGTTTCTTTGGAAAGCATCTTAGCAATATAGTGTCCCGTATAAGACTCTTTACATCCTGCCACCTCTTCCGGCGTACCACTCGCTATTACCATACCGCCTCTGTCACCGCCTTCAGGTCCCATATCAATAATATAATCTGCAGTCTTAATCACATCCAGATTATGCTCAATCACGAGTACCGTATTTCCGCCGTCTGCAAGACGTGCAAGAATATCCACCAGCTTATGAACATCCGCAAAATGCAAACCTGTCGTCGGCTCGTCCAAAATATATATTGTCCGCCCGGTGCTTTTGCGGCTCAGCTCGGTCGCAAGTTTGATACGCTGCGCTTCTCCGCCCGAAAGTGTTGTGGACGGCTGACCAAGCTTCACATAGGAGAGTCCTACATCATATAAGGTCTGTATTTTACGCTGAATAGAAGGGACATTCGAGAAGAAAGAAAGTGCCTCCTCAACCGTCATATCCAAGACATCATAGATATTTTTTCCTTTGTACAAAACCTCTAAGGTTTCCCTGTTATAGCGTCTTGCGTTACATACCTCACAAGGCACATATACATCCGGCAAAAAATGCATTTCAATTTTGACAATACCGTCTCCGCAACATGCCTCGCAGCGACCACCTTTTACATTGAAACTGAAACGTCCTTTGGAATAACCTCTGGTCTTCGCATCCACTGTCGAAGCAAACAAATCCCTAATCTGATCAAAAACGCCCGTGTACGTTGCAGGATTTGAGCGAGGAGTTCTTCCAATTGGAGACTGGTCTATTGCAATCACCTTATCCAATTGTTCTACACCCTTAACAGCCTCATGTTTCCCGGGTATCATTCTGGCTCTGTTTAATTTGCGGGCAAGTTTCTTGTGTAAAATTTCATTCACCAAAGAACTTTTACCGGAACCGGATACCCCTGTCACACAGGTAAACACTCCCAACGGAATCTTAACATCGATTGATTTCAAATTATTTTCTGCTGCTTTGTAAACTTCCAGATAACCACTCGGAACACGTCGCGTTTCAGGAATCGGAATGTATTTCTTTCCCGAAAGATATTGTCCGGTAATGGAATCTTTCACCTTCATAATGTCTGCTGCTTTACCCGTTGCAATAACCTCTCCGCCATGCGCACCCGCACCCGGCCCGATATCCACAATATAATCAGCGGCATACATGGTATCCTCATCATGCTCAACAACAATCAAAGTATTGCCGAGATCTTTCAAATTCTTCAGCGCACCAAGCAATTTGTCATTATCTCTCTGATGCAGTCCGATACTTGGTTCATCAAGAATGTAGCAGACACCAACCAGACCTGAACCAATCTGCGTTGCCAGACGGATACGTTGCGCTTCTCCACCGGAAAGTGATGCCGTTGCACGTCCAAGAGAAAGATACTCCAGACCAACGTCAACCAAAAATCCGACACGTGCTTTGATTTCTTTCAGAATCTGATTTCCTATCAACTGTTGCTGTTTGGTCAGTTCAAGCGCACTCAGATAATCCTGTAAGGAACGTATTGACAAATTAGTCACTTCATAGATATTTCGATTCCCAACCGTCACTGCCAGCGAAGAAGGCTTCAGACGCATTCCCTTACAACATTCACACGGAGTTATCGTCATAAAAGATTCATACTCCTGTTTCATCGTCTCGGAAGCCGTTTCACGATAGCGACGTTGTGTATTACGGATAATACCCTCAAATGCAATCGGATAAATACCTTTTCCTCTCTGTCCTTCATAATAGACGTTCACTTCCTCTGCAGTTCCGTTAATCAGAATATCTCTGATTCTTTCCGGCAAGTCTTCATAAGGTGTATCAAGACTGAATCCGAAGTGTTCCGCCAAAGCGCGAAGTGTAGCATTGGTAAAACTTCCTTTATCCTTGCTCGACTGCCATCCCATCACTGCAATCGCGCCCTGTGATATGCTAAGAGTCCGGTCCGGAATAATCAAATCTTCCGTAAACTCCATACAATACCCCAGGCCAAAACACGCCGGGCAAGCACCGAACGGATTGTTGAAAGAAAAACTTCTGGGTTCAATTTCTTCGATACTGACACCGCAGTCCGGACAAGAAAAACTCTGACTGAAATGAAGCTCTTCACCACCTATCACATCCACTGTCAAAAGGCCTTCTGACAGATTCAACACAGTATCTACCGAGCTCGTAAGTCGGGAAAGAATCCCCTCTTTCACCACAAGTCTGTCAACAATGATTTCAATTGTGTGCTTTATATTTTTGTCCAGCTTAATATCTTCTGAAAGCTCATACAAATTACCGTCTATCCGAACACGCACATATCCGCTTTTTTTGGCGCGGTCAAGTATTTTGACATGTTCTCCCTTACGTCCTCGTACCATCGGAGCAAGGAGCTGTATCTTTGTCCCCTCCGGAAGCATCATAATCTGTTCTGCCATTTCATCAACTGTCTGCTTACGTATTTCTTTTCCGCATTCCGGACAATGCGGAACACCGATTCTTGCATACAGCAATCGGAAGTAGTCATAAATTTCGGTTACGGTTCCTACTGTAGAACGAGGATTTCTGTTTGTTGACTTCTGATCAATACTGATTGCCGGAGATAGTCCTTCAATACTCTCAACATTCGGCTTTTCCATCTGTCCAAGGAACTGTCTGGCATACGAAGATAATGATTCCATGTAGCGACGCTGTCCCTCGGCATATATGGTATCAAAAGCAAGAGAAGATTTACCTGAACCCGACAACCCCGTAAAAACCACAAACTGATTACGAGGAATTGTCAAATCAATATTCTTTAAATTATGTTCGGAAGCACCCTGTATCCGAATACATTCTCCCTTCGGTAACATTTTTTGTGACATAATTTCTTAACTCCTTACGATGAAAAGTCTACTTTTCATTTTTGATTTTTTTCAATTCTATCATCTTATCACGAAGCATTGCCGCAGTCTCAAAATCGAGATCGAGCGCTGCCTTTTTCATCTGTTTTTCAACTTTTGCAATCAAAGCATCCAGTTCCTTATCTGACATGGATTCCGGATCTTTTTCAAGACGGAGTTCCTCTTTGGCTATCGCCTTACTGATACTGATTAAATCCCTGACTGCTTTCTTAATTGTCTGCGGCGTAATTCCGTGTTCTTCATTATATTCCTGTTGAATCCCTCTACGGCGCTCTGTTTCATCCATTGCAATTTTCATGGAATCCGTAATCCGGTCCGCATACATTATAACGCGTCCGTCGGCATTACGCGCAGCGCGCCCTACCGTCTGAATCAAGGAAGTAGCTGAACGTAAAAATCCTTCTTTATCAGCATCTAAAATGGCCACAAGCGCTATTTCAGGAATGTCCAAACCTTCTCGCAAAAGATTAATTCCCACCAATACATCAAATACATCCAAACGCATATCTCTGATAATCTGTGCCCGTTCCAAGGTATCAATATCAGAATGCAGGTATTTGACACGGATTCCGATTTCTTTGAGATAATCTGTCAAATCCTCCGCCATCCTTTTGGTTAATGTAGTGACGAGAACTTTATTTTTTTGCGCAATAACGGCTTTCATCTCGCCGACAAGATCATCTATCTGTCCTTCAATCGGCCGAACAACAATCTCCGGATCCAAAAGTCCCGTCGGACGGATAATCTGTTCAGCACGCAGTACTTCATGTGTTTTTTCATACTCCGAGGGAGTTGCCGAAACGCACAGTATCCGGTCAATTCTTTCTTCAAACTCTTCAAAACAAAGCGGTCTGTTATCCAAGGCAGACGGCAAACGAAATCCGTAATCCACAAGCGTATTCTTCCGTGACCGGTCCCCCGCATACATTCCTCCGATCTGCGGAACCGTAATATGCGACTCGTCAATAATCATTAGAAATTCACCCCGGAAATAATCCAAAAGGCAATGCGGAGGTTCTCCGGGCTGCATTCCGTTTAAATGTCTGGAATAATTCTCTATTCCGGAGCAAAATCCTGTTTCACGAAGCATTTCTATATCAAAGTTTGTTCTCTCGGCAATCCTTTGTGCCTCAATCAGTTTATCTTCTCCCTTAAAATATGCCACGCGCTCTTTCAGTTCTTCTTCAATCCTGTCACATGCTCCCAATAATTTATCCGGTGCAACCACATAATGCGATGCCGGAAAAATAGCAACATGTTCCAACAGCACCCGCATGGAACCCGTCAATGGATCCACCTCTGAAATCCTGTCAATCTCATCTCCGAAAAACTCCACGCGAATGACAAGATTATCCCCCTGTGCAGGAGCAATCTCCACAACATCACCTCGAACCCTGAAGTTACCACGATTCAAATCCATGTCATTTCTGTCATACTGAATCTGCACAAGCTCACGAATTACCTCATCACGGTCCTTCCTCATTCCGGGACGCAGCGAAACCACCATCCCCATATAATCATCCGGACTTCCCAATCCATAAATACAGGAAACCGATGCTACAACAATAACATCCTTTCTCTCCACCAAAGAAGTAGTAGCCGAAAGTCTGAGTTTATCAATTTCATCGTTAATAGAAGAATCTTTGGCAATATACGTATCACTCGACGGCACGTATGCCTCCGGCTGATAATAATCATAATAGGATACAAAGTACTCTACCGCATTCTCGGGGAAAAACTCTTTAAACTCTCCATAAAGTTGCGCCGCAAGTGTCTTGTTATGTGCAATCACCAACGTCGGAAGATTCATGGACGCAATCACATTTGCCATTGTAAATGTTTTACCTGAGCCTGTCACTCCCAAAAGTGTCTGAAACTGATTCCCCTTCTGAAATCCCCTCACCAGTTTCTCAATAGCCTGCGGCTGATCGCCGGTCGGCTGATACGGTGCATTCAATTTAAAAATCTGTTCCTGATTCATTCTGCTCTCCCTGTTTCTATCACATTCAAAGCACCCAAACTCATTTTTCAGATGCAGATACATATATGATACCGCCACCATTCTTCTTATTCCCGAATCTGATTATAGCAGACTTCAAAATAAAAGTACAGAACAAAATCGAATGTTTGTTCTGTACTTTTTCTTTTATTGCATTTTTTCTTTTAAAATTCTGAGTGCCTCATTATACTGATTATCTGTTTTATCTTCAAGATATGCCGCACTGTCAAACGGCACCTCAACGTCAGGTGCAATTCCGACTTTGTGAATGTTCACGCCGTTTGGAGTAAAATATCTGCTCACAGTCAATTTTCCACCCGAACCATCCGAATACTGAAATACATTTTGCACAATTCCCTTTCCGAATGTGGTTGTTCCGACAAGTTCGCCCATTCCGTAGTCTTTGATTGCGCCTGCCATAATTTCCGCAGCGCTGGCAGACCCGCCATCGATTAATACTACCAAAGGCTTTTTGAACTCATTGCCACCCGAGCTTGTATACCTGTTTCCTTCTCCGTACTTGTCTTCTGTATATACGATGAGTCCATGCGGCAAAATCTGATCGCACACCGCTACAACCGCTGTAAGATTTCCGCCCGGATTTCCACGCAAGTCAATCAACATTCCCTCTGCATTGTCCTTCTCAAAAGATGCAAGTGCATCGGCAAACTGCTCAGACGTAACCTCAGTAAATTCCGTAATCGTCACATAGGCAATATTGCCTTCTACCAATTCATACGTAACACTTTCCGTGACAATCTCACGGCGCTCCACGTCTACCTCTACCTTTTCTCCGCTTCGGTTCAGGGTGAGTTTCACAGTGGTACCTTCCGGACCGCGCACCTTGGACACAATATAATTCAAATCCTGCTGATACATATCTTCACCATCTACATAGATGATATAATCATTTTCCTGCAATCCCGACTCACTTGCCGGACTTCCTTTCATCACTCCGCTGATTTTGGCATAACCAACTTCCAAATCAGCCTGAAGATATGCACCGATTCCCTGGAAAGTTCCTTCCATGCTGCTTGCCATTTCTTCCATTTCTTCCTGCGTGTAATAGCAGGTATACGGGTCGCCTGCCGACAACATCATACCGGAAAGCATTCCATCCAATATCGTCTGATCATCAATATCTTCATAATAATTTTCCCGGAGCTTCTCCTTATAATGTGCCAGTTTTTCAATTTCTTCTTCCGTAAATGCTCCGTTTGCGGCACGCATCAGTCCTGTGTTATTTTCTTTCTGAACCAGAAGCACACCCAAAAAAACTCCTGCAAACGCAAGCGCTAAAACAGCCGATACCACAAAGGCCGTCAACATTCCTAAAAAAAATGATTTTTTGTTACTGTTAGAATTCATTTCCCATCCATTCTGCCAATTTGGCCATTCATTGATTTTAGGGCAAAATCCGTTTTTTCGGACTTCGCCCTATAAAATATTCTTATTCACTTACGGTTCCGTAATATAATCCCAGGGGCTTACATAAGTTCCGTTCAAACGCACACTAAAATGCAAATGATTTCCGGTACTTCGTCCCGTGGTTCCGACCGTTGCAATCTTTTGTCCTCTGGAAACAACATCCCCCGGCTTCACAAGAAGCTTCTGGGCATGCATGTAAATGGTATACAGACCATCTCCATGATCAATCATGATATAATTACCCATCGTAGCATTATAGGCTGCCTGAATTACATCGCCGCCATACGCCGCCAAGATAGGACTGCCTCCCGGAGCCGCCATGTCCACACCGGTGTGGAACTGTTTCTTTCCGGTAATGGGATGCGTACGATAGCCGTAATCATCAGAAATTCTTGTATATTCCGGTGCCGGCCAACAAAATGCACCGCCATCATATACTCGCTGATTCCTCAAATCTTTTCGTGCTTTTTCAACCGCTTTCTCAAGTTCTTCAATAATCGCCGTCTGTTCCGCAATTTCTGCTTCGTACTCCCGGATCAAAGCTTCCTTCTTGGAAATATCCGCTTCATACGCTTTGATTTCTTTCTCTTTCTCAGCAATTAATTCTTCGAGAGCTGTCTGTTCCTGTTGTGCCGCTTCCTTTGTTGCATTCAAAACTTCTTCTTCAGCCTCAAGCTTTTCCTTGCAGACCGTTACATAACGTACAATTTCTTTGTACTCATTCATTTTATTATTATCATACGCAGAAAGCTGGTTGATATAATCTAATTTGTTCAAAAAATCTCCAAAACTTCCCGATGCAGAAAGCACTTCAACATAATACAAATCGCCTTGCTCATACAATGTCTGGATACGGTCCTTCATCGAAGCATAATGTGTATCCGCAGTGTCCTGTGCCGCTGCAAGCTCTTCTTTGGTCTCGCCGATCTCAACTTCCTTTTGCTCAATCTGTCCGGTCAGCGTATCAATTTTTTCCTGTACTGCTGCAACCTGGGCATCCAGCTGCTGCACATATTCCGAAAGACTGTTTTTACTGCTGACAAGCTGCTTCTTTAATTTTTCAACATCCGTAAGGTCTGATTTCAACGCCTTCTTTTCCTTTTCAGCCTTATCAATCTCTTCCTGTTTCTTTCGAATCTGCTCCTCAAGATCCGTCTTTTTATCTGCAACAACATAGTCGGATACTGAAGCTGTCATACAAAAGCAAAGCAGCAAAACAACTATCGTTTTGTACAGATATCGCAGAGTTTTCTTTTTCATTTTCATAAACTTATTCCCCTTTTATAGTCATCAGACACGTAGATGTTTGCGCACCGTAAAAAAGCTTCCCAAGAAACCGATTCCAACACCAATTACGAGTGAAATCGGGGCCAGAGATGCAAACACTTCCATCGGCGCTACCGTTGTGAACATGGATGATAAAAATGCCATTTTATCTGCCAAAAATCTGATTGCAAGTTCGTAAATATAATATACAGCTACAATAGGAATACAAGAGCCGATTAATCCGAGCACCATACCCTCAACTACGAACGGTGCACGCACAAAATAATCCGTAGCTCCGATATATTTCATTACCTGAATTTCTTCTTTTCTTACGGAAATACCAATCGTAACGGTATTGCTGATTAAGAAGATCGAAACCGCAAGAAGAAGTACAATCATACCAACGGAAATATATGTCACAATCAAACTTGCCGCACTGAATGTGCTCGCTGTAAGTTCGGATTTGTTTACCTTTCTGACACCATCTACCGCTTCAAGATAAGAAACAACCTCACCCTGTTTATTAATGTCATTCAGATAAATCTGATAGTTTGCCGAATCAATCAGCGGATTCTCCGTAAATCCTTCTGCATTCTCCCCGAGCTCTTTGGAAAACTCTGCCCAAGCATCATCTGCAGAAACAAAATCATACCTCGAAACAAGCCCTCTGTTCTTCATATCTTCAATCAGAAAACCAATTTTTTGAATGTCATCTTCCGGCAATCCTTCATCAAAAAAAACTGTGATAGAAACACTTTTTTCTGCCTTGTCCACCAAATGCGCCACATTAAAAATTAACACATAGGAAATACCAAAAACAAAAAGGCAAGCGCTGATTGTCGCAATAGATGCCAGGGTAAACCATTTGTTCTTAAAAATACTGACGATTCCCTGGCGCAATGTATATAAAAATGTATTAATTCTCATCGATATATCCGCCTCTTTCTTCGTCGCTTACAATTACGCCTTCCTTCAGGGTAATTACTCTCTTCTGCATCTCGTTTACTACCTCACGATTATGCGTAACCACAAGAACCGTGGTTCCGTTCTCGTTGATCTTTTCCAGAAGTTTCATGATTTCGTACGAATTTCTGGGGTCGAGATTACCGGTCGGTTCGTCCGCAAGCAAAACATCCGGCTTATTTACCAGCGCGCGGGCAAGGGCAACTCTTTGCTGCTCACCACCGGAAAGCTGCTTCGGATTTGCCTTATACTTTCCAGCCAGACCAACAACAGAAAGGATGCTGGGTACATTTTTGCGTATCTCACGTTCGGATTTCTGAATAATCCGTTGTGCAAAAGCAACGTTTTCATACACATTACGGTCTTTCAGCAAGCGGAAATCCTGAAATACCACACCAAGTTTACGTCGAAACATCGGAATCTCTTTTCTTTTGATTTTCATCAGGTCATAGCCACTCACACGTACGTTTCCCGAAGAAGCCGTATGCTCTTTCAAAAGTAACTTAATCAAAGTCGACTTACCGGAACCGCTGTCGCCTACGATAAAAACAAACTCACCGTGATTAATGCGCAGATTAATATCTACAAGCGCAGGCATTCCGTCTTCATATGATTTATTCACATGCTCTAAAAGAATCACTGCCTTATCTTTGGCAGATGCCTTCTTTTTGCTTTTTTCCATTTGTTCCTCCTAACAGGAAAACTCTCTTTTTAATACTCAAAGCTTTCCATATATTTCATATACTTCACTACCATCAACGCAATCTTAAAAGTGATGGCATCCTCAAACACACGCAAATCCAGCCCTGTACTCTTCTGTAGCTTATCAAGGCGGTATACGAGCGTATTTCTATGTATAAAAAGCTGTCTGGACGATTCGGAAACATTTAAGCTGTTCTCAAAAAACTTATTAATTGTAGTAAGTGTCTCCTCATCAAAATCATCCGGGCTTTTTCCGTCAAAAATTTCTTTGATAAACATTTTACACAAAGGAATGGGCAGCTGGTAAATCAATCGTCCGATTCCCAATTCACTGTAAGCAATCACATCTCTTTCACTAAAGAAAATCTTACCTACATCAAGAGCCATCTTTGCCTCTTTATAAGAGCGGCTCACATCCTTAATCTCATTCACGCTTGTTCCGTATGCAATATGTACATCCCGAATACCTTCTTTCTGAAGGTAGGTGACAATACTCTGCGCAGTCTTATCAATATCTTTGTTGGTCTGCTCTTCCGTAAGATCCTTAACAATAACGACATTGTTTTCGTCCACGGCCGTTACAAACTCTCTCTTATCATTACCAAGCACAGACTTCACAAGTTCAAGCGCATTATTATCTCTTCCGTTATCAGATTCCACAATCATTACCACGCGTTTTGCGTCCGTCTGGATATGAAGACGCTTTGCTCGGCCGTAAATATCTACCAAAAGCAGATTATCCAGCAACAGGTTCTTTACAAAGTTATCCTTATCAAAACGTTCTTTGTAGGCTACAAGAAGGGTCTGAATCTGAAAAGCCGCCATTTTACCGGCAGTATATGCGTTCTCGCCTGCACCTGCAGACACCAGTACATACTCCAGCTGTTGTTCATCATAAATCTTAAAAAACTGACTGTTCTGAATTTCCTGTGAATCTGCTGCCGATTTCACAAACTCCAAAACAGTAGCCATATAACTTTGCTGACCAAGCAAAGTTGTTGCAACCACTTTACCGTCGACATCCGCAACGGTCAAATCAACCCTTGTAATCCCCTTCATTCCGTCAATTGCATTCTGCAAAATTTGATTAGATATCATATGTGTAACCTCCTACTGTCAATGCCCATATCAACATGGTAACATCTCTCCCGAGAACATTTTAATACATTTTCACAAAAAAATCCACCCTTTTTTGATTATTTTTATCTATTTCCATGTATGATATATGAGCATTTTGTTCAGAGCATGGTTTTTCTTTTTGTTATATTATACAAAGAGCCGTTTGCCCGAAAAAACATACGGACAAACGGCTCTGTTTTAGTCATTATTTAAAATTTTATTATAGATCAGTTTCTGTGCAAGCCGCGCCAATCCTTTGGGGGCTTCGTATCCCGGAATGCCGTCCGGCCTTGCGATCCAAAGATCCGCATTCAGATTACTGCGGTTGCGATACACCAGTTGCATAAGACGTTCAAAAGACAATGCAGAAATCACCACATTCGGAGAACTGTCATTGATTTCATTGTTCAAATCATCCGCCGAACCATTTGTATCATTCCACAAATATGTCCCGGAGAGCACGGTATTCTCATGGATTTCGTGCAGATACTCTTCATAAGCAACAAGCGCTTCTTCTGTATCCGCAACCAAATACACATTCTGCTTCGCACGGGCAATTTTCTTAATCATTTCATGAAAAAACGTATCTTCTTCTATTTCATTTGCCCACTCAGAAGCTTCGGCATTCAGCTTTGCAAGAAGCTCCGGCTCTGCACAAATTAATAAATCCATTGCCTGAAGGAATTCTCGCGTTTCGTCATGTTCTTTGGCTTCCGCCAGCAAGGGAACCGTCAGATACATGATAATATCCATCGCTCCGTTATCGATAAAACGCAAAGCTTCTTTTGTGACTTCTTTTGCCGGTGAAGTTTCAATCCGTAATCCCCATTCTGTTACTTCTTTCAATCACAACACCTCACTTTTTGATGTTACAACAACATCATTTCAATCGGATTGCGCGTTCGGTAATTTCAATCATTCCGTTCTTCAAAAGATTTCCCACCGCACGTTTGAATTCGTTTTTACTCATTCCCATTTCTCTCCGGATTACCTCCGGTGATGCTTTATCGTTAAAAGGAAGTACCCCGTCGAAACTTTCGATTACGCGAAGAACTTCTTTCGCGTCCGTCTCAATCTGAAGATATGCCTTTTCACGAATGCTTAAGTTTATTTTACCATCTTCATGTACACTTGTCACGCGCGCCGTAATCCGGCTTCCGACAGGAACATCCTTGGTAAATTCTTTGGCCGGAATCAGACCCTGATATTTATCATCAATTGCAACAAAAGCACCAAAGTTTTCACTGATTTCATAAAGCGTACCATCCACCTTGTCATCTTTGGCATAGACTTTCGTTGTGGTCAGATACGGATACAGCTTCATAGTCGCACACAAACGGCCTGTCTTATCAATGTAGAGTGCAACCAAAACTTCTTCCTCTTCACGTACGCGATATGTCTGCTCACGAAACGGAAGTAAAAGTTCCTTCTCAAGTCCCCAGTCCAGAAACGCACCAATCTTTGTAACACCGGAGACACGCAGCCTTGCCACTTCTCCGAGCGTAATCAGAACGTCTCTTACCGTTGCAATCAGACGGTCAGAAGAATCTTTATATAAAAACACATTGATTTCATCCCCGATTGCCAGTGTGGGAGGCACCTGTTTCGCAGGCAAAAGCACACGTTCTTCTCCCTTTTCATCTTCCGGACTTGCAAGATACATACCGAAGTCAACCTTTTTCACTGCTTTCAGGTTTTGTCTTTTTCCTAATTCTAACATAACATCCTCTTTTATTCTTCTAATTCAAATACAAAAGTGGTATATACTTCCTGTTCCCTGTTACAGAGCATTATCTTAAACTCCGAACCGTCTTCTCCCACATACGCATGCACTTCATCACCGAGAAATGCCTGCTTGCGGTATTGCACCTTCATATTCTTAACCATACGGCTCTTCGGAAGATACTGCGCCGCGAAGTCAACATACTGCGCATTATTCACATGCTGGTTGGTATCAAGATGCTGTTTCATGATATGGAACGTGTCCACATCCTCTAAACCTTCCATCACCGGTTTCGTTCTCAAATCCGCACGGAATACAGCTTCTTCAAGTTCATATCTTCCGTAAATTTCTTCCGGAATTCTAAGCGGTCTTAAGGTTTCCCAGTTGGCAAACATCCACATGCTGTCCGCACGTGCCAGCAATTCGCCGTCTTCCGTTGCCAAAACAAAATTACGATACCCGAAGGAACCTTTGAAATCATACGGCAGTGTTGATACAACAACCTTTTCTCCCATGCCGGGCAGTCTTTTGATATCAAATTCCCATCCGAGCAGAATCCATGCCATCTTATGTTCCATCAAATAGGATAACCCTACTCCATGATCCTCAGAATCAAAGTTCGCACAATCCTGAAAAATATTCACGAGTGCTCCCATCGACAATACAGCATTGGAATCCAATTCACTGTATCTGATTCTGGCATTCCAGTTATACATATTTATTTCTCCTTCCGATCACATGCCGAAGCTTGTTTTTCGGTTCTTTCTCCCCCTTATAAACCATTGCTTATTGTAGCATATTTTTTCAAACACAGTCAACACGAATCCTCTCATGCAAAGGATAATTCAAGTTTAAACAACTCCCGTGTTTCCAATTTACCCCAAACACGATATTCTTCATACACATATCCTCACAAGGAACTTCAATGCTTTACATGCTCTATATAATGACCTAACGATTCTTCCTATATATCTCAAATACATTTCGCTCAATGCACGAAGATGCCTCAATAACTTTTTGATAATCAATTGGCAAAGCATTTCCTATTTGTTCAAATAAAAAATCCTGAAAACAGTTATGCCCTGACATCACAAAGATTGCAATATCATTTCCTACATCTATGGCTAAACCCATGTCATCGTAAAGCGGACCTAAATCTGTTGTAAGCAAAACAATCTTTTCGACCTGCTCTAAAGAATAAACATATTCTTGTTTTCCAATACATGCACATATGCAATTATCTTTAATAGTCAATGAATCTTCGAACTCTATTCTTAAATGTGTCATTTGTCAATCCTCCTATCTGTTTATTTTGCCAATTATAGCACATACAAACACAAAAATCATCAAAAAGAAAGCCTTATTGTATTCTGTGTTTCCATTTATTTCCCCCCTACATTCTATTGATTTTATACAAAAACATAAATGCAGAAGAAACGAAATGCGTGTTATGCATGTTTTATCTTTACCAGCTCACCAATCATAGCACCACCAATGATGCACACTGCACCAATTATTTGAACTATCGTCATTTTCTCATTAAGCAAAATTGATGCAAAAACCACTGCCGATAATGGTTCCAGATAGCCACACACGGCTACCGTCTGCACAGGCAATTTGTCAAGTGGTGAAAAGTACAAATAGCATCCGATACCGGTATTTACAACACCAAGTACCAAAATCCATATCCATGCCCCTGATGGAACATTTATCACAAAACCCTGTTTAAATCCTACAAATACTGCCACCGTCAGGAAACTTACTATAAGCTGTATTACAGAGTTTTCCATTCCTGTAATATTCTTCGATTGCTTATTTAGTGTTACCATGAAGAAATACATAACTGCCGACATAGCACCACAGAAAATACCCCAAGTATTACTGTTGTCGCCGACTGCATTACCATTAACAAGAACTATACCTATAAGCACAATCAAAAAACCAATAATCTTAGGTGTGGTTAGTTTTTCCTTAAAAATCAATGGTGATAATATCATTACAATCACAGGTCCACAGTAATACAAGAGTGATGACAAACTTACACCAATTTGCTGATATGCTTCATATAAAAACATCCAACTCGTACCCATTGCAATACCAGATAGTACAATAAATAATGTATCTTTTTTGTATGTGTTGGTATGAAATTTACCTTTGCCGACTATAAACAAAAGCATTAAAAGAATACTTCCTATAAGTGTTCTTAAAAATACAATCTCATAACTGCTTAACTCAATATTATTCGCAACAATGCCATTAAGACCAAATAGCAATAATGCGGACAAATATTTAATAAATGCTCCTTTATCCATTAGTGTTCACCTTATTAATACTCAATTTCTTACGACTTCTTACTTTCTATTACCCCAAACACGAGCCATAGCCATTTTTCTAAAATCAACAAGTGTAAGCCCAACTGTTTTTAAGAAAAACTGTTCCATAACCACAAACCCTAGCAATGCAAGTATGAAACCAACAATCCACTGCCAGACAGGCAAACCGCCCGCATTGTTTATTTGAACAATTACAAAAATTGAGTATATAAACATTATGATACCTGTAATCATTCCCGGTGTATATGGTTTCTTTAGCTTATGTATCTTAATTCCTGCAACGTGAATAACACCTTCAAAAAGTCCAAGTCCTAAAGGAATCAAGACAAGGAATGTTATATTCTGCAATGCAAAAGGAACAAGCAACATAATCAAAATATATATTGCAACTGGCAGATGCATTCTAGCTTCACTTACCTTGATTTCAACTCCAAAGTCACCAAAAAATAGGTCGTAGAATCCACCCGGAAATTTTGACTCTTCCCACTCATGCAAGGCATACAATACCATAAATCCCATCAATGCCTTTCCCGCAAGAGTTAAACCATCCCAAAAGAAAATACTTACACAAAACACAATTGCTAATATAG
>JAZSCW010000083.1:0-6496 GCA_045530835.1 Lachnospiraceae bacterium | reverse complement strand
AGGTCTTATATATTGTGTATCAATGACAGATCCTGATCGCTTTGGTACACTTGAGCTCGGCGCAAATCAGAATTTTTATTGGGTTGACCACATACGCTAGAGCGATAAACATTGAGGAGGAAGAAAAAAATGTATGAAATTTTAGAAGCAAAGGAATTGGCGGACAATATTTATAAATTTGTTGTCAAAGCGCCTCGTTGTGCAGCATCCTGTGAACCCGGACAGTTTGTAATTGTACGTACACACGCGGATAGCGAACGAATCCCTTTAACCGTTTGTGATTATGACCGCGAAGCAGGCTCTGTTACGATTGTCGTACAGGTTATCGGTGCTTCAACGTATGTGATGAAAAATCTGAAAGCCGGTGACTTTTTCCATGATTTTGTCGGACCTCTTGGAAGAGCATCCGAATTTTTGGAAGAAGATATTGATTCCTTAAAGAACAAAAAAATTCTGTTTGTTGCAGGTGGTTTGGGAACAGCTCCTGTATATCCTCAGGTGAAATGGCTTCATGAGCATGGCATCGAAGCTGATGTCATTGTGGGTGCCAAGACCAAAGATATGCTCATTATGGAAGAAGAAATGCAGGCAGTTTCCGGTAATCTTTACATCACAACAGATGATGGTTCCTATCAGAGAAGCGGTATGGTTACCAAAGTTATTGAAGATTTATATGCAGAAGGCAAAAAATATGATGTTTGCGTAGCAATCGGTCCTATGATTATGATGAAATTTGTTTGTCTTTTAACGAAAAAGCTTGATTTACATACCATTGTCAGCATGAATCCAATCATGGTTGACGGAACAGGTATGTGTGGTGCTTGCCGACTTACTGTAGATGGTCAGGTTAAGTTTGCTTGTGTTGATGGTCCTGAGTTTGATGGACATCTTGTTAATTTCGACGAAGCAATGAAGAGACAGCAGCTTTATAAGACCAAGGAAGGTCGTGCATTTTTGAAAGAAAAAGAAGGCGATACCCATCATGGAGGATGCGGACATTGCGGAGGTGACGAATAATGAATGTTTTAGAACGTGTACCTGTAAGAGAACAGGAGCCTTTGGTAAGAGCTACCAATTTTGAAGAAGTATGTCTTGGATATAATAAAGAAGAAGCAATGGAAGAAGCTTCTCGTTGTTTGAATTGTAAAAATGCTGCGTGTGTAAAAGGTTGTCCTGTTTCCATTAACATTCCTGCATTTATCAAAGAAGTGAAAGAAGGTTCTTTTGAATCTGCTTATCGAATTATTACAGAATCCAGTTCCCTCCCTGCAGTTTGTGGTCGTGTATGCCCACAGGAAAATCAGTGTGAAGGAAAATGTATCCGTGGCTTAAAAGGAGATGCTGTTGCCATCGGTAAACTCGAGCGTTTTGTTGCTGACTGGGCTTTTGAAAATAATATTAAGCCTACTGCACCCTCTGAAAAAAAAGGTAAGAAAGTTGCCGTTATCGGTTCCGGTCCTGCGGGTGTTACCTGTGCCGGTGACCTTGCAAAAAAAGGATATGATGTAACGATTTTTGAAGCATTACATGAATTTGGCGGTGTTTTGGTTTACGGTATTCCTGAATTCCGTTTGCCCAAAGAACGCGTTGTAAAGAAAGAAATCGAAAATGTTAAAGCGCTTGGTGTAAAATTCGAGAATAATGTAGTGATCGGCAAATCCATTACGGTAGATGAATTAATGGAAAAAGAAGGATTTGATGCAGTATTTATCGGTTCCGGAGCCGGATTACCGAAATTCATGGGAATTCCGGGTGAAAATGCAAATGGTGTATTCTCTGCAAATGAATATTTAACAAGAAGTAATTTAATGAAAGCCTTTGATCCTGATTCTGATACACCTATTATGGTAGGAAAGAAAGTTGCTGTAGTTGGTGGCGGTAATGTTGCAATGGATGCAGCAAGAACTGCTCTGCGTCTTGGTTCTGAAGTACATGTTATTTACAGACGTAGCGAAGCAGAACTTCCTGCACGTGTAGAAGAAGTTCATCATGCAAAAGAAGAGGGTATCATTTTTGATTTATTAACCAACCCGATTGAGATTCTTTCTGACGAAAACGGATGGGTTAGCGGAATTAAATGTATTAAGATGGAGCTTGGAGAGCCTGATGCTTCAGGAAGAAGAAGTCCTGTTGAGATTGCAGGAAGTGAATTTGTCATTGATGCAGATGTGGTAATCATGTCTCTGGGAACTTCTCCGAATCCTTTGATTTCTTCAACAACAAAAGGGCTGGAATTAAATAAGAGAAGATGTATTGTTGCAGACGAAGAATTCGGTCGTACAAGTAAAGAAGGTGTTTTTGCCGGCGGTGATGCTGTAACAGGTGCCGCAACTGTAATTCTTGCAATGGGAGCAGGTCGTGCCGCTGCAAAAGGTATTGATGAGTATTTATCAACAAAATAAATTTAAAAGTTTGTGATAGCGTAATTTACGTTATCACAACTTTTGCTATATTAATATACAAAAAGGAGTAAGCGTTATGCCTTGGTGTCCAAAATGTAAAACAGAATACAGAAGTGGTATTGAAAAATGTAGTGATTGTGGTTCTAAGTTGGTTGAATCTCTTTCTTCAGATTGTGATTTCGATAAATCTCAAATGCTTAATTTTATCTACGGACCGCAAGAACAGATTGAAACCATTCGAAAATACTTGTCTACGCAAGGAAAATTAAGAGCATACTCTGTTTATAACGAGAAAAAAGATATTTATGAGCTCTTTATCAAGCCGGAAGACCAGGAAAAAGCAACTTCGCTTGTAAATCAGTTTTTTGCTCAGGTTAATGCCCAGCAGGTCAGTGCACAGGAAGCTGCACAAAAGGCACAGGCAGCAAAACAGCGTATGCCCGGCAAGGAAGCATATCGTTCTGCCAAAGAGCGGGCAGCTGATCACAAAAGCAGCGCCATTATTTTGTTGGTTGTCGGATTAATCGGACTGACTGCTATTATTCTTATGGCAACAGGTGTGTTTTCATTTGTTTCCTTATCCGGTCTTAGTGCGATTCTTTCATACGGAGTTATGGGTGGATTTTTCCTGATGTTTATCATTATGTCTTTTGTATCATTCAAAAGCTATAAAGAATTGCAACAAGTTGACTCCGCCGAAAATGATACGAATAAGAAATTGGATGAATTCTGCAATAAAAATCTTACGAAAGATATTATTGATGCAAAAGTAGGAGCTTTTATTACGGATGAATCCCAAGAATATTTTTATCGTGCAGAATATATGAGAAGAACAATTTTAGAGGAATTCCCTGATCTTGGCCCTTCTTTTTTAGAAGACTATATTGATAATAAGTATGGTGAAATATTTGAATCTTAGTTGTTGAATTTGTAAAATGTGAGGTAATCATTGAATATAGAGATTATTTGTGTTGGAAAAATCAAAGAGTCCTTTTATAGAGATGCAATTGCTGAATACAGTAAGAGATTAAGCAGATATTGTAAGTTGAAAATCATTGAAGTTGCGGATGAAAATACGCCTCAGAATGCATCTGAAGCGTTAGAAGAACAGATTCGTGAGAAGGAAGCAGAACGTATCTTAAAAGCAATAAATGATAATATGTACGTGTGTGTGCTTGCAATTGAAGGTAAATCGTTTGATTCTGTTTCGTTTGCCCGTCACATTGAACATCTTGCAACTAATTCACATTCCGATATCGCATTTGTAATCGGGGGGTCCTTGGGACTTGCCCAAAGCGTATATAAACGAGCGAATTCTTTGATTAGTTTTTCGAAGATGACTTTTCCGCATCAACTAATGCGTGTAATTTTGCTGGAACAGATTTATCGCGGTTATCGTATCATTCATAACGAACCATACCATAAATAGCAAAATGTTGCCATTGTAAAACCGTTTTATGTTAGGAGGGTGTCAATATGAGAATGTATGATTTAATCATGAAGAAGCGTAACAAAGAGGCTTTAACAGAGGATGAAATTCGATTTATGATTGAAGGCTATACACGGGGTGACATTCCGGATTATCAGATGTCGGCTTTTACAATGGCTGTTTATTTTAATCATATGAATGCTGCAGAAACTCTGGCTTTAACCATGGCTATGGCAGAAAGCGGAGATATGCTGGATTTGTCTGAGATAGAAGGCATAAAAGTAGATAAGCATTCTACCGGCGGAGTAGGAGATAAAACTTCTCTTACCTTGATTCCCATGGTTGCTGCTCTTGGTGTTTGTACAGCCAAAATGAGCGGACGAGGACTGGGTCATACCGGTGGAACCATTGATAAACTCGAATCTTTTGAGGGATTTAATACTTCCATTACAACAAAACACTTCATTCAACAGGTTAACAAAATCGGTATTGCTATCATGGGACAAACCGCAGATCTGGCACCTGCGGACAAAAAGCTTTATGCACTCCGTGATGTAACGGCAACGGTAGATAATATGTCTTTAATTGCAAGTTCTATCATGAGTAAAAAACTTGCAGCCGGAGCAGATGCCATTGTACTTGATGTCAAATGCGGAAGCGGAGCTTTCATGAAAACAAAAGAAGATGCATTGGCCCTTGCGCAAGAAATGGTAACCATAGGAAACGGTGCAAAAAGACATACGGTTGCGGTAATTTCTGATATGGATCAGCCTTTGGGGAATGCAATCGGTAATGCATTAGAAGTAAAAGAAGCAATTGATACACTAAAAGGAAACGGCCCTGATGATTTCACCCGATTATGCCTTACATTAGGTTCTCATATGGTAGTTGCCGCAAAAGCAGCCGAAACATTGGAAGAGGCAAAAAACAAACTGGAAGAAGTCATTTCAAACGGTTCTGCGCTTGATAAGCTTGCAGAGTTTGTACAGGCACAAGGAGGAAATCCTCAACAGGTATATCATCCTGAAACATTACCGCAAGCCTCCATTGTCAAAGAGATATGTTCTGAAAAGGAAGGTTATGTTTCCGGCATCCAATGCGATGAAATCGGAATTTGTTCCCTGATTCTTGGCGGCGGAAGAGAAACCAAAGAAAGTGAAATTGATTTATCTGTCGGAATTGTTTTAAAGAAAAAGAAAGGTGATTTTGTACGTGTCGGCGAATCATTAGCAACCATTTATGCAAATGATATTGATAAGATGAATACTGCAACACAACGGTTTTTAAACGCCTATCATTTTTCTGACTGTAAACCGGAAGAAACCGAATTTATCAAAGCTGTTATTACGGAATAATCTATAAAAAGTTCTGATTACACGGATATACTCATATAATAAATAGAGATTGTAGCAGGGGTTGTCCGTGTATGAATAAAAATAAAATATATGAAAAAACCGAAAAAATCGGTAATAAGTTTTCGCTTACACAGGATGTCTGCAGTCATTCCTGTATTGTAACCATTACCGGAACAATGGAGGTTCTTGTCGAAAATTACAAAGGTCTGTCGGAATATACGTCCGAGCGCATTGTTCTTGACGGAATCAGAGGTAAAATTATAGTTACCGGCAAAAGACTTACGATTCGCAATTACGACAATGAAGACTGTATCATTCAAGGTAAAATTGATGCAGTTTTTCTGGATAAAGCTGCGGAGGTGTAGGTGTGGAATCTATTTTTCGTTTTTTAAAAGGATATTTGATTATCCGGATTTCCAAACAGGGTTTTGCACGTTTTATCAATCTTTGTCTCAAAGCAGGATTTGACCTTTGGAATATAGAAGAACTTGAAAATGAAATACATCTTCGTATTTCGCTTGCTGATTTCATCAACATGAAAAATACAGCTCGTAAATCCAAAGTAAAAATCAAAATAATCCAGCGAAAAGGGTTGCCTTTTCTGTTATTTCGTATGCGTCCCTGTATGGTTTTTTTTATAGGCATTTTATTATGTCTTGGTGCTTTGTATTACCAAAAAACACATATCTGGTCGCTTACGGTTGACGGAAATGTCAGCATTAGCGAGGAACAGATTGCAGATTGTCTGGCAGAAAACGGATTTTATGCAGGCATGCCCTGCGAAGAATTTTATTCGTCAAAAACAGAAAGAATGTTAAGAGATTCTTTTGATGCATTTTCCTGGGTTTGCGCTTCCCTGGACGGAACAGTACTTCGTATTTCCGTTATTGAAAATATTGTGCCTCAGACAGATACGCTCGAACAAAATTACCCTTCTTCGCTATACGCGGCAAAGAGCGGAACCATCAATAGATTGATGGTAAAACAAGGGTATACGGAAAAGAAACCGGGAGATGAAATTTGCGAAGGTGATTTATTAATTTCCGGCCAGATACCATACACAAATCAGGACGGAACGGTTTCTTATCATTTGACGGCTGCAGAAGGCGATTATCTTTGTGAAATTACAGTCCCTTATTATAAACATCTCGCAAAGCTTCAAACAGATGTTTCATACGGAGCTTTTGAGGATTCTTTTGGAAATATTGCAATAGGACGATTTGTTACAAATAGTTTAGTACCGAAGAAAAACATGGAAAACAGCGTTTGTTTTCGGGAATATATTGATTTGAATTTTTTGTCTGTATTTA
>JAZSCW010000065.1:0-38562 GCA_045530835.1 Lachnospiraceae bacterium | reverse complement strand
CAGATCAAAGGCATTCAGCCTATCTGCTTTGAAAACGCTTGCTGGGCATACATTGTAGGTGCAGCAATCGCAATCAAGAAAGACTGCAGAAGAGCAGCTGACGCTGCTGCAGCAATCGGTGCAGGTCTTCAGGCTTTCTGTATCCCCGGTTCTGTTGCTGATACACGTAAAGTAGGTATCGGACATGGTATCTTAGGAAAGATGTTATTGTAAGAAGAAACAGAATGTTTCGCATTCCTTGCAGGTCACGAATCATTCGCAGCTGCTGAAGGTGCTATCGGTATCGCAGAGAAAGCTAACAAGGTTCGTCAGAAACCGTTACGTGTTATTCTTAACGGTCTTGGTAAAGACGCTGCACAGATCATTGCTCGTATCAATGGTTTTACCTTTGTTGAAACAGAGTATGATCCGTATACAAATACAGTAACTGAAGTAAAGCGTATTGCTTACTCAGATGGACTTCGCGCTAAAGTTAACTGCTATGGTTCTAACGATGTTTGTGAAGGTGTTGCAATCATGCATAAGGAAGGCGTTGATGTTTCTATTACAGGTAACTCAACCAACCCTACAAGATTCCAGCATCCTGTTGCAGGTACTTACAAGAAAGAGTGCCTTGAGCAGGGTAAGAAATATTTCTCAGTTGCTTCAGGTGGTGGTACAGGTCGTACACTTCACCCGGACAACATGGCTGCAGGTCCTGCTTCTTATGGTATGACAGATACTATGGGACGTATGCACTCTGACGCTCAGTTTGCAGGTTCTTCTTCTGTTCCTGCTCACGTTGAAATGATGGGTCTTATCGGTGCAGGTAACAACCCGATGGTTGGTATGACAGTTGCAGTTGCAGTTGCTATCCAGGAAGCTGCTGACGCAGGTAAGTTCTAAGTATAACCTGTAAAAACTGAGATTTAGGCTTCGTTAAAACATAAACTATCAGAAGGACATTTTTAATCCGATATGGGTTAAAAATGTCCTTGTTTTATTGTTGGAGAGATGTGAATATAGTTAAGAATATCGTGGAGAAATTTACTTTTCATAGTGTTGTTGCTATGGTAAAATCTTTCTTGTAAACAGAACGAGGAGAATGAATTATGATGCATATTTTTCTGTGTGATGATAATGCAATATGTTTAAGCGATTTGATGAAAATTCTGAATGAATGTGCCGCTCTAAATCGATGGGAGTTTAGAATCTCTTGTTTTTCTGACGGTAATTTGTTACTTGAAGAGCTTAAAAGACGTAAAAGTATACGGGAAACATTACCTGACGTTGTGATTTCTGATGTTGAAATGCCGCAAATGGATGGAATTACGCTTGGAAAGTATATTAAAAAGGAAATTCCGGATTGTTATTTTGTTTTGCAGACTGCTTTTGCTGAGTATGCAATTGATGGATATGAAACCGGAGCTTGCAGGTATCTTTTAAAACCTGTTCAAAAAGATGCGATTCTGAAACTTTTTCTGGAGATTTTTGAAAGTAGAAGTAAAGAAAAGAAAATTATCTTGAAAACAACAGAGGAAGAGATTTGTCTGAATATTCAACAAATTATATATATAGATGCAGAAGATAAATATCTTATGGTACATACTGTAGGAGGAAACTATCTGGTTCGCGGGACGCTTGGAGAGTTTGAGGAAGAGTTGCAGGAATTTGGATTTTTCCGTATTCATAGGAAATTTTTAGCTAATATGTGGCATCATAAAAGCATTCGAAATGATAAATTGATTATGGGAAATGGTGATGTTCTGCCGTTAAGCAGACGCAAAGAGAATGCTTACAAAAGTGCATTTTTACGTTTTATGGAAGAGAGGGGCAGATAGTGGCCGATATTATAGCTTGGATTGTATTTTTATTTGTTGATTTACTTGGATTGTATCAAATCTTTCTTCTGGTTGAAGTACCTTTTGGAATTCCGATGAAAATATCAAAACCGTTGTTTTTCGTTGTGTCGGGAATTTTTATGCTATCTCAGGTTCTTTCTGAATTATTTGCTAAAAATCATATATTTTGGTCTTTGTTTATTGAGTTTGGTATTCTGATTGTTATGTTGCTTTTGTTTGCACAAACAAAAAAGATACTTGCCATTTTTTTGCTGATACCTGCTACATTGATCTATTATGAGTGGAGTGTGATTTGGGATATGGTGGCCATGCTTTTTGGCTTTTATGGGAAAGTATGGTTTCGCTTAAGCGGGGTTGATGTTTCCTATTATTTGTTTTTGGAAGAAATAAGTTTATTTTTCATTCTGATGTTGTTGAAACGTTATGCCAATAAGAAAGAAATGCGCATTAGTCTTACTGTCGCTGAAGGAATATTGATTTCGGTTTTTTGTTTTTTTAGTCCAGTTATGCTTGAAATTATGATTTCTTTAGACGAAATCTATCAAAATCGTTTATTTAATATGGCGTGGCTTGTCTTTGGACTTATTTTAAATATAGCTGTTGTTTATATGATTGTATATCGTAAACGTGCAGCGTATTACAAAGGACTCTCCAAACATTATAGGGAACAGTTCGATGCGGAGTTTGCATATTTTATGGAATATAAAAAGAAAAACAGAGATATGGCACAGTTTCGTCATGATTGGAATAATCATATGAACATAATGCAGAAGATGCTTGATGAAGGTAAATATGATGATGCAAAAGAATACTTTGAAGCTTTGCCGGGAGTGAAAAATAAAAATGGAAAGAAGGTTCTTACGGGAAGTGAAGCGGTAGATATGGTTTTATCAATGAAAGCATCACTGATGGAGGCACAAAACATTGATTTCATGATTGAAGGAAATCTTTCCAAGCTTTCTTTTATGGAAAATGTAGATCTTTGTACTATATTTTTTAATTTAACGGATAACGCAATCGAGGCGGCGGCTAAATGTGAGACGAATCGTTTCTTTTCGATCCGTTCTAAAGAAACAGCAGGTTTGATAATGATTATATTTGAAAATTCTATGCAAGGGGAATTGACCAAGGAGGGAGAAATCATCCGTTCAACCAAAAAAGAGGAAGGTGTACATGGACTGGGCTTGCAAAATGTTGCGGAAACGTTACATCGTTATGGAGGAGAGTATGAAATAGAAACCACTCGCGGAATCTTTAAAATACGTTTGATGATTCCTTTTCAAACCATTGAATAATATTGGATTACATAAAAAAACCATTTTGCAAAGGCAAAATGGTTTTGATTTCATTTTATTCTTCTTCAGGAACTTCTTCGTAGATAACACTGATTCCTTCACCCTCAAGCTTTTTGCCCTGGAACAAATCTCCGATATAGTTGATTCGAACAATGGCACGGCAGTATTTCTCGTATGCTAACGATGCGTCAAAATCATTGATGGTTTCGCCGGCAAAAGCAGCGTGATATTGTGTGACAGCTTCATCCATAAGGGTAGCAGCTTCATCTGCAAGAGATTCCACACTGGCATATTCTCTTGGAACTTCAAGTGCAGCAAATTCTTTGAATGCAACATTCACTTGATCAAGCTCATTCAATAATTCCGATGAAGCAGCTTTGGTATCTGAATTGATGGCATTGATAGCATCATTGCGCTCAGATAACTCTTCATAAAATTTCTCGACTTCTTTTTTGTATTTATTAAGTTCGCTGTCATCACCACATCCGGCTAATATAATCAACGAGAATGCAATAACCGCTAAAAGTGCAATTTTCTTTTTCATTGGGAATCTCCTTCGTAAAAATTCTTGCTTTTTTCGTTAATCATAACAAATAGAATTTAGCACATTTACGTAATAAAATCAAGACGAAATCTGAAGGTAAAAGATATGTTGTATAAAATATATAATTGAGAAACTTTTCAAGATATGTTAGTATATTGTAGTATCAAAAAAATAAAGGAAGCGAAATAAAGTGAATCATTTTTTAAAAGATAAATTTCAGGAAAATATTATTATTTTAGACGGTGCAACCGGTTCGAATCTTGCAGCTGCAGGAATGCCGGCAGGAGTTTGTCCGGAATTGTGGATTTTGGAAAACAGAGATGTTTTTGTCTCATTACAAAAAGACTATGTGAATGCAGGGACTAACATTCTTTATGCACCAACTTTTGGTGCAAACAGGATAAAGTTAGAAGAATTTGGTCTTGCGGACAAACTGGAAGAAATGAACAGGAGTCTTGTTGCATTATCTAAGGAGGCATCCGGAGGAAGAGCGCTTGTTGCAGGTGATATTACCATGACCGGTAAGCAACTTTCACCGTTTGGAAATCTTTCTTTTGATGCATTGATTGAGGTTTATAAAGAGCAGATTCGGATTCTTGCTTCTGCAGGGTGTGATTTGCTTGTAATTGAGACCATGATGAGTTTGCAGGAAACCAGAGCAGCTGTTATTGCAGCAAAAGAAATATGTGATTTGCCGCTATTGGTGACACTTTCTTTTGAGAGTGACGGACGTACTCTTTACGGAACGGATCCGGAGACGGCTGCGCTTGTTCTTGAAGGGCTTGGTGCAGATGCAGTTGGTGTTAACTGTTCTGTCGGACCGGATCATATGACGGAGATTATCAGAACCATGTATCAGGCGGTTTCCATCCCTGTTATTGCCAAACCTAATGCAGGAATGCCAAAGCTTAACAGTGATGGTCAAACAGTATACTCTATGTCACCTGAGGAGTTTGGTGCATGCTGTAAGATTCTTGCTGGTTCAGGAGCAGCGATTCTTGGCGGTTGTTGCGGTACAACACCTGCACATATCAAAGCGCTTGTCGAAGCTTGCAAGGGCATGAAAGCCTTGCCTGGTGTTAACAGAACGGAGCGTGTACTTTGTTCGGAGCGAAAAACGGTTCGTTTTGGTTTGGATGCTCCTTTTATTGTAATCGGTGAACGAATCAATCCCACCGGAAAAAAAGCTTTTCAGGCATCTGTTCGCGAAGGAAGTATGGAGATGGTCTGTGAATTTGCAACACAGCAGGAAGAATGCGGTGCGCAGATTTTGGACGTGAATCTCGGAATGAGTGGAATTGATGAAAAAGAAATGTTTTTGAAAGCGTTGGATACGCTTGGAACAATTACCAAACTTCCATTGTCAATTGATTCTTCTGATTGTGATGTGATTGAGGAAGCTTTGCGCAGATATCCCGGGCGTGCATTGATTAATTCAGTTTCTCTTGAAACAGGAAAAGCAGAACGGATTTTTCCTTTGGCTAAGAAATATGGTGCAATGTGCATCCTGCTTCCGCTTTCCGATGAGGGACTTCCCAAAAGTTTGAAAGAAAAAGAAGAAATTATTGAAAATTTGACCGGAAAAGCTGTTTCATTTGGGTTAAAAAAGGAAGACTTGATTGTGGATGGTCTTGTAACAACTGTTTCGGCTAATCCGACTGCAGCAATTGAGACTTTGGAAACAATACGTTTTTGTAAAGAAAGAGGACTTGCAACTGTCTGCGGTTTATCAAATATTTCTTTTGGACTTCCCGAGCGTAAAAATATCAATACTGCCTTTTTGACAGCAGCAATTCGTGATGGATTGACAATGGCAATTGCCAATCCCTGTCAGGAAGAGCTGATGAATGCCATTTATGCAACGGATATGTTAATGAACAAAGAAAATGCTGCAATCCGTTATATTGAGCATATGACTAAGACGGATGCCGTTTCTTCTGTAAAAAAAGAAGAAGAGACCGCAACTGCGCAGTTGTATAAAGCGGTTTTGCGCGGTAATGAAGAAGGAATTGTATCTTTGACCAAAAAGGTGCAGGAAGAGGGGGGGTTAAGTGAATCTGAGATTCTTAATACGTGTCTTTTACCTGCAATTAATGAGGTTGGTGAACTTTTCAATATAGGAAAGTATTTTTTGCCGCAGCTGATTGCCAGTGCGAATGCAATGAAGAAATCAATTGAATACTTAGAGCCGTTTATGCAGACAGACACCCAAAAGTCAGATGCCAAAGTAGTTGTTATTGCTACGGTAAAAGGTGATATCCATGATATCGGTAAAAATCTTGTTGCGCTTATGCTGAAAAATTACGGATATCAAGTGATTGATTTGGGAAAAGATGTTGAGACGGACGAGATTATTCGAGTTGCAAAAGAAGAAGATGCTGATATTATTGCTCTTTCTGCTTTGATGACTACGACGATGACGCAGATGCAGAAAGTAATTCAAGCAGCAAAAGATGCAGAACTTCGTGCTAAAATTATGGTCGGCGGAGCTGTTATTACACAGGAATATGCAGATGAAATTTTAGCAGACGGTTATTCTAAAGATGCAGCTAGTGCGGTTACGCTTGCAGATTTGTTGTGCAGATAAGATTAGAGATTTGACAGGTTTGTGTTGGGGACGGAATTGAAATCGTATTTTTATGCTACAGGAGGCGGTTGTATGAAAAAAAACGAGTTGATTTTATGTTCTGTCGTATTGGTTGTCAGCTTGATTGGTTGTATTATTTTTTTGATATTAGGGAAAAATACTGCATATGTATCGGTTGCGGTGGACGGAAAATATAAAGGCAGGTATTCTTTGAATCAAGATAAAGAAGTTACAATTGAGGATGGAAATGGTGGGTGGAATGAGCTTGTTATTAAAGATGGAAAAGCTTATGTCAGCTTGGCAAATTGTCCGAATCTTGATTGCGTTCATCAAGGTGAAATTTCCAAAAACAATCAGTCTATTATTTGTCTTCCGCATCGTTTGACAATCACGGTAACTATTCCCAGGGAAGAAGATTTGGATGAAGAAGCAAGATAATAAAGAAAAAGTTCGGGCGAATCAGGTCATTGAAAAAGGAAAAAAGAATACTGTCTATCGTTTGGCTTTGTGCGGAATGTTGCTTGGTTTTGCGATTTTGCTTGGCTATGTGGAATTTTTGATTCCTTTTTCGTTTGGAATTCCGGGGGCAAAACTTGGTCTTTCGAATCTTGCGGTGGTACTATGTTTGTATATTTTAGGAACGAAGGAAGCTTTGTCTGTTGCAGTTGGCAGAATATTGATTTCATCGTTTCTGTTTGGCAATTCTTTCAGTTTGCTGTATTCGCTTGCGGGGGGAATGGTTAGTTTTTCGATAATGCTCCTGATTAAAAAATGCAAGAGCATCGGTATTATAGGTACTAGTATGATGGGTGGAGTTTCTCATAATCTGGCCCAGCTCCTGATTGCTTTTTTTATAGTAAGACAAAGTGTGATATTTTATTATGTACCATTTTTGGTATTTTTTGGTGCGTTAACGGGTGTGCTCAATGGTTTACTTGCGAAGCTTGTCAGAGAGCGCATTTCAAAAACCGGATGGATTGGAGAATGATATGTACGCATATTTTAAGGGACATGTGACTGAATATACCATGGACGGAATTGTATTGGAAACCAATCAGATTGGTCGCAATATTAAGGTTTCCGAGGAAACTAAGAGACTGTTATCCATGCGTGAGGGTGAGGTCAAAATATATACATATACTTATGTAAAAGAAGATTGTTTTTCGTTGTTTGGTTTTTTGACGAAGGAAGAACTTGAACTATTTAAAAAAATGATTTCTGTCAGCGGAATCGGACCGAAAGGCGCATTGGCAATTCTTTCTGCATTATCGTTTGACGATTTGGTTTTTGCAATTTTATCCGGTGATGCGAAAAGTATAGCAAAGGCACAAGGAATCGGTAGTAAAACGGCGCAGAGATTGATTCTTGAGTTAAAAGATAAACTATCACATGACAATGTTTTGCAGGCGGTTACCAATGAAGTTGATTCTGTTTCGCTTCAGCAGGAGCCTTTGCGAGAAGCCATAGAGGCATGTGTTGCACTTGGCTATTCTTATCAGGAAGCTGCACGTGTGATGAAAGAGATAAAAGAAGAAAATCTGACAACGGAAGAATATGTTAAAAATGCGTTAAAAAAGTTGTTTTAATAATTGTTAGAAAAAGGATTGTGATTTGAATGACAAAAAGAGTTATTGAAACCGGACTGATGGAGGAAGAAGCAGGCTACGAAAAATCGCTTCGTCCACAGATGCTTGATGAATATATCGGTCAGACAAAAGCGAAGGAAAGTCTTAGAATTTATATAGAAGCAGCCAAAATGCGTAACGAAAGTCTGGATCATGTACTTTTATACGGGCCGCCCGGATTGGGTAAAACAACTCTTGCCGGAATCATTGCCAATGAAATGGGTGTGCATATGAAAATTACCAGTGGACCTGCGATAGAAAAACCGGGTGAGATGGCGGCAATCTTAAATAATCTTGGAGAAGGCGATGTATTGTTTGTTGATGAGATTCATCGGCTGAATCGACAGGTGGAAGAAGTGTTGTATCCTGCAATGGAAGATTATGCAATTGATATTATGATAGGTAAAGGATCGGCGGCACGTTCCATCAGAATTGACCTTCCTCATTTTACTTTAATTGGTGCAACCACGAGAGCAGGCATGCTTACTGCGCCGTTGCGCGACCGTTTTGGTGTTCTTCACAAATTAGAATATTATACAGTGGATGAACTGACCGGGATTGTTATGAATTCGGCTCATAAATTGGAGATAGAGATTGAGCTTGCAGGAGCAAGAGAGATTGCTAAAAGGAGTCGTTCTACGCCGCGTATTGCAAACAGAATGTTGAAGCGGGTGAGAGATTTTGCGCAAATTAAGTATGATGGTGTGATAACCGAAGCTGTTGCGGATGCAGCATTGGATATGCTTGATGTTGATAAATACGGGCTGGATCACGTCGACAGAAATGTTCTTCTGACTATGATTGAAAAGTTCGGTGGCGGTCCGGTCGGGCTGGATACACTTGCAGTTGCAATTGGTGAAGATTCCGGAACACTTGAAGATGTTTATGAGCCGTATCTGCTTATGAACGGTCTGATGATGAGAACACCGAGAGGTCGTGTAGTAACGGATTTGGCCTATCGGCATTTAGGACTTGAAATCCATGGATAAATTGTATATAATTTTTATATATAACGTTTTGGGGAAGGATGAAGGAATATGTCTGCAAAAACAGATACTGAAGTAATTATTGACGGAAAAGTATTTACCATATCGGGTTACGAGAGCGAAGAATATCTTCAGAAAGTCGCTTCTTATATTAACAACAAGTATGCTGAGTATAAGAAAATTGATTCTTTTCGCAGACTTCCGGTAGATTATCAGAATATACTTCTGCAGATTAATAGCGCAGATGATTATTTTAAGGCAAAAAAACAGGTTTCCCTGTTAGAAGACGAATTAAAGAAAAGTGAAGATGATTTGTGTGCAATTAAGCATGAGTTGATTGCTACACAAATTAAACTTGATACCTTGGAGAAGAATTATCAGGCGGCAAAAAAAGAAGCAGATGATTTATACAAGAAATCAATTCGTCTTGAAACAGAATTAAAAGAACGTGATAAAAAATAAACGATAACGACTGACCGTTTGGTCAGTCGTTTTGCGAATATGGGATTGATATGATGGAACAAAAAAGAAAAGTGGAATTACTTGCTCCGGCCGGTACACCGGAAGCTTTTTATGGTGCTGTTTCTGCCGGCGCAGATGCCGTTTATTTGGCAGGAAATAAATTTGGTGCAAGAGCATATGCGGATAATTTTAATGAGACGGAACTGATAGATGCAATCCGTTACGCGCATCTTTTTGATGTTAAAGTATATTTAACGATTAATACTTTGTTTAAAAATCTTGAATTAAAACAGCTGGATTCTTATTTGCGCCCATATTACGAGGCGGGACTAGATGGCGTTATTGTGCAGGATTTAGGTGTTCTTGCATATGTAAAAGAGCATTTTCCTTTGCTTGAGCGGCATGTGTCGACACAGATGACGGTTTCTTCTTTAGAAGGTGCCCGTTATTTGGTTGAAAAAGGAGTAAAGAGGATTGTACCGGCACGAGAATTAACGATGGAGGAATTACAGGAACTTTGTGATCAAGGAATTGAGGTTGAGAGTTTTATTCATGGTTCCATGTGTTATTGTTATTCCGGTCAGTGTCTTTTTAGCAGTATAATCGGCGGAAGAAGCGGCAATCGCGGTCGTTGTGCGCAGCCTTGCCGTCTTCCGTATCGATATGAGAACGGTAAAGAAGAATATTGTTTTAGTCTGAAAGATATGTGTACATTACATTATCTTCCGAGAATTCTTGAGAGCGGGATTGCTTCTTTGAAGATTGAAGGGCGTATGAAGAGTCCGGCTTATGCTGCAGGGGTAACGGCGGTTTATCGTAAGTATATTGAACGTTATTATCAGAATCCTGCAGGTTATAATGTTGAAAAGGAAGATTTGGAACAACTGAAACATCTTTATATCCGGACTGAATTACAGTCGGGATATTATCAGCAAAAACGTAGCAAGAATATGATAACTCTCCAATCACCTGCATATTCCAAAACGGATGATTCTTTGATGGAGGACATTTTACAAAAATATGTAAAAAATCTGAGAAAGCTTCCTGTCGATGTTTCAGTCCGTATGCAGACAGGGAAAGAACTAACCGTTACTGTAAAGACAAATTATAATGGACAATCGGTATCTGTTACTGAGACGGGTGAAGTTGTTTTGGAAGCACAAAATGCGCCGCTTAAAGAAGAAGATATTTGTAAACGGTTTGAAAAATCGGGTGATAGTATTTTTTCGTTAAAAGTGACAGAAACTGAAATGAAAGGATCTGTATTTTTGCCCGTAAAGGCAATGAACGAAGCCAGACGTCTTGCTATCACGCATCTGGAAGAAAAACTCGAATCCTTACAGCAGGAACGCTTTGCGAATCGGAGAGAGAAGATAGAGGCTTTGCCGTTACAAAATGAAGCTGTTGCGTCTAAAACTGTTTCCAAGGCTTTTTTTGATAAACTGAAAGTTTTTGTGGAAACGAAAGAGCAACTGGACGTTGTTGTTTCACACCCGCCGGTTCAAAAGATTGTTGTTCCTCTCGGCTTATTGAAACAATACAGCGTACAGGAATTACTCTCAAATATAACAGACAAAAATATTTATGTGAGATTACCTGCTGTTTGTCGCAAAGAAAGTTTTTCCTATTTAAATGAAATTTTAGCTAATGTATCGAATACAGTTAAAATACATGGCTTTTATGTGAATCAAATAGATTCTTTGGCATATTTGACAAAGAAAAATATACAGGGAGAAATAATAGGAGATATCAATTTATATGCAATGAATTCGCTGGCTGTAAAAGAGCTTTTGAAGGAGACGGATGGTTATACGCTTTCTCTTGAACAAAATGCAGAGGAATGGAAGCATATGCCTATGGCAAATGCTGAGATGATGCTTTATGGCAGATATCCGCTTATGAATACAGCAAATTGCGTATTTCTGACACATGGAAATTGTCGTAAAGGAAAATCGGAAGCTTTTACCCTGCTTACTGACAGAAAAGGGTCTAAATTGCCGGTGAAAGGATATTGCGATGAAGCTGTTTGCTATAATACTGTTTATAACAGTGTTCCTACCTCGTTGCATAAGCATGTGACTTTGATTCAGACTATGAATCCCGGTGCATATCAGATTCGTTTTTTGGAAGAAAATAAAAATAAAGTCAGGGAGATTCTTACGTTCTATGAAGATGTTTTTGTGCAACATAGAATGACAAACGATTCATTTGAATATACAAACGGTCATTTTAAACGTAAGGTAGAGTAAAGGAAGTGTAAAATGGGAAGTTTCATATCGGAAACCTCGAGTTATTCAATGGTGGCAATATTTGCAACCTTTCTGATGATAGATATTATTGTATTTTTTTATAAAAGACCTGAAAAACATACAAAAACATATTTTATACAGACACTTCTTGTTGTTTTGTTTCATGCCGTAGGTTATATCACGTTATATATTCGTTCGGGTGATGTCGGGTATTTTTTGTTTTTTGCTTTTCAGGAAATTATTCTGTTTGCTTTGGCATTGGTGTACCATACCATTTATCGGCACATGAGTCATTTGCTTCTGAATAATATGTTGATGCTTTTATTTATCGGCTTCGTTATCCTGGGAAGACTGGCTTTTGAAAATGCAATCCGACAATATATAATTACGATTGTTGCATTTGCATTTTCGCTGGCTGTACCATGGTTTATTTTAAAGTTTACCAAATTAAGAAAGTTAACCTACTTTTATGCAGGTATCGGAATTTTCCTTTTGGGTGTTGTGTGGTTAACGGGTGCAGTGACGAATGGTTCCAGACTTGCTTTTCGGATATTGGGAATGTCTTTTCAACCGTCCGAATTTGTTAAAATAAGCATAGTGTTTTTTAACGCCGCTATTTTATCGGACCGAAAAAACAAATATAGATATTGGATATCTGCTCTTTTTACGTTAATTCATGTTTTGCTTCTTGTGCTTTCACGTGATTTGGGAAGTGCATGTATTTATTGCGGAACCTATCTTATAATGCTGTTTCTAGCTAACCGAAATGTTTTAACTCTTGTGGCAGGCGGATTTGGAGCTTCGGGAGCTGCTGTGTTGGCATATAAGCTTTTTTCGCATGTACGTATCCGCGTACAGACATGGTTGGATCCTTGGGGAGATATGGATAATAAGAGTTATCAGTTAAGCCAGTCTCTCTTTGCAATCGGAACAGGCGGATATTTTGGAATGGGATTGTTACGAGGGAATCCATATTCCATTCCCTATGTCAATGAAGATTTCGTTTTTAGTGCGATTGCGGAAGAGTTGGGTGTAGTTTTTTCCATTCTTGTAATTGTTTTATATTTATTTATTGTATTGCATGTCTTGCGCATGGCTTTTCGTGTAAAAGATGAATTTTACAGTCTCATTCTTACAGGTTGTGCCGTGACAATGGGAATTCAGGTTTTTCTTACGATTGGTGGAGGCAGTAGATTGATTCCTTTGACCGGTGTGACGCTTCCTTTGATAAGTATGGGAGGAAGCTCTTTGTCTGCAACTATTCTGATGTTTTCGGTTTTACATGGAATTTATATTAAGGAATTTACCGATTATGATAACGAGGAAACGGAAGAGGTCATGGAAGAGACCGAGGAATTCGAATTGAAAACGGAGCCGGAAGAAGTCATGGAAGAGAACGTGAGATTTGAATCGAAACCGGAATCTGAAGACATCAAAGAAGAGACTTATGAATTCAAAGAGGAATCGGAGTTTGAAGAGGTCATGGAAGTGACCGGGGAATTCGAATTGAAATCTGTTCATGACGCTAAAGAAGTGCATAAATCCGAACTGGAAGATGTAACCGGAAAAATGGATAGGGTGCAGGTGGTTGCAAATAATCCGCATCGGAATTTGCTTAAAATTGAGGAGACGGATTGGGAGAATGATGAATATAAAGGGAATTTTCGGAAAAATTGGTAAATTGATTCCGGACGGATTTTCGAAAGAAAATATGGAAATAAGACAAAAGAAATATGCGTTTGGTATAGTTGTTTCTATTTTTGTACTTATGTTTTCTGCGCTGGCCGCTAATCTGATTTTTTATCTGGAAACAGAAAGCTATGACGCAATCGGAAGTGAATATAACAAACGCCAGATACTTTTGGAAGAGAGGAATATTCGGGGTGATATTCTTTCTGCCAAGGGTGAAATTTTAGCGCACAGCAATATTACAGCATCCGGAGAAGAGGTGCGTGAATATCCTTATGGCGTCATGTTTGCACATGTTGTGGGATATGCTTCTAACGGCAAAATGGGTGTTGAAAAGCTTGCAAATATGAATTTAATTCAATCGAATGATTCCGTAACCGAGCGGGTGACGAATGATATAGAACAAAAGAAAAATAAGGGTGATACGGTTGTTACTACTTTGAACACGAGGTTACAGGAGGTTGCGTTTAAGTCTCTTGGTGCTTACAAAGGTGCTATAATTGTATCTGATGTTAAAACGGGTGCAGTTCTTGCAATGGTATCCAAACCGGATTTTGATCCGAATCAGATTGAGACGGAGTGGGAGAAGCTTCTTTTGGATGAAGAATCTTCGGTTTTGGTTAATCGTGTGACGCAGGGTATGTATCCGCCGGGCTCAACTTTCAAAATAATTGATGCGCTTGCTTTTTATCGTCAGTTTCCCGATGAAGTTTCTGATTATGGATATCAGTGTACCGGCAAGCTTTCGTATGGCGAAAGAAAAATATCATGCTATCACGGGACTGTTCATGGGTGGGTTGATATGAAAACCTCTTTTTCCAAATCATGTAATACTTCTTTTGCCAATATAGGTCTTATGCTTGATAGAGATTCGTTTGTTCAAACTTTGGATGACTTATTGTTTGAATCTAAGCTTCCGGGAGACTTTGTGCATAACCAAAGCAGTGTTTTTCCCGGTGATGACAGTGATGAGACAATGATTGTACAGGCATCGATCGGCCAGGGGAAAAGTACCATGTCGCCATTCCATATGAATCTGATAACGAATGCTGTTGCCAATGAAGGGATTTTGATGAAACCGTATCTGGTTAGTCATATTCGTAATTCCAAAGGGAAAACGATTAAAAGCTATAAGCCTGAGACGGCTGATACTTTGATGACTAAAGAAGAAGCTGATTTTTTGAAAGAACTGATGATTGATGTTGTTGAAAATGGGACCGCCCACAGACTGAATGAGGCAACGTATCGTTCGGCGGGAAAAACCGGTTCTGCTGAATTCGGTACGAATCCTGCAGATAGTCATGCGTGGTTTACAGGCTTTGCTCCCGCGCAGAATCCTGAAGTTTCAGTTACCATTATCATTGAAGGCGCAGGAACGGGTGGTGATTATGCTGTACCTGTTGCAAAAAGACTTTTTGATGCATATTTTGAGCAATTTTCTCAAAATTAGCAAAATTTTTCTAATTTTTCTTTCAATTTGCACAAAACTGTAGTATAATAACATTAATTGAATGAATAAAGAAGAACAAGAGGTCTTTTTTGACAGAAAGTTCTGGTTTTGAGGAGGTATGGCGTATGATACAACAACTTTTTGGTGATTACTTGGTTAAAGCAGGAAAATTAAGTGAAGCTCAACTTCAGACTGTTTTTGACTGTCAGAAAAAAGTTCGTGTTAAACTAGGTTTGATTGCTGTTTCTGAGAAACTTATGACACCGCAACAGTCGGATGAATTGAATCGCTTGCAGGCTGTTGTTGATAAGCGTTTTGGTGATCTCGCAATTGAGAAAGGATATTTAACGGAAGCGCAGGTTTCGCGACTTCTCGGATTGCAGGGAAATGCTTATATGACTTTTATTCAGGCGATTGCAGATAATGGGTTTATGTCACTGGATGAAATTGAAGCATCACTTGCTGATTATCAAAAAGAATATGCTTTTACATCCGGAGATATGGAAGCAATTAAAGCCGGAGATGTGGACAAAACGGTTGCTTTATTCCTTCCTGAAGATTGTGATCCGATTCAGATTGAATTAATGCAGGGAGCAATCAGAACAATTATCCGTCTGATTAATTCAGAGATTTTTGTAGAAAAAGCTTTTTGGAAATCAACATTTCCGATGGGGTCCTACGCAATTCAGCATTTGAGAGGAACACGTCCGGCTTCGCTTGTCTTTGCAGGAGAAGGAGATGCACTTCTTTCCATCGCTGAACCTTTTGCGGGTGAAGAATTTGAAAGTGTTGATTTAGACGCCCTTGATGCTGTTGGTGAATTTACCAATTGTGTGAATGGTATGTTTTGTGCAAAGAAAGCTGCTGATTGTGATTTGGATATGTTACCGCCTTCGTTTAGAGAAGGAGAGTATATTGCAAAAGCAAACAGAATGTGTATTATGCCGATACATATTGGGCAGTCTGTTGTTTATATGATTACGACATTTGATGAAACAATTGTTATTTAAGGAGGGACTGGGAACTATGTCAAAGGTATTGATTGTGGATGATTCAAGAACATCCCGCAAAATTTTAAGAGGAATTTTAGAAGGTGCCGGGCATGAGGTTGTCGGTGAAGCCGTTGATGGTCAGGATGGTGTAGACAAATATAAAGAACTTTCTCCTGATATTGTTACGCTTGATATTACGATGCCGGTACTTGACGGACTTGAAAGTCTGAAAGCTATTAAAAATATTGATGCTTCAGCTAAGGTTATTATGGTTACCGCTGCCGGCCAGCAAAATAAAATGGTTGAGGCAATTAAATTAGGTGCGTCCGAATTTGTTACCAAACCTTTTGAGCCTGATGTAATTTTGGCAATGATTGAAAAATGTAAATAAGGAATAGACAGAATATAAAAAGCTCGCCAAATTTTGAGGCGGGCTTTTTTCTTGATTTATCGGTCGGATAATTTAAAGCATTGCAGATGATTTGTCTATGGTGTAAAAAAGCTTCTTTTTTCTTGCATAATATTCAAAAATATTATATACTTCAATTAGTTTATAAAGTCGCACCAACAGGAGGTTTTGCAATGATTGAAGCAACGAGCTGTGGCGGTGTGGTTATATTCCGCGGGAAGATTTTGCTTTTGTATAAGAATTACAAGAATCGTTATGAAGGCTGGGTCTTGCCGAAGGGTACTGTTGAAGAAGGCGAAGAGTATAAGGAAACTGCGGTACGTGAAGTGCTCGAAGAAACCGGAGCAAAAGCCTCCATTATCAAATATGTAGGAAAAAGTGAGTATACATTTAATACACCGGATGATGTCGTGGATAAAGATGTACACTGGTATCTGATGATGGCGGACAGCTATTACAGTAAGCCACAACGTGAGGAATATTTTATGGATTCGGGATATTATAAGTTCCATGAAGCATATCATTTGTTGAAGTTTGCAAACGAAAAAGAAATTCTTGAGCGAGCCTATGAAGAATATCTTGCTCTGAAAAAAGAGAACTTATGGGGTTGTAAAAAGTATTATTGATGGACAGCTTCTACAGGATAAAAGGAAAGGGACCGACAGGAAACTTTCCTTTTTATCTATCATAACTAAGGGGAGGTAACTATGTTCTGCAGAGAATTGTATCTGGATGAATATACGATGAAACATTTCCGGTCGATCAAAAGAAAAATCAAAAACAGAACAGTTCAGCCCGGAATTTATGTAATCATTTTATCTGATACAAGCGGAAGAGTTGAATATATGCACAGTGCTTTTCTGTGCCAGAAATACTATGAACTAAATCCTCCGTTTGTAATCGGTCTGGCACATTCTAAAGAGAGTGCGCTTGAGATTATACAAAAGATTCTTTCTGAAACAATCAATATGCGTTCAGATTATGATATTTCTGCATATCTGAAGCAAAAAACGGAAAGAATTTCATATAAAAAAATGAAAAAGTATCGTTTTACGGTAGTTAGCCGGGAGGAAAAGATGTTATGACAGCGATTCTTTTGATAATCCTGAAATGGATTGGTATTATTCTTCTTTTTCTTCTGGGTTTGATTATTTTGTTGATGGTATTGTTACTGTTTTTTCCGTTTGTTTACAGACTGAATGTTGAGAAGAAAGAAGAGTTCAAAGCAAAAATAAGTTTATCTTATTTATTTAGACTTATTAATATTAGTTTAAGTTACCAAAATAAAGCACCGCTTTTTGTTGCAAGAATATTGGGAATACCGGTATACAAAACAGATTTTGCACCATTGTTTGAAGCTTTGAAAGATGCTCAGAATGCATCCGAAAAACAGGATACAGCGAAGGATGAATCAAACGATGAATCTTTGGACAAACAGGATGTAGAACTGAGTAAAGACTCAACTGTGCTTGCGTCAAAAGATGCTCAAGCGGAATCAGAATCCGAAATCCTTACGGAGGAAGAGATTGAGGAAGAAATCAAAAGTGTGATGGAGGAAGAAGAACAAAAAATTCCTTTTTTACAGAAAATCAAACTATTTTTGCAGAAAATCAAACAATTTATTTCAAAATGTAAGAAGAAGTGTTATAATATATACGATTCGATTTTGGCTTTTAAGAAGAAAATCGAATTTATTATCAAAAATATTAAGTATTATTATAAATTACTCAACCATCCGGCGGTGAAACCGGCATGGCAATTTCTTTTGAAGCAGTTAGGAAAGGTGTGGCGTAATGTAAAACCCAGAAAAGTAAGGGTTTATGTGAATTACGGAGCATCAGATCCTGCTCAGACTGCTAAGGTATATGGTTATTATTGTATGATTTATCCATTTTTTGGTAAGTCTATCCGGTTTGAGCCTGATTTAGAGAATGAAGTATTGGTTGCAGACGCCGGAGTGCGGGGCAGAATTCAGGTATATCGTTTCGTTTTGATCGGATTGTCGTTGGCTTTGAATCGTAATTGTCGCAAAGTGGTTAAGTTGTTAATGCGGGAGGTAAAGAAACGTGGCAGAAAATAATTTTAACGGTGTAGTTGATTCTTTGATGAAAGGTATGGATGGTTTTTTGTCTTCTAAAACTGTTGTTGGTGAAGCTACCACTGTTGGAGATACGATTATCATTCCTTTGATTGATGTTTCTTTTGGTGTCGGTGCAGGAGCCGGCAATGGTGAAAAACGAAATGGTGGTGCTGGTGCTCTTAATGGTAAGATGTCTCCCAGTGCTGTTCTTGTTGTTCATAATGGACAAACGAAGCTTGTAAATATTAAGAATCAGGATAGTGTTACAAAGATTCTTGATTTGATTCCTGATTTGGTTGATAAGTTTAATATGAAGGGCAAAAAAGAATTGATTAAGGATGAGCAGGCCAAAGATATTGCTTTTTCCCCTGAAATAGAAAAAAAAGATTAAATTTAAATTTGTTCTATTTGGGAGTGAATAGCATAATACATCGGAGAACTGTGTATGGATAATTTTATCAGGATCTTACGTGATGCATCTTCGCCGGAAGAACTGGAAACTTATAAAGTACAGCTTTTCAAGGAGAATGTCCGAATCAGAACGGACAGAACAGAGCTTGAAGAATTACAGGAACAGATTGCAAATCGTGAAAAAAAGCTTGCTGAAGTAAGGGAAGATATAGAACGTCAAAAAAATGCATTGAGTGAAGAGACCAAACAGATTAAAAAAGAACTTCATAGAGAACGTAAACGTCTCGAAGAGGATACTTTGTTTTTTGAAAAGAAGCAAATAGTTCTTGAACGTGCATTTAAGCAATTGGATGAAGACAGAAGACGTCTTGAACAAGAGAAGGTACAGTTCATGCGTTATAAAGAAGAGGCAAGAACTCAATTTCCACGTACCAGACAGTTTGAATATCATCAGGGTGTTTTCTTCAAGGGAGTGACGAATCAGCTGGAATTAAAGAAGCGTTACAAAGATTTAATTAAAATTTTTCATCCGGATAATGTGAGTGGAGATAAGGATACATTACAGCAGATTAATCGAGAATATGAGATGATTAAGAATGAGTTAGGAATTAGCAGACAGGCATGGTAATATGCCTGTCTGTTTTCATACCGGGATATTTACCTGGTATTGAAATGATTTTTGCAGATTCATGATATATCTGTTGATGAGAAAGATATATAAAACAAAAAACCGTCGATAACGACGGTTTAAAGTTCATAACATGAAAGAATTAAACTCTTTCTACTCTGCCGGACTTTAAGCAGTTTGTACATACATGTAAAGTCTTAGTAGCACCATTTACCTTGCATCTAACCCTTCTGATATTGGAATTCCAAATATGATTGGAACGTCTATGAGAGTGGCTCACATTATTTCCGAAATGTACGCCCTTATCACAAATTGCACACTTTGCCATGATTGCACCTCCTCAGTGTAAATTGAGTCAATTAAAACTCGCAACATTGATATATTAACAAAAAGTCGCAAAGAATGCAAGGAAAATTTTAAAAATATTACTAAAATCATTTTTTTGTTTCCTTTTTAGAGGAAATAGGTTATAATATAAAATGATTTACTATGATAAAGGAGGCAATATATGAAAGGTTCATTGGATACACATATGGGTAGCATTCTTGTTGATAGTGCTGTAATTGCTAACTACGCAGGTAATATTGCGTTAGAGTGCGTCGGCGTTGTTGGTATGGCAGCTGTTAATGTTAGAGACGGTTTTGTCGGCCTGCTGAAAAAAGAAAGCATGGCAAAAGGAATTACCGTTTCCATGGATAATAATAAGATGACTTTGAATCTTCATATCATTGTTGCATACGGATGTGGAATTATGGCCGTTGCAAATAATGTAATGAGTGAAGTGAAGTATAAAGTAGAGCAGTTTACAGGCCTTGACGTAGAAAGAGTGAATGTCTTTGTTGAGGGCGTTAAGGTTGTAGAATAAGGAGGGTATAAAAGTGGCAGCAAATGTTTTAAATGCTGAATTACTTGCCAAAATGTTTCTTGCAGGAGCCAAGAATTTAGAGAGTAAGAAAGAATACATTAATGAGTTAAATGTTT
Source organism: Lachnospiraceae bacterium (assembly GCA_045530835.1). Taxonomy (GTDB): domain Bacteria; phylum Bacillota; class Clostridia; order Lachnospirales; family Lachnospiraceae; genus UBA3766. The sequence goes on along the minus strand of JAZSCW010000065.1, from coordinate 18,333 downwards.
TTCCGGTACCGGATGGAGATACCGGAACAAATATGACACTTACCATTATGTCTGCAGCAAAAGAACTTTCTTCATTGGAAGAAAAGAGTATGAAGATTGTTTGTAAGACAATTGCATCAGGTTCATTACGTGGTGCACGTGGTAACTCCGGTGTTATTTTGAGTCAGTTAATCAGAGGTTTCACTAAAGTTGCGGGTGAAGTAGATGAATTGGATGTTTCATTGCTTGCTAATGCTTTGGAATGTGCTGTTGAGACTGCATATAAGGCTGTTATGAAACCGAAAGAAGGTACAATTCTTACGGTAGCTGCCGGTGCGGGAAAGAAAGCCAGAGAACTTGCTGATGCCGGTGTTACTGATATTGATGCATTCATGAAAGAAGTAATTGAACATGCTGATTATGTCTTAAGTACAACGCCTGAGCTGTTACCTGTATTGAAGCAGGCCGGTGTAGTAGATTCCGGCGGACAGGGTCTTATGGAAGTGCTTAAAGGTGCATATGATGCTTATATTGGTAAAGTGACTGATTTTTCTTTGAAATCTTCAGGCGGTTCTGCAAAGAAAACTTCTGCAGCCGGAATGGAAAATCTTACCACTTCCGATATTAAGTTCGGCTATTGTACTGAATTTATTATTTTATTAAGTAAAACCTTCAACATTAAACATGAGATGGATTTCAAGGAATATTTGGAATCTATCGGCGATTCTATTGTTGTCGTTGCTGATGATGAAATTGTAAAAGTGCATGTTCATACCAACGATCCCGGTCTTGCAATTCAGAGAGCGTTGAAGTATGGTCAGCTTTCAAATTTGAAGATTGATAATATGCGTCTTGAACACAATGAGATGGTGATTAAGTCTGAAGAAGAGGGGGAAAGTGCTCCGAAAGCAGATGAACCGCGTAAAGAATATGGTTTTATCGCTGTTTCTGTTGGTTCCGGTATCAATGATATCTTTAAGAGCTTAGGCGTTGATTATATTATCGAGGGCGGACAAACGATGAATCCGAGTACGGAAGATATGTTGAATGCAATTGATAAGGTGAATGCTGACAATATTTTTATTCTTCCCAATAATAAGAATATTGTTATGGCGGCGAACCAGGCGAGAGATTTGACAACCGATAAGAAGATTATCGTAATCCCTACAAAGACGATTCCTCAGGGTATTACAGCGGTTATTAATTTTATGGCTGATATTGCTCCTGACGAGAATGAAGAGCAGATGGGCTCTGAAATGGGCAATGTTAAGACCGGTCAGGTTACGTATGCTGTTCGCGATACTGAAATTGATAATAAGAAGATTGCACAGGGCGATTACATGGGTATCGGCGACAAGGGTATTCTTTCTGTTGGAAAGGAAATGAAAGAGGTTACTCTTGAGATGATCGATGAGATGGTAGATGCAGACAATGATGAATTGATCAGTATCTATTATGGTGAGGATATTTCAGAAGAAGATGCTTCTGCACTTTCTGAAGAAATTGAAGAGAAGTATCCTGATTTGGATGTTGAACTTCAGTATGGCGGTCAGCCGATTTACTACTATATTATTTCAGTTGAATAGTATATCATTATATAAGTTATGAAAAAAGAGCGGTCTCATTTAAAACCGCTCTTTTATCAAATAAAAAATGATTCTTCAATATGATTTGCTGTTTTTTTGAATTGTTTCTGATAAAAAAGGTGGATTGGAATGTTACGTTTTGTATCTGCAGTAAAAAGATATTTTACTGTTTTTCTGTTTTTTTTAGTAATTTCCTTTTTGACAGCTTGTGTTAAACCGACAAAAGCTTCTTTAGAAGAAATTGAAGTAATTGATTCTCAAAGAATGATTTGTACTTTTGAGGGTATTAAGCATGATTTCATTCTTGATTTTCCCGAGGAAACCGAAGGAGTTCCTTTGATTATTATGCTTCCCGGATACGGAAATAATGCAAAAAGTTTTCGGGACATGGTTCATTTAGAACTTGAAGCAAATGTGCGTGGATATGCGGTTGTATATGTTACCGGAGCAGCTGATTCCGGTGACAGTACATCTGCTTTGGGATGGAATTCCGGTATTGGCAATGCGACAAATAATGATGTTGATTTTTTATGTGCGGTTGTTTCCTATTTAGAAGAAAACTATGGGTTTGATTCCGGTGCCACTTTTGCAGTCGGATTTAGTAACGGTGCTTTTATGACACATCGCCTTGCAATGGAAGCCGGAGATACTTTTGAAGCGGTTGTCAGTGTAGCAGGTAAGATGTCGAAAGTGATTTGGGAAAACAGAAGTGATTATAATGACATTTCCGTCTTTCAAATTACCGGTGAAAAAGATGATGTGGTTCCAAAGAACTCCGATAATACAGCGATATATGCAATTGATCCTGCAATCGAAGAGGTTATGGAATATTGGGCTGAATCAAATGGTTTGACAGAAGAAATGACAGAAACGATAGGGAAAAATTCTATTTTGACAAAAAACACAGGAATTGACTCGACGAATCAGGTCTGGTCACTCCTGGTGAAAGACGGGCGTCATTCATGGCCTGATAAAAATATAAACGGAATTGATACAAACTCTTTGATTTTGGACTTTTTTGAAGCACAGAAATAAGTACGGAAGGTGTGTAATATGCAAATCATTGATTTGAAAAATATACCATTGGTAAAATTAAAAGGTATTGGTGAGAAAAGCGCACTCCCTTTCCGCAAAGTTGGAATTGAATCGGTGTACGATTTGCTCTATTATTTTCCGCGTACCTATAAAAGTTATCATGAGCCGGTTCGAATTAGTGATATTTATGAGGGCTATACCGGTACAATATGCGTGGAAGTCTGTAATGATTTCTTTCAGAAAGAAATCAAAGGAAGAACGATTACAACTGTCTCCGTAGCAGATGAAACCGGTAAAATCGGGTTAACTTTTTTTCATTTGAAATATTTACGTCAGGTTTTGAAGCCGGGCACAAAGTTTTGCTTTCACGGAACTGTTTCAAAACGTGGTAATAAATTGCATATGGACCAGCCCCGGATCATCAAGCCCGAAGAATATGATGTTCTGATGCGAACTTTGCAACCTGTTTATTCTTTATCTAAAGGTCTTAGTTCGAATGCAATAAAGAAGGCTGTTAAACAGAGTTTTACGGATTATGGAGAGTTTGAAGAACCGTATTCAGAGAAGTTTCTTGCTAAATATGAGTTGGCGTCTTTGAAGACTTCGTTGAAAAGAGTGCATTTGCCTGAAGAATATGATGTTTTGCTTGAGGCAAGAAAAAGACTTGTTTTTGATGAGTTTTATCATTTTTTGCTTGCAATCAAAGCATCGATTGAGGAAAACAATCGTGTAAAAAGTAATTTTCCGATGATGGAAAATGCTTATGTGACGCGTTTTACAGAGAAATTACCGTTTCGATTAACAAATGCGCAATTAAATGCCTGGAATGATATTTCAGATGATATGACGGGTGGATATGTGATGAATCGTCTGGTGCAGGGAGATGTTGGTGCAGGTAAAACAATCATTGCTTTTCTGGCCATGCTACTTTGTGTAAGCAACGGATATCAGTGTTCCTTTATGGCACCGACGGAAGTTTTGGCGGGTCAGCATTTTGATAGTTTGAAAAAATTGATAGAACAGTATGATTTACCTATGAAACCTGTCCTTTTGACAGGTTGTGCAACTGCTGCAGAGAAACGAAAGATTTACGAACAGATTCAAACCGGTGCAGTTGATACAGTAATCGGTACGCATGCGGTGTTTCAGGACAAAGTGAATTTTCATAAGCTGGCGCTTATTATTACTGACGAACAGCATCGTTTTGGTGTTAGACAGCGTGAGAAGCTCGAGGAAAAAGGTGATAAAGTGCATGTGCTTGTCATGAGCGCAACGCCGATACCAAGAACCCTGGCTTCGGTGCTGTATACTGATTTAAGTGTTTCAATTGTAGATGAATTACCAAAGAATCGATTGCCGATTAAGAATTGTGTGGTTGGAACGGATAAAAGAGAGGTTGCATATCGTTTCCTGATGACAGAAGTGGATAAGGGACATCAGGCATATGTGATTTGCCCTATGGTTGAGGCATCAGAAGGCGCAGAGAATCTTGAAAATGTTATAGATTATGCTGATAAATTAAGACAAGTCTTACCTGAGAAATACAGAATTGCAATTTTACACGGTCAGATGAAGCCACAGGAGAAGAATAAAATAATGCTTGAATATTCTCGTGGGAATATTGATATTCTGGTTTCCACAACGGTTATTGAAGTTGGAATTGATGTGCCGAATGCAACAGTCATTATGATTGAAAATGCCGAACGTTTTGGTTTGGCACAGCTTCATCAATTGCGTGGACGTGTTGGAAGAGGGAACAGCCAGTCCTATTGTGTCTTTATTCAGGGAAGTAAAGAAGCCAAACATTCCGAACGATTGGAAGTTTTGGTGAAAAGCAATGACGGTTTCTTTATCGCCAATGAAGATTTGCGTTTGCGCGGCCCCGGTGACTTGTTTGGTATCCGCCAAAGCGGTCTGATGCATTTTGCAATGGGTGATATTTATCAGGATGCTGATATCTTGATGCTTGCTAAAGAAGCAGTAATGCAAGGTGATTGAAGCAGGTAACGCATTTTGTGAGTTCCGGCCGAAGGATGGCTATTTATGATGCGTATGACGGAATTTATGAGAAGAGAGGGTACATTATGTGGCAATAAAGAGAAAAAGCCACTATATCATGTATTTTTCTCTTCTCATTTACTTTTATTTATGCTATAATTTTGATGGAATTTTTTACTTTTAAGAAGTAGGAGTGTTAGTCATGGCTAAAAATGTGACCTATGATTCAAGTGCAATAACGGTTTTGGAAGGATTGGAAGCGGTTCGTGAGCGTCCGGGAATGTATATCGGAAGTGTTTCAACGAAGGGCTTGAATCATTTGATTTACGAAATTGTTGACAACTCGGTGGACGAGCATATGGCAGGGTTTTGTGACAGAATTACGGTAACACTTGAAGCGGACGGATCTGCGACGGTATCTGATAACGGCCGTGGTATTCCTGTTGATATGCATGAGAAAGGAATCAGTGCAGAACGTCTTGTTTTCACGACACTCCATGCCGGCGGTAAGTTTAATAATAACATTTATAAGAATTCCGGCGGGCTTCATGGTGTTGGCTCTTCTGTTGTAAATGCCCTTTCTAAACAAATGAAGGTTACTATTAAACGTGATGGCCATGTTTATGAAGATTTCTATGAGAAAGGAATTCCTACTTTGGAGTTGAAAAACGGTGAGCTTCCCTCTGTTGGAAGAACAAAGGAGACCGGAACTACCGTTAATTTCACGCCGGATGATACAATTTTTGAAAAAACGCGTTTTAAAGCAGAGGATATTAAGAGCAGGCTTCATGAAACCGCATATCTGAATCCGAAGCTGACCGTTGTATTTGAAGATAAACGTGATGGCTTGAATGAAGTGATTGAATTCCATGAGGAAGAAGGAATTGTCGGCTTTGTAAAGGATATAAATAAAGGCAAAGAAGCGGTTCATGATGTTGTATATTTTCAGGGGGCTTCTGATGATATTATTGTTGAATGTGCGTTTCAGTATGTAAATGAATTTCATGAAAATGTTCTTGGTTTTTGCAATAATATTTATAATGCCGAAGGCGGTACTCATATTACAGGTTTTAAAACTGTTTTTACAACTGTAATCAATTCTTATGCCAGAACACTCAATATTTTAAAAGAAAAAGATGTCAATTTCACCGGCCCAGAAGTACGTAGCGGCATGGTTGCCGTTGTAAGCATCAAACATCCGACACCGCGTTTTGAAGGACAGACCAAAACAAAACTGGATAATCAGGATGCATCAAAGGCAGTAGTGAAAGTTGCAGGTGATGAGCTGGTATTATATTTCGACCGTAATTTAGAATGCTTAAAAGGTGTTATCGGTTGTGCAGAGAAAGCGGCTAAGATTCGTAAAGCAGAAGAAAAAGCTAAGACAAACATGCTGACAAAGCAGAAGTTTTCTTTCGATTCCAACGGAAAGCTTGCAAACTGTGAATCCAAAGATGCATCGAAGTGTGAAATCTTTATCGTAGAGGGTGATTCTGCGGGAGGCAGTGCAAAGACAGCACGTGACCGTAAGTACCAGGCGATTTTACCGATTCGCGGTAAAATTCTTAATGTAGAAAAGGCAAGTATGGATAAAGTACTTGCGAACGCTGAAATTAAGACCATGATTAATGCATTTGGTTGTGGATTTTCGGAAGGCTACGGAAATGATTTCGATATTACCAAATTGCGTTATGACAAGATTATAATTATGGCTGATGCGGATGTTGACGGTGCGCATATCTGCACGCTTTTATTGACTTTGTTTTATCGTTTTATGCCCGAACTGATTCAGGAAGGACATGTATATATTGCGATGCCTCCTTTGTATAAAGCAATGCCTTCAAGGGGCGAAGAAGAGTATTTGTACGATGATTATGCGCTCGCACAATATCGTAAAAAACATAAAGGACCTTTTACGTTACAGCGTTACAAAGGTCTGGGAGAGATGGATGCGAATCAGTTGTGGGAAACAACATTGAATCCTGAAACAAGAAATCTGAAACTTGTTCAGATTGAAGATGCAGGGATGGCGAATCGATTGACAGAGCTTTTGATGGGTACGGAAGTACCGCCGCGTAAAGCATTTATCTATGAACATGCTAATGACGCGGAATTGGATGTATAAGGAATGAATCACGTAAGAAATGGAGCTTGGCAATGGCTGAAAAAATTATTAAAACAGAATATTCTGAGGTAATGCAGAAATCATATATTGACTATGCCATGAGTGTTATCGTTGCACGTGCGCTTCCAGATGTACGTGACGGATTGAAACCGGTTCAGCGCCGTACGTTATATGATATGCATGAACTTGGTATTAAATATGATAAACCTTATCGAAAGAGTGCGCGTATTGTTGGTGATACCATGGGTAAATACCATCCTCATGGCGACAGTTCAATCTATGATTCCCTTGTTGTTATGACGCAGGATTTCAAGAAAGGGCTTCCTTTGGTTGACGGACATGGTAATTTTGGAAATATAGAAGGTGACAGCGCCGCTGCAATGCGTTATACGGAAGCAAGATTACAGAAGGTTACCCAACTTGCTTTTTTGGAAGACCTTGATAAAGATGTTGTGGATTTTGTTCCCAATTTTGACGAAACGGAAAAAGAACCTTCTGTTTTACCGGTTAAAATTCCTAATTTTCTGATTAACGGTTCGGAAGGTATCGCTGTTGGTATGGTCACAAGTACACCGCCTCATAACCTGGGCGAAATTATTGATGCCACCAAGGCATATTTGCGAGATCCTTCAATATCACTTCAGGAGCTGATGACATATGTCAAAGGTCCTGATTTTCCGACCGGTGGTATTGTGATTAATCAGAGCGATTTGGAAGAGATTTATGCAACCGGTGTCGGTAAAATCAAAATTCGTGGTAAAGTAGATATTGAGAAAGGCAAGAACGGACATATTAATCTTGTTATTTCTGAAATTCCCTATACTATGATTGGTGGCAATATTGCGAAATTTTTGCAGGATGTATCCGCGTTGTATGAAACGAAGAAAACCAATGATATTGTGGATATTACCAATCAATCATCTAAAGAAGGCATTAGAATTGTAATTGAATTAAAGAAAGATACCAATGTAGAGAATTTCAAGAACATGCTTTATAAGAAAACCCGCCTTGAGGATACATTTGGTGTAAATATGCTTGCGATTGCAAACGGTAAACCTGAAACACTTGGTTTAAAAGATGCAATAAAGCATGTTGTTGATTTCAATTATGAGGTAAACCGCAGAAAATACACAAACCTACTTGAGAAAGAAAACGAGCGTCGTGAAGTTCAGGAAGGATTGATCAAAGCCTGTAATGTAATCGATTTGATTATCGAGATTATCAGAGGTTCCAAAGACCGTGCGATGTCTAAGAAATGTCTTGTGGAAGGTGAAACAACAGGAATAAAGTTTAAATCCAAAGAATCTGAAATTATGGCACAACAGTTGCTCTTTACAGAACGTCAGGCCAATGCAATTCTTGATTTGCGTCTGTATAAATTAAGCGGTCTGGAAGTTCAGGCCTTGATAAAAGAGCATGATGAAACCATGGCAAATATTTATCGTTATGAGGATATTTTGGAACGTCATGATTCCATGACGCAGGTAATTATTCAGGATCTTGAAAAAATCAAAAAAGAATTCGCGCGACCTAGAAGAACCGTGGTCGAGAATGCGGCTGAAGCAGTCTATGAAGAGAAAAAAATGGAAGAGATGGACGTTTACGTTCTTATCGACCGCTTTGGGTATGTCAGATGTGTGGATACGGCTACATTTGAGAGAAATAAAGAAAATCTGATTGCAGATAACCGTTATGCTTTTATCTGTAAAAACACAGGTAAAATCTGTATTTTTACTGATCAAGGCAATCTTTATACAATTAAAGTATCGGATGTGCCGTTTGGTAAGTTAAAAGATAAAGGTGTTCCGATTGATAATGTCAGCGCATATTCTTCCGCGCAGGAACGTATTCTTTGTGCTGCGAGCCAGAGTGAGTTGAATCTTTACAGGTTGATTTTTGTGACTAAATCCGCTATGGTAAAGGTTGTTGATGGTGGTGAATTCGATGTTTCCAAGCGTCAGGTTGCTGCAACGAAGCTTGCGGATGATGATGCTTTGGTGAGCGTTGAAGTGTTGAAAGAACAGCGCAATATTGTGATGATTTCCTCGGATGGTTTTTATCTCCGATTCCCTCTGGAAGAAATTCCCGAGAAAAAGAAAGCGGCAATCGGTGTACGTGGCATGAAGTTGAATCCGAAAGCGTATGTAGATTCGGTTTATTATACGCAGAATGCGGTAGGTACTTCCATTACAGTGAATTCCAAAGAGATTGAACTAAATAAAATTAAACTTGCGAAACGTGATACGAAAGGAACCAAAATCAGAACGTAAGGAACGTTTGGCGAAGGAGTGGACATGAGAGTTATTGCAGGTGTTGCAAGAAGTTTAATATTAAAGAGTCCGGAAGGTGATCATACAAGACCGACAACGGATAAGTATAAAGAGACACTTTTTAATGTGTTACAGCCTTATGTCGGCGGTGGTGTTTTCGTGGATTTATTCAGCGGTAGCGGTGCCATCGGAATTGAGGCGTTAAGCCGTGGTGCAAAGAAGGCTTATTTCGTGGATGATAACATGAAGGCGAATAAGTGTATTCTTGAAAACTTGAAACATACGAAGTTGATCGATAATGCAATTGTATTAAAACAGGATGCAGCTTTTGCATTGGCTTATTCTGTGAAGGAACCCATAGATATTCTTTTCATGGATCCGCCGTATAAAGACCATAAAGAAATTCAGGTTCTTCAAGTTGCGGCAGAAAGCAAGTATGTGACTGAAGATACCGTAATTGTCGTTGAGTGTGATTATGATGCGGACTTTGAGATTGTTGATTCACTTGGTTTTGAAGTTTATAAAAGAAAAGAGTATAAAAATTGTCAGCATGTGTTTATTAGGAGAAAATGATTAGATAAATAGAACATTTTTGATTTTGTTGTGGTTTGAGAGGGATATAATGCATAGCAAAGCTGTATTAATTTATCTTATCTTTATTGTATTAATTGTCTTTTCCGGTTGTTCTTTTGTTGATGAAGAAAAGAAAGCCAATCAATTTTTGGCAGATTTTGCTAATGCTTTGGAGTCTGAACAATTGGACGAATTGGATAAATGGTTTAATGATGACTGTACTATGGTTAATACAAATTATTTTTCTGACATTAGGTGCAATATGCTTAAAGTGCTTGAAAATCATGATTTGAATGTTGATGGCTATCAAATAGAGTATTTTGAATGTGACAATTTAAATGTTGCTCAATTTTCCATTTCTTTTTCTTCTGATATATATGGTTCCAATAATTGTCTTTATGGTAGATTTTTTTGGGAGGAAGTTGGCACTAGAATTTATATTACGAGGATAATAGGTGAGAAAGATGATAATTCGACAGATTTTGATGAAATTCTGTTTGGTGAATATGTAAATTGATATAAGTAAAATGGGGGGCAACAGGTTTCTCTGTGTTTTACGTAACTAATTTTGTGTGTTTTCTTTGTCTGAAAATATATTAATATAGAAAGGATTTAAATACATGAGAGTAGCAATTTATCCGGGGAGTTTTGACCCGGTTACAAACGGTCACATTGACATTATTAAGAGGGCATCCGGTCTTTTTGATAAAATTATTGTCAGTGTTTTGAACAATAGCGCAAAGTCTCCATTGTTTTCTGTGGAAGAACGTGTTAAAATGCTAGAAGAAGTAACAAAAGATATTCCCAATGTGGAAATTGACAGTTTCAGCGGTTTGCTGATTGATTATGCGAAGAAGAAAGATGTGAAAGTGGCTATCAGAGGTCTGAGGGCTGTAACTGATTTTGACTATGAGTTACATCTTGCACAGACAAACTCCCTGATTTCGGGAGGAGAACTCGAAACTGTTTTTTTGACCACTGATTTGGCATATTCGTTTCTTTGTTCAAGCACTGTTCGTGAGATTGCCAGCTTTCATGGTGATGTTTCGAAGTGTGTACCCGAGTATGTTATGCAGAAATTATATGAAAAATATGGATATCAGTAAGAGGGAGAATTGATTATGACCAGTAAGATTGAGCAGTTGATTGATGAAATTGAAGAGTATGTGGAATCTTGTAAACCGGTTCCTTTAAGTTCTGGTAAAGTTATTGTTAATAAAGAGGAATTTGATGAGTTAATCGGTGAACTTCGTAAACATACACCTGAAGAATTAAAGCAGATTCGTAAAATTATTAATAATAAAGATGCTATTCTTGAAGATGCGAAGGCAAAAGCGGAAGCCTTGGTTAATGATGCAGCTATTCGTACAAGCCAGTTGCTTAGCGAGAATCAGATTATGCAGCAGGCATACAGTGAGGCTGATGGCATCATTATGAAAGCTTCACAGGAAGCTCAGGCTATTCTTGATAATGCAATGATTGAAAGTAATCAGTTGAGAGAAGCAGCTGTTACATATATGGATAATATGATGGCAGAAATGGAACGTATTTTTGAGTCTGCGATGGATTCCAATAATACAAGATATCAGGAAGTACAGAATTCCTTGAATCACTATTATCAGATTGTAAAGGCAAATCGCGAGGAATTGCATCCGGCAGCACCGGTTGAAACAACACCGGTTCAGCAGACTTCAACTTCTGAATCAGTTGCCGATACCGGAGAAATTAATATTGATATGATGTAATCAGTGAATATACCGGTTTCTTTTTGAAGCCGGTATTTTTATCATATAGGATAGTTCAAAGATCCTATTTGATTTGAAATATTAGAAAGCGAACACATAATATACATGGTTAGAAAAAAACAAAATAAAGCAGCTATTCTTTTGGCCTTGTTTCCGATTTTGATCCTGATTTGCTGTTTTTTGTGCGTGAAACCGCTGAATGCCGAGAAAGATAAGTTGGTTATTGTATTAGACCCCGGTCATGGAGGAAGTGATATTGGAGCGATAACCAAAGGCAGAATGGAAAAAGAATTGAATTTCAGGGTTGCGATGGCATGCAAAAAAGAATTGCAGAAGTATGAAGGTGTAGAAGTTTATTTGACACGTGATAAAGATGAGGAAATTTCTTTGGCAGACAGAGCTATTGTTGCAAAAGAGTATAGTGCCGATCTTTTAATCAGCCTTCATTTTAATGCTTCAGAAAGTCATACCTTATCCGGTGCGGAAACTTATGTTTCATCGAAGGCACCGCTTCGTCAGAAAGCAGAGAAGTTTGCTTTGACAGAGCTTGCTTTATTAGAGCAGTATGGCGTGCCGATTCATGGTAATTTCACGCGTTTGAATGATAATAATGATGATTATTACGGCATTATCAGAGAGGCTTCTTCCAGACGCATTCCGACGGTTATCGTTGAACATTGTTACCTGGATGTTCCTGCGGAAGAGAAGTTTTATGATACTCCGGATGATTTGGAACGTTTCGGTAAGATTGATGCAACTGCAATTGCTATGACATATGGCTTGAAATCAGCGGTCTTGGGAGTTGATTATTCAGATGTCAAAAAAAGTGAACAAGTTCTCCCCCGACATATTTATAAAGAAGATACAACTCCGCCGTCTGTAGAGTGCAAATTCGAATCATATCGTAATGAAAATAACAGGGCTGTATTTCGCGTTTGCGCAACCGATGAGGACAGTGCTGTGGTTGCGTATGCGGTTTCAAAAGATGGAGGAAATAATTTTTCACCGAAGCGTTCTCTATACTTTGAAGATGAATTTTCAATCGAGCATATCATTAAGGAGCAGAATGCGACGGAATTTGTTGTTGCAGTTTTTAATGCATATGATGCTGTTGCATATAGTGAACCGATTGATTTGAAAGGATTATTATTTGCTAACTCTGTAGAAGCCACTTTGGTTTCTGACCTTACGGAGGATGAGCTTTTGCAGGAAGAAGAACCTTTTAATGAAGAAATCATTCCTGTAGTAAATAATAATTGTTCTACAAATTCCCAACATGCAATTTTGTTTTGGGTGACAGCATGCTTGGGAATTCTTCAGACAGCGGCTATTGCTTTTATATCACTTCGAAAAAGAAACAGATAAGTCCGCAAAAACACCAGATTCCTGTAAGAATCAATTTGTGAAAAAGATAGTTTCGTATGGATAGGTTTGTGTTTGAAATGATGCACATTGTCTGCATAATACAGGATAAACCGCCGATATGTACCAATGAAAGTAAAAGAAAACATTCCGGAAGGTTTAAATAAGGGGCATTTATATCGAGTGTTTGTATGAAACTACCGATTTCCAATAAGCCGCATCCTAAGCATTTAATAAGCGGAGTGTCGAATGGTAAAAGTGTAAATAAAACCTGCATAACACTGAAAAAGACCATACAGCCTCCTAAGGACAGAATGGATTCAATTGCCTGTTTAAGTGCATTTGAAAAAATAAGACTAATTTCTTTTCTTTCTTTTTTGCAGGAGTTTTCGTCAAGGCATCTTTGGGAATGTGACGACTTTGTTTTTTGGTGTTTTCGATTTGACAGGTTTGTAATGATACTTCCGTATAAAAGCGGCAACGCATACATGAAGATTAAAATAAGCGGACGGTATGTATTCGGAAAGAGTGGTAAGATGGTTGTAATGGTGTAAATTGGACCGATGTTGTTACAGAATGCAAGCAATAATTCTGCATCTTTTTTGGGTATTTTTCCATCTGTGTATAAGTTTCTTGTGGCAATTGCACCCATCGGAAAACCGCATAAAAAGCCAATAGGAATTGCGAAATATGCACTTTCTTGAAGCGGAAACAGAGGTTTTAGCAATGGCTTTAATAATTTTCCTGTTTTTTCATCGAATCTCATTCCAATCAAAACGGATTGCAGTATCATGAAAGGAAAAAGTGCCGGGATAATATTGTGGAACCAGTTTAACAGGCCTTTGGAAGCATATTCGGTTGTTTGTTCCGGAAACAGAAATAAAAAGATTCCTGTAACAGAAAAAAGAATGATTATAAACAAATTCATAGCAGGTTTTTTTATTTATTTTATGAGTTGTTACCGATGTAATATTCATGAAAGATGAGGATTAAGCTATGCGTCTTGATAAATTTTTAAGCCATGCGGGTCTTGGAAGTCGCTCGCAGGTGAAACTATTATGTAAAAAAGGTGCTGTTTGCGTGAATGGATCGGTTGTAAAAGAGGCAGATTGTACCATCGATGAACAAAATGATACGGTATTTGTTCACGGAGAGTGTGTTTCCGTGAAAAAAAACAGATATATTATGTTGCATAAGCCATCAGGGGTCGTTAGTGCGACACAGGATAATTTGGATAAAACTGTTCTTGAGTGTATCCCGTCAGGGTTACGTAAAGACCTTTTCCCTGTAGGCCGTCTGGATAAAGATACAACAGGTTTGTTACTTCTTACGGATGATGGTGCGCTTGCACATAATCTTTTGTCTCCCAAAAAACATGTGGACAAAGTTTACCGTGTTTCTTGTGCGAATCCTGTTGATGGAGATCAAATCAAGAAACTGGAAGGTGGTGTTGACATTGGAGAAGATGAGGTGACATTACCGGCAAAAGTTGAAACCACTAAGGAGCCATCTGTTATTTTGTTAACTATCCGTGAGGGAAAATTTCATCAGGTGAAGAGAATGTTAAAGAGTGTAGGTAATGAAGTTATTGCACTCAAACGTCTTCAAATGGGAAGTCTGATACTGGATGACTTGCTTTCTCCCGGTGAATATAGAGAATTGACAGAACAAGAAGTGAAAGAATTATCAGAAAGCGGAAGTAAAAAAGAATGAAAGACAGAACGCTTTTTATGCCGGTATCCAAGCCGGATTTGGAACAGAGGGGCATAGAACAATTGGATTTTGTATATGTTTTGGGTGATGCGTATGTTGATCACCCTTCTTTTGGTGCAGCAATTATATCTCGCGTACTTGAGAAGAATGGTTATACAGTCGGGATTATTTCGCAACCGGATTATAAAGATCCTCAATCGGTCCTTGCGCTTGGTATTCCGAAACTGGGATTTCTTGTTTCTTCCGGAAATATGGATTCTATGGTGAACCATTATTATGTTTCCAAGAAACGACGTACAACTGATGCATATACGCCCGGTGGTAAAACGGGTGCAAGACCGGATCGGGCAGTGATTGTGTATTGTAATCTGATTCGTCAAAGCTGCAAAAAAACTCCGATAATCGTAGGAGGTGTAGAGGCCTCTCTTCGACGCATGGCTCATTATGATTATTGGTCCGATTCTTTGCGCCGTTCGATTTTGCTTGAAAGTGGTGCAGATATCGTTTCTTACGGCATGGGAGAGAGAAGTATTGTTGAACTTGCAGATGCGCTTGCCGCGGGAGTTGCAATCAAAGATATTAACTATATTCGCGGAACGGTGTACAAATCCTCTGCATTTCCTGAAATTCCTGATGTTTTGATGCTTCCTTCATATGAAGAAATGCAAAAAGAAAAGAAAAAATATGCAGAAAGTTTTGTCGCGCAGTCGCAAAATATGGATGCAATAACAGCAAAAACGCTGATAGAACCGTATTCGTCACATTGCTTTATTGTACAAAATCCACCTGCATTACCCTTGTCTATGCAGGAGATGGATGAGGTTTATGCGCTTCCCTATACAAAGGAAGTTCATCCGGATCATGTTCGAGATGGTGGTGTTTTGGCGATTGAAGAAGTTAAATTTTCTTTGACAAGTAACAGGGGATGTTTTGGTGCTTGTAATTTCTGCGCGCTTGCATTTCATCAGGGGCGCGTTGTTCAGGTTCGCAGTCATGAATCCCTGGTAGAAGAGGCCGGACAGATTACACAAATGCCCGATTTCAAAGGTTATATTCATGATGTTGGAGGTCCTACCGCTAATTTCAGACATCGCGCCTGTCAGAAACAGGTAAAAGCCGGCGTTTGTCAGAACAGGCAATGTCTTTTTCCGAAACCCTGTCCTAATCTTGATGCAGACCATTCGGACTATGTTGCTCTTCTTCGCAAATTGCGAAACCTGCCTAAGGTGAAGAAAGTCTTTGTTCGCTCCGGTATTCGCTTTGATTATGCTCTTGCAGATGAAAAGAGAACTTTCTTGAAAGAATTGGTTTCGCATCATATCAGTGGTCAATTAAAAGTTGCGCCTGAACATGTTTCCGACGCTGTTTTGTCCAAAATGGGTAAGCCAAACCATGAGGTATATAAACGCTTTACCAAAGAATATGAAAGACTGAATCTCATGGAAAAGAAAAATCAGTTTCTCGTACCGTATTTTATGAGTAGTCATCCGGGTTCCACCATGAAGGATGCCGTGAAACTTGCGGAATATATCAGAGATACCGGATATATGCCCGAGCAGGTTCAGGATTTTTATCCGACGCCGTCCACCATGTCAACTGTTATGTATTATACAGGAATTGATCCCAGGACGAATGAACCGGTTTATGTTGTGAAAAATCCGCATGAAAAAGCAATGCAGCGAGCCCTGATTCAATATAGTAATCCGGATAATTATGATTTGGTCAAAGAGGCGTTGATTATTGCCAAGCGTCAGGATTTAATCGGGTTTGATGCCAAATGCCTGATTCGTCCGAGAAAACTTGCAAAAGAGAAAAACAGTTTCTCGGGAACACCAAAGAAAGCTGCTTTGAAAACAAAGAATATTCCGACCAAGAAACAGAACACTGAAAAAAATAAAAATCGGAATCAAAAAGTAAAACAGGGCAAAAATAACGCTCAGTCCAAGAATGGAAAGAAGAAATGAGGATAAAAGTATGACAATAAAAGGAAAAGGTAGTTTTGGGTATTTGAAAAAGCAGGCTGTGAAGCATGGATTGTTTGCGCTTGGTAATGTAGCAATTTGCGCATTGATTTTTGTGATTGGCTACTTTTTTGTTGAAGAAGCGTCTACGATTTTTACTGTTGTTTCGGTGCTTGGTATGTTACCTGCAGCAAAGTTTATTGTTTCCATGATTCTTTTTATGCGTGCTGAAAAATTCAGCTGCTCTAAGAGTTTGTATGATGAACTTGTAGCATTGGCCGGTAGTCGAAAGAATGATATTTTGTGCGGTTTTGATTTTTATCTGACCAGCTATGAAAAAAACTTTCCCCTTTGTGCAGTTCTTGTTAAGAAGGGGTCGTTAATTGCCTATGCAGCATCCGAAAAAACTGATACGCAAAAGGCTAAACAGCATTTTGAGGAATATATGAAGAAAAACGGTATTTCAGGAATTGCTGTTAAAGTATTTTCGGATAAGGGAAAATTTGTGGAGCGTTTTGGTCAGTTGTGTCATGATGAAACGGAAGTGGCTGAAAATGAAAAAGCGATGTATGATCTGCTTTTGAGTTTATCAATCTAAGCTTTAATACAAAGGGAGCCGTAGCGAATGAAAGAGCTGTTAATTAAGGAATTAGAAGCCGGACAGCGCCTGGATAAATTTTTACATAAATATCTTAAGGAAGCGCCTAATTCCTTTCTTTATAAAATGATGCGAAAAAAGAATATCGTATTGAACGGAAAAAAAGTTACCGGCAATGAACTGCTTCAGGCGGGGGACAGTGTCAAACTGTTTCTTGCGGATGAAACCATTGAAAAATTTAAAGGTTCGGCTTCATCTGATGCAGGAATCGGTCTATATTTAAAAGCATATAAACAAATAAAAGGAATACGCATTGTGGAAGAATTTGAAGACGTTCTTTTTATTGAAAAGCCGGCGGGAGTTTTAAGCCAAAGAGCCGATGGAAAAGAGCTTTCGGCGAATGAATGGCTGATTGGATATCTTTTGTCGCATAACTGTATTTCTTCGGAGACTCTTTTGACTTTTAAGCCATCTGTATGTAACAGACTTGACCGGAATACATCCGGACTTTTGGTTTGTTCGAAGACATTAGTTGGTAGTCAGGAGATGGCACGCATCTTAAAAGACAGAAGTCTGCACAAATATTACAGATGTCTTGTGAAAGGAAAGTGTTCTTTAGAGGGGGTTTTTGATGCCTTTTTATATAAAAATGAAAGTGCAAACAAGGTAACTGTTTTTGATACGTTGGATGCGATACCGAAGGAATTGCTTTGCGATGTCAAACCGATTAAAACAGGAATCAGGCCGATTTCTTCGAAAGGTAATTTTACTGAACTTGAAATAGAACTTTTCACGGGTAAAACACATCAGATTCGAGCCCAGATGGAAAAACTCGGATATCCTCTTGTGGGTGACGTTAAGTATTCCGGCAATGAATCTGTATGCAAAACAAAGGGACAGCTTTTGCATGCATATCGTCTTGTGTTTCCTCAAATAGAGGGGAAATGTTCCTATTTATCCGGGAAGGAGATTATATGCGAAAAAGAATTTTCTTTTTAGGAGTAACGATTTGGACTTTGGGTCTTCAGGTGTTTTTTCTTATTCTTTGGATTCTGGCTGTTTGTATGATTCTCAATGGGAAACCGGCTTTTGACATCGATTCTTTTACTGTTTTTGAAAAGAGTATTTTTGCCGGATTGTTGACGCTGAATCTTTTTTGCATAATTCCTTATTGGATTGATTTTATCTTTTTTAGGGTAAAAGTAATCAAAGGAAACGCTTATGAATACGGAAATATTGGTTCGAGCCGAAGTTTTCCTAATGGTGTCGGGGCAAAAATTCAAGTGACGGATGAAGATGGAAAGAAAAAGAAACTTCGAATGTTTCATGAAGTTCTTAAATATTCGTTGAAAGATAATACAGATATGCCTTTTCAAAAATATAATTAT
>JAZSCW010000047.1:0-79366 GCA_045530835.1 Lachnospiraceae bacterium | reverse complement strand
ATTTGCCGGCACCGTTTGCACCAATCAAACCGTAGCAGTTTCCTTCTGTAAATTTAATATTAACTTCTTCGAAAAGTGCCTTTTTACCAAAACGCAAAGACACATTATTTGCACTAATCATCTTAAAATCCTCCTTATTTTTTAAGCATACCAAAGACCATTTTACATAAAATGTGAAAAAAAGCAAGAAAAAACAGGCAACAAATGTTACCTGTTTCAGAAAAAACGATGAAATTATGGATTTTTGGAAACAACCTGATTCTTACCATGTTGTTTTCCGTAATACATACGGTTATCAGCGCTTTGGATAATTTGTTCAATCCGATAGCCGATTTCAGCTTGTGTTACACCAAAAGTCATTGAGACACGAACATTGTTATTATTGTGTACAACTTCCGTTGTGGCAATGGTAAGCCGGATTCTTTCCGCGATTGCTGTAGCAGATTCTGCATTTCCGCGAATCAGAATCAGAATCTCTTCACCACCCCAGCGACATACGGCATCACAGTCTCTTAATTGGGAAGAAATCGTGTGTGCTACGGTCAGAAGAACTTTGTCTCCCATATCGTGTCCATAGTTATCATTGATTTTTTTGAAATTGTCGATGTCGCCCAGAATAATGCTGAAAACGGAATTTCCGCGGCTGAGTTCATGCATGGCGAGATTTAAGGTTTGCATCATACTGCGGCGGTTTGGTAATTTGGTAAGGGGATCGACATTCGCAAATTGCTGTAACTGCTGGTTTCGTTTCTCGAGTGTTGCTGTGTTGTTTTTCATTTCCCAGGTAAACAGCAGTAAAAAAATTGTAATCATTCCGACAACAATAATGCCGTTCATAATTTCTATTACGGAAACAAGTGTAATGTTCTCTGCCGGAAAGGTACCAAGCGGTGTGGTATATTGTCCGATTAATATTGTTGCAGCATACGTTGCGAGCGCAAGCAGGGAAAATGAAAAAGAGAATACGGAGTTGTTTTTAAACTCTTTAATAGTAGAAGATACATAAAATACCATAGGAATAATACTGAAACAGAATAAATTGAAATGAACCGTATCTCCAAGTGACAGCGTTGAAACAACTGCAAAGATAAGTATTTCAACGGCTGAAAGTGCTGCTGCGGTAAAAAGATGTTTCTGGTGAGCTACACGAATCAGAATCTGCATCAAAATAAACGCAAGCAGATTATATAATGCAAGTATAGCGGTTTGGCAGAACATTAAAATTGCAGCATAAGTGATATGCATAAGTGACAGAAAATATAATGTATATGTGATTTTTGCGCGATCGGAAATGTATTCATCTCCATTCATCAAATTGCGTATCAATGAAACTATATTTTTGATAATATTGAACATAACCCTAGACCCCATAAACTAAAACAATTACTTATAGAATAACACTACTTTTTTAAAAATGGAAGTAAAAAAATAAAATATAAAAATAGTCTTGAAAATATTTATAAAGTACAGTATAATTGTCATGGTTAGCACTCAATCAGAAAGAGTGCTAACAAAACAAAAGAATGGAAAGAGATTAAAGTTATTAAGGAGGATATAAAGCATGAGATTAGTACCGTTAGGAGACAGAGTCGTTTTGAAACAGCTTGTCGCAGAGGAAACAACCAAGTCAGGTATCGTGTTACCGGGTCAGAGTAAAGAAAAGCCCCAGCAGGCAGAGGTAATTGCCGTAGGCCCCGGAATTCTGGCTGACGGAAAAGAGGTTAAGATGGAAGTAAAGGTTGGCGATCAGGTTATTTACTCCAAGTATGCCGGAACAGATGTTAAGATGGATAATGAAGAATATATTATTGTAAAACAGTCTGATATTCTTGCAGTAGTAGAATAGGATTGCGTTCTTTTCTTTTATCAAGTAGAATAGTAAACGGATTAGTTATAATGAATGAAAACGGAGGTGTCATGAAATATGGCAAAAGAAATTAAATATGGTGCAGAAGCACGTACTGCATTGGAAGCAGGTGTTAATAAGCTTGCAGATACAGTAAGAGTAACATTAGGACCTAAGGGCAGAAATGTTGTGTTGGATAAATCATTTGGAGCACCGCTTATTACAAATGATGGTGTTACCATTGCAAAAGAAATTGAATTGGAAGATGCATTTGAAAACATGGGTGCACAGTTGGTGAAAGAAGTAGCAACCAAAACCAATGACGTAGCAGGTGACGGTACCACGACGGCAACCGTTCTTGCGCAGGCTATGGTGAATGCCGGCATGAAGAATCTTGCAGCCGGAGCCAACCCCATTATTCTTCGCAAAGGTATGAAGAAAGCAACTGATTGTGCGGTAGAGGCAATTGCTCAGATGAGCTCCAAGGTTAACGGAAAAGAACATATTGCAAGGGTTGCTGCAATTTCTGCCGGTGATGATGCAGTCGGAAATATGGTTGCGGATGCAATGGAGAAGGTGTCCGGAGATGGTGTTATTACGATTGAAGAAAGTAAGACCATGCAGACAGAGCTTGATCTCGTTGAAGGTATGCAGTTTGACAGAGGATACTTATCCGCATATATGGCTACCGATATGGAAAAAATGGAAGCTGTTCTTGAAAATCCGTACATTTTAATTACCGACAAAAAGATTTCCAATATTCAGGAAATCCTTCCTGTTCTTGAGCAGGTTGTGCAGTCCGGTGCCAAACTGTTAATTATTGCAGAAGATATCGAAGGCGAAGCTCTTACTACTCTGATTGTCAATAAATTAAGAGGAACTTTCAACGTTGTTGCAGTGAAAGCACCCGGATACGGTGACAGAAGAAAAGCTATGCTTGAAGATATTGCAATTCTTACCGGCGGTAAAGTGATCAGCGAAGAGCTCGGATACGATTTGAAAGAAGCAACATTGGCTGATATGGGTCGTGCGAAATCTGTTAAAGTACAAAAAGAAAATACCATTATCGTTGACGGTGCCGGAGCAACAGAGGCAATTGAAGCACGTGTCGGACAGATTAAGAAGATGATTGAAGAGACCACTTCTGATTTTGATAAAGAAAAATTACAGGAAAGACTTGCTAAAATGGCAGGTGGTGTTGCGGTAATCCGTGTCGGAGCTGCAACCGAAACAGAAATGAAGGAAGCGAAGCTTCGTATGGAAGACGCACTTGCTGCAACAAGAGCTGCAGTTGAAGAAGGTATCATTGCGGGCGGTGGCTCTGCATATATTCATGCATCCAAAAAGGTTGCTGAATTGGCAGAAACCTTAGAAGGTGATGAGAAGACCGGCGCAAGAATTGTATTGAAAGCTTTGGAAGCTCCTTTGTATCATATTGCAGGAAATGCAGGACTTGACGGAAGCGTAATTATTAATAAAGTATTTGAGTCTGAAATCGGTATTGGTTTCGACGCGTTAAAAGAAGAGTATGTGAACATGGTTGAAGCAGGCATCTTAGACCCTGCAAAAGTAACAAGATCTGCGTTACAGAATGCAACCAGTGTTGCATCTACATTACTTACAACCGAATCGGTTGTTGCAACTATTAAAGAAGATGTTCCGGCCATGCCTGCAGGTGGTGGAATGGGAATGATGTAAAGCACGGAGGATAATTAGGAATGAAGAAGTTTCTTGCACTTTTAGGAGTTGCATCCATGCTTGTTATGGCATGTGCATGCGGTGGTTCTGAAAAAGAACTTGTTATGGCAACAAATGCGGAATTCCCCCCATATGAATATCATGAGGGAGAGCAGATTGTAGGAATTGATGTTGAAATTGCGCAAGCAATTGCCAAAGAGATGGGAAGAACGCTTGTCATTGAAGATATGGCTTTTGATTCTATTATTATGTCTGTACAGACAGGTAAAGCCGATATTGGTGTGGCAGGTCTTACAATTGAACCTGACCGTCTTGAATCTGTTAATTTCAGTGTTCCGTATACAACAGCGGCGCAGGTAATTATCATTAAAGAGGGTAGTGATATTGCTACTCCGGATGATTTGACAGGAAAGCGCGTAGGTGTTCAGCTTGGAACAACCGGTGATATGTATGCAAACGACATTGAGGGTGCGACTGTAGAGCGCTACAACAAGGGATTTGAAGCGGTGCAGGCGTTGATTCAGGATAAAGTTGATGCAGTTATGATTGACTCAGAACCTGCTAAGGTATTTGTGTCTCAGAATGAAGGTATTGTTTTGGTGGATGAAGCTTTCACATACGAAGAGTATGCGATTGCAGTTGCGAAAGACAACGAGGAACTTCTGAACGAAATTAATGCTGCAATTAACAAGATGAAAGAGTCCGGTGAATTACAGGCAATTATTGATAAGTATATTGCTGCTGAATAATCGGCGGATATGGAGTTCATGATATGAAAAGTATAATAGACGCATTTTATCTGAATTTTATAGATGATAATCGTTGGAAGTATATCGTGGACGGCTTGGGAGTTACTTTGGAGGTAACTCTCTTTGCCGTTATCCTGGGTATTTTTCTGGGGTTCATTGTTGCGATCATACGTTCCACACATGACAAAACCGGTAAATTAAAAATTTTCAATGTACTGTGCCAGATTTATCTGACTGTGATTCGCGGAACTCCCGTGGTTGTCCAGCTGATGATTATTTATTTTGTTATTTTCGGCAGTGTACGAATTGATAAGGTGGTAGTAGCGGTTATTGCATTCGGAATTAACTCCGGTGCATATGTTGCGGAAATTGTCAGAAGCGGTATTATGTCTATCGACCAGGGGCAGTTTGAAGCCGGACGAAGCCTTGGTTTCAATTATACGCAGACGATGATTTATATTATTCTGCCGCAGGCAATTAAAAATGTACTTCCTGCGCTCGGTAATGAATTTATTGTTTTGTTGAAAGAGACTTCTGTTGCAGGTTATATTGCAATGCAGGATTTAACCAAAGCAGGAGATATTATTCGAAGTCAGACTTTTTCACCAATGATGCCTCTTCTTGCAGTTGCGGCAATTTATCTGACACTCGTAATGATGTTGTCCTTCCTGATTAAGCAGTTAGAGAGGAGGTTACGTAACAGTGAACACTAATGATACCAAAATTGAAATCGCAAAAAAAAGTGTGGTACGTGCAACCGATGAAAAACCGCTGATTCAGGTGAAAGGGTTAGAGAAATCCTTCAAAGATCTGCATGCTTTAAACGGTATTGATATTGATATATACCAAGGAGATGTGGTTTTTGTTGTCGGTCCATCCGGTTCGGGAAAGAGTACTTTTTTAAGGTGTTTAAACCGCCTTGAAGAACCTACCGGCGGACAGATTCTTTTTGAAGGTGTAGACATTACGGACAAACATACCAATATCAATTTGCATCGTCAAAAGATGGGAATGGTGTTTCAGCAGTTTAATCTGTTTCCGCATATGACCATTCTCAAAAATTTAACAATCGGTCCAATGAAATTGCAAAAGAAATCCTTTGATGAGGCGAAAGCAGAGGCAATGCGTCTTTTAGAGAGGGTAGGCCTGGCAGATCGTGCAGATGCGTATCCAAATCAGCTTTCCGGAGGTCAGAAACAGCGTATTGCAATCGTACGCGCTCTTTGCATGAAACCGGACGTGATGCTTTTTGATGAACCGACTTCCGCTTTGGATCCGGAAATGGTCGGAGAAGTTCTTTCCGTTATGAGAGATTTGGCAGAAGAAAAGATGACTATGGTTGTGGTAACACATGAGATGGCGTTTGCCAAAGAGGTTGCCAGCCGAATTATTTTTATTGATGGCGGAAAGATTGTGGAAGAGGCCGGTCCGAAAGAATTTTTCGAAAGCCCGAAGTCGGAGCGTTTGAAGAGTTTTCTGGCCAAGGTGTTATAAAACAAAAAAGTTACTTGATAATCCATTTATTCGGTGTTACGATTACACACGAAAAAAAGCCGTGACGAAGAAGGTCAGTGAGCAATTCATTTTCAGAGAGCTGTCGTTTGGTGTGAGACAGTAATTGGATACTCCGTAAGACTATCCCTTCCGAGCTGAAGCCCCGAATGCCATGTTTGGTTAGTAGATGGTTTCCGTGATGTCGCGTTAAGACAAAAGACTTGATAGAGTCCGCTTGCGGACTCTTTGTTCTTTGTAAACGGTTCTTTTCAAACATAAGTATGCAGACTGTTTATGAAAAAGCAGGAGGTAAGTAGTTAATGACAACAAACACAAATTTGGAAGAAAAGATTCAGACTTACGTTAAAAAGCGTACGGCGCCGTACAAATATCCGAGAATTGTTGAATTTTTAGACGAACTTCCTAAAACTATTAGTGGAAAAGTTCGTCGTGTTGAGTTAAGATAATAGATAAGGAAATGCAGAAAAACACCGAAGTGCATTTTGGTGTTTTTCTGTTATTGTGAAGGAGGTTATTTCATGGGATTGAATTTTAGAAAAAGTATTTCTTTGGGAAAACTTGCTAAACTGAATCTGAGTAAGAGTGGTGTCGGATTGAGTTTCGGTGTTAAGGGTGCACGTTATTCCGTTAATACAAACGGAACCAGACGTGCGACATTCGGAATTCCCGGAACAGGTATTTCTTATACGAAATCTTTTGGCGGAAAGAAAAGCAAATCAACGCGCGAAAAGAAGAAAGAATTAGAAAAAAATGAGGAGATTGTAGAAGAATTTAACCGCGATATTGAGGAAGTGACCGGAATTCATTGTGTCGGACAAGAGCCCATTGATTGGAACCGAACAGAAACAGTGCCTCGTAAGTTGGCGTCTCTGCAAACCAGAGTGGCATCCGGAGATATTGATGCATATTATGAAGTGGTTGAAAAGTTGGAACCTTTTGACGATTTGCTTGCATTTGGAAGTGAATTTGAAATAGGGACAGATAATCCGGCATATATTTTTGCGGAGTTTAATGTTAAGCAGGAAGATGTGATTCCTGAAACAGAGTTTTCGCTTACGTCTACGGGAAAAGTGTCTGAGAAGCCAATGAGTAAGTCGATGTACAATGAGCTGTTGCAGGATTATGTCTGCAGTGTAACGCTTCGACTGGCAAGGGACTTATTCGCAATTTTACCTGTAGAGAAGGTTGTTGTGCATGTTGTGGATGATATGTTAAATTCGGCAACGGGACATAATGAGGAGCTTACGTTATTATCTGTTATTTTTGACAGAGATACGTTTGAGCGTTTGAATCTCAATGCAATAGATCCTTCAGATTCTTTTGCTAATTTCGAACATAATATGAAGTTTACCAAAACAAAAGGTTTTGGTGCGGTTCTTAAACTTACAAATTTATAAAAAATGAATCTTTTTTGCTAAAAAATGCTTTTTTAGGTTGTATTTAAAACCAAAAAGGTAGATAATAATGAGAAATCAATCATTGGGATGGAATACAGTATGGATAAAATCGCAGAACAGCAAAACTTAATTAAGCATGAATTTGTCATTGATGATGGGCGTATCGAGAGTCTGAAAGAATTTCTTTCACCGGAGCAACTCTATGATGACCTTATTTTGCGTGTCAAAAAATACCATCCTTCCGATGATATTTCACTGATTGAAAAGGCGTATAGGATTGCGTTTGAAGCACATAAGGAGCAGGTGCGCAAATCCGGAGAGCCTTACATTATCCATCCGCTTTATGTTGCAATTATCCTTGCGGATTTAGAGATGGATAAGGAAACGATTGTGGCCGGAATTTTACATGATGTTGTTGAAGACACGATTATGACCCGCCGAGAAATTGAGGACGAGTTTGGTGCGGATGTTGCCAATCTTGTGGATGGTGTTACTAAGCTTGGAAGGCTTGAGTATGCCGGCGGAGATAAGCTCGAGGAGCAGGCAGAAAACCTTCGCAAAATGTTTCTTGCAATGGCGAAAGATATTCGTGTCATTATGATTAAACTTGCAGATCGTCTGCACAATATGCGTACACTTAAGCATATGCCTGCAAACAAACAGCAGGAGAAGGCTAGAGAGACGCTTGATATTTATGCGCCTATTGCACAGCGCCTCGGTATTTCCAAAATTAAGGTTGAATTGGATGATTTGTCTTTGAAATATCTCGAGCCGGAAGCATATTATGATCTTGTGGATAAGATTGCAAGTAAAAAAGCTGCGCGTGAAAAATATGTGGAAAGCATCGTAAATGAAGTCAGTGTCCATATCAAAGAGGCAGGGATTAAGGCTGTTATTGACGGGCGTGTGAAACATTTCTTCAGTATTTACAAAAAAATGCGCAACCAGAATAAATCTATCGATCAGATTTATGATTTATTTGCTGTCCGCATTATTGTGGATTCCGTCAAAGACTGTTATGCATGTTTGGGCGTCATTCATGAGATTTATACACCGATTCCCGGTCGTTTTAAGGATTATATTGCGATGCCCAAAGGGAATATGTATCAGTCGCTTCATACAACGTTGATCGGTTCTGCGGGACAGCCTTTTGAAATTCAGATTCGTACGTATGAGATGCATCGTACTGCAGAATACGGTATTGCAGCACATTGGAAATATAAAGAAATGTCTGACGGCAAGAAATCTTCGACGGGTGAAGAAGAGAAACTTACGTGGCTGCGCCAGATTTTAGAGTGGCAGAAAGAGTCTGATAATAAAGAATTCATGAAGCTCTTAAAGAGTGATTTGGATTTGTTCAGTGACAGTGTATATTGCTTTACACCTACAGGAGAAGTAAAGCATTTGCCGGCGGGGTCGACACCTGTAGATTTTGCTTATCATATTCACAGTGCGGTTGGAAACCGGATGGTAGGTGCGAAGGTAAACAATAAGCTTGTCAGTCTTGATTATGTGATTGGTAATGGTGATGTGATTCAGATTATTACCTCCAATAATTCAAACGGACCCAGTCGCGACTGGCTTAATGTTGCGAAGAGTACACTGGCCAAAAATAAGATTAATCAGTGGTTTAAAAACGAATATAAGGTTGAAAACATAGAAAAAGGGAAGGAAATGCTGCAGGCTTATTGTAAGTCAAAAGGTGTAACCCTTCCGGATTTGATGAAACCGGCGTATATGGATTATGTTATGCGCAAATACGGATTCAAGGATTGGGATTCTGTTTTGGCGGCCATCGGACATGGTGGTTTGAAGGAAGGGCAGATTATTAATAAGATGCTCGAACTCAATGAACAGGACAATCGCAAGGTAATTACAGACGAACAGGTACTCGAGGCGGTTGCTGAAGCCGGAGAAAAGAATGAGAAAAAGTTGTTCAGACGTAACCGTGGAGGTATTGTTGTAGAAGGTGTAGATGATGTCGCGGTTCGTTTCGGTAAGTGCTGTAGTCCTATTCCGGGAGATGATATCGTTGGTTTTGTGACAAGAGGCCGTGGTGTATCCATTCATCGAGTGGATTGCATTAATATTATTAATATGCCGGGCGAAGAGCGTGAGCGTGTAATCGAGGCGCAGTGGCAGCAGTCTCTTCAGGAAAAAGGAAATGTGGCAAAATATCTTGCAGATGTTGTTATTTATGCACATAACAGAAATGCACTTCTTGCAGATGTGGCGCATGCGCTGACAGAAAAAGATATCGAAATTCTTAGCATGAATTCCAGAATCAGCCGAAAAGGAATTGCAACGATGCAGACTTCTTTTGAAATTGCAAATCAGGAAGAATTAAGCCGCATTATTGCCAAGCTGATGACTGTGGATGGTGTTATTGATGTAACCAGAAACAGTAATTGATTTTATAATTGGAATGAGTGATAACGAAAGGAAACAGGAAATGAATAAATTAGTAGTAGGATGTATTGTGCTTGGAAGACTGGAGACAAATTGTTATTTTCTTCACAGAGAAGGAGAGTATGAAGCAATTGTGATTGATCCGGCTGTTCAGGGAGATAAGGTTTTTTTGAAATTGAGAGAAAAGGGATTAACCGTTAAAGCTGTTTTGCTGACACATGGTCATTTTGATCATCTTATGGGTGTGAATGAAATGAAAGAATTGAGTGCGGTAGAGTTTGGTGGTTTGACCATTTATGCCGGTGCTGCAGAAGCAGAGCTTCTTGCAGATCCGGAATTGAATCATTCAGCACGAATTGGCAAATCTTATACGGTGAAACCGGATGTTTTGGTGAAAGATGGTGATGAAATTACTGTTGGAAATATGAAATGCAAGGTGATTTCAACGCCCGGACATTCCGTAGGCAGCACCTGCTATTATTTTGAAGAAGATGAAGTTTTAATCAGTGGTGATACGCTGTTTTTTGAATCGGTTGGACGCACGGATTTTCCGACCGGTGATGCCGGTGCACTGCGTACTTCAGTGGAGGATAAGCTTTTTACATTAAAAGATGAAGTGAAAGTATATCCCGGACATGGCGATTTCACAACAATCGGGCATGAGAAACAGTATAATCCATATTTCTCATCCGTGAGATAGTATTTGTTAGAAATGATAGAAAGGATGGGGGATTCTGCTTACAGACTCCCCCTTTTTATAATATGATAGAGATTCGATGTAACAGAAGTGATTATGAATATGATATTCATTCTCTGGTCAAAGCTTTTTATTCGACAGAGGAAATATCGTTTCAGCCGGTTGAGGATGCAAATCTTCGTCTGAAAATAGAATGTACGGAGGAAGGGGCAATTCTTTCTGTCACACAGGGGGAAGAGACAAAACAGATGGAGATTCGTTACGAATCAGACGATGAAACGCCCAAGAATGCATTCAAGAGATTTCTTTATTTGGAATTGTGCCGTGAATCAGGAAAAACACTTCCGTGGGGAAATCTGACAGGAATCAGGCCTACCAAAATTGCAATGGGACTTCTTGAGGAAGGCAAGAGAGCGCTTGAAATTTCCCGTTTTTTGCAGGAAAAGCACTGTGTCAGTGTAGAAAAGGCGGCTCTTTCCATTGCAATTGCAACAAGGGAAAAAGCCTTGATGGATAAACTTGATTTGGTAAACGGTTACAGCTTATATGTCGGAATTCCGTTTTGCCCCACCACGTGTCTTTATTGTTCGTTTACTTCCAATCCGATAAAGAAATGGGAGAAGCGAATCGGGGAATATCTGGAGTGCCTGAAGAAAGAACTCAGATTCTGGAGCGAGGCATATAAAGACAAACCGTTAAATACCATATACATCGGAGGCGGTACGCCGTCCTCTCTTTCAGCAGAGCAATTGGACGAACTGCTGACTGCAATCAAAGAGTTGTTTTCTTTTGAACATCTTCTTGAGTATACGGTGGAAGCAGGACGACCGGACAGTATTACACCGGAGAAACTGGAGGTTTTGTATCGCCATAAAGTAAGCAGAATTTCGGTAAATCCGCAGACAATGAATCAGGAAACATTAAACTGCATCGGAAGGTGTCATACGGTAGAACAGACGGTAGAAGCTTTTAATATGGCGCGTAATGCCGGTTTTACCAATATCAATATGGATATGATTCTGGGACTTCCGGGTGAAAATACGGCAATGGTGAAAGATACATTAAGGCAGTTATCCTTACTTGCGCCGGACAGTCTTACCGTACATTCTCTAGCGGTAAAGCGCGCATCCAAACTGGGAGAATGGATTGAAAAGAACGGAAGAAGTGCCCTGAATGATACAACAGAAATGATGGAGGCTTCCATGCAAACGGCCCGTGCGCTGGGAATGGAGCCCTATTACCTGTATCGTCAGAAGAATATGGCGGGTAATCTTGAAAACATCGGTTTCTCACAGCCGGGAAAAGAAGGAATTTATAATATTCTGATTATGGAAGAGAAGCAGACCATTGCAGCTGTCGGTGCCGGAAGCATTACCAAACGGGTATTCGGAAACGGCCGTATTGAGCGTTCCGATAATATTAAGGATCTTGAATTATACATGACGCGTATTGATGAAATGGTGGAAAGAAGACGGAAACTTCTTGAACTGTAGGAAGAGTAAGGGGAATGGATTGTATATGAAAAAGATAGTATCACAGGAGGAACGGATACAATTACAAAAGAACGCGATGTTTCTTGAAGGACATTTTCATGCACTCCATTCAGAGGGAAACGTAACGGTATTACAGGTTTTTATCTGTTTGCTGTGTGGTGCATTGAGTGTATTGATACAATGTTATATACAAAGACCGGAATGGGTGCTTGTTTTGTTTGGTGTGGTTATTTTGTTTGGGATATTTCTTAGATTCCCCGTAAACCATATTCAGTATCGGTTGTTTTATCTGAAAATGAAAAAACGTTTTTTAAAGCAGGAAAATATTTCTGTTAACTGGGCAACGGTTGTCCGTATTGATGAAGATAATTACAGGATTTCCTATATGGAAGATGAGACATTCGGACCGGATGGCAAGCCTTATATTGTGGATTGTGTGGCAACTGCGGGAGATTGCAGATGCGTGGTGAAGGGACAAAGGATTATTCTGGTTCATATTACGGAAAAGAACCGAAAAGGATATGATTTGCCGATGATACCGAAGAAGGAATTTACACTTCTTCGTGAAAAGGAAAAATGCGGACCGGTGAATGTGATAGATGTCATACATGTTCCGCATGCGAATGCTTTTTATTTAAAGGATGATGAGGTGTTGTTCCATTCGTTTTTTTGGGAATATAATATGGCTGTGAATCTTTCGAAATATGGATACGAGTCGCGCGATATCGCCAGACCGCCAATGGCACTTTTTGTTTATGAACGTAAGGAAAACGAATTTGAACTGAAGATGTATCGTGTCAGGGGTGGTCGTTTTAGGTATGGTGATATCTTAAAGAAGAAACGTATGAAGTTCACGATTGGAGAACCGCAGTTTTATTTTGTGAAAAAACAAATGAATTGTTCCAAATAAAAGAATAAAAGGTTGTTATTTTGTGTAAAAACGTGTAAAATACGATAACGTAGGAAAAAATATATTTATTTTATGATGAATGAAGAAAGGATTGCCAAATTCTGATTGGCTAGGTAGGGATTATGAGTTTAATTAAGAAACCTGTTACCGGAATGAAAGATATGTTACCGGTGGAAATGCAGCTTCGAGATTACGTCATGGACGAAATTAAAAGTACATATGGAAAATTCGGATTTTCACATATTGAAACTCCCTGCGTAGAACACATTGAGAATTTATCCAGTAAGCAGGGTGGCGAGAATGAGAAGCTTATTTTTAAGGTGTTAAAAAGAGGTGAAAAACTCCAGCTTGCGGATGCGAAGGAAGAAAATGATTTGGTGGACAGTGGATTGCGTTATGATTTAACCGTTCCCCTTGCCCGCTTCTATGCAAACAATGCAGCAAGTCTTCCCCAGCCGTTCAAGGCATTGCAGATGGGGAATGTATGGCGTGCTGACAGACCGCAGAAAGGACGTTTCCGCCAGTTTGTGCAGTGCGATATCGATATTCTCGGTGAACCGTCCAATTTGGCCGAAATAGAGCTTGTGCTAGCGACTACCACATTACTTGGGAAGCTTGGATTCAAGGGATTTAAGGTACACATCAATGAAAGAAGACTTCTTAAGGCAATGGCTGCTTACAGTGGTTTTGCAGAGGAAGAGTATGATAATGTATTTATCATTCTGGATAAAATGGACAAAATCGGCATTGACGGTGTACGTGAAGAACTTCTCAAGGCGGAATTTGCCGATTCTGCAGTCGCAAAATATATGGACTTGTTCGAAAAACTCGGACAGGCAGAGAATCAGATTGCATTCTTGAAAGAGACGCTTGGGGAATCCATGGAAGAGGGTGTGGCAGAAAATCTTTCAGAGATTTTTGCGGCTTTGGAAGGCGCTGTTTGTGCAGACTGTGAGATTATGTTTGACCCGACGCTGGTTCGCGGTATGAGCTATTATACGGGAACGATTTTTGAAATCGAGATGAAAGAGCTTAATTGCAGCGTTGCAGGCGGCGGAAGATATGATAAGATGATTGGCCGTTTCACCGGTAATGATACTCCGGCATGCGGATTTTCCATCGGTTTCGAACGTATTATTACAATTCTTCTTGAGAAGGGATTTGAAGTTCCCGGGCAGGATTCCAAGACGGCATTCCTGGTAGAAAAGGGAATGGATCCTGTAAGAATGGGAGAAATTATCAAAGAAGCACAAGAACTTCGTGCAGAAGGAAAGACCGTGCTTGTTGCAAGAATGAATAAGAATAAGAAATTCCAGAAAGAGCAGTTAATGAATGACGGCTATACGGAATTTAAAGATTTCTATAAAGAAGCACTTAAGAATTAATTGTTTCGCGGAGGATATGATTATGGCAGAGTCAATGCAGGGATTAAAGAGAACACATCGTTGTACGGAAGTAAGCGAGGCTAATATCGGTCAGCTTGTTACCGTTATGGGATGGGTTCAGAAGAGCAGAAATAAAGGCGGTATTATTTTTACCGATTTAAGAGACAGAAGCGGTCTGCTTCAGATTATCTTTGAACAAGGTGAAGGTGATGAGTATATTGGCGCAGCTGATTTTGAGAAGGCTGAGAGAATCAGAAGTGAGTTTGTTATTGCAGTAGTAGGTAAGGTTGTGAAGCGTGGCGGTGCTGCAAATGAGAATTTGAAGACCGGTACAATCGAGATTCGTGCAAATTCTCTTCGTATTTTATCTGAAGCGGATACACCGCCTTTTCCGATTGAAGCAGATTCTAAGACCAAAGAGGAGCTTCGTTTAAAACACAGATATTTGGATTTGAGAAGACCGGATATCCAGAATAATCTGATTCTTAGAAGTAAGGTGGTTAACGGTATTCGTAACTTCCTTGCTGAGGAAGGGTTCTTAGAGATTGAAACCCCGATACTTATGAAGTCAACACCGGAAGGGGCTCGTGATTATCTTGTTCCCAGCCGTGTGCATCCGGGTAATTTTTATGCGCTTCCGCAGTCACCTCAGTTATTTAAGCAGTTACTTATGTGCTCCGGATATGACCGCTATTACCAGGTTGCGAAATGTTTCCGTGATGAGGACTTGCGTGCAGACAGACAGCCTGAATTTACTCAGATTGATATGGAATTATCCTTTGTTGATGTAGAAGATGTATTAGATGTAAATGAAAGACTTTTACAGAAGGTATTCAAGGAGTCTATTGGTGTAGATGTTCCCCTGCCGCTTCCAAGAATTACCTGGCAGGATGCAATGGATCGTTTCGGTTCCGATAAGCCTGATATGCGTTTTGGCATGGAGCTTGTGAATGTATCCGACATTGTAAAAGATTGCGGATTCGGTGTATTCACCGGCGCACTTGCAAATGGCGGTTCCGTTCGCGGTCTGAATGCAAAGGGACAGGCACAGATGCCCAGAAAGAAAATTGATGCTTTGGTTGAATTTGCCAAAGGCTATGGAGCGAAAGGTCTTGCATATCTTGCAGTACAGGAAGACGGTACTTATAAATCTTCTTTCTCCAAATTCATGAACGAGGAAGAGCTTGCAGCACTTGTTGCGGCAATGGATGGTGAAAAGGGCGATTTACTCTTTTTTGCAGCAGACAGCAACAAAGTTGTATGGGATGTACTTGGTGCACTCCGTCTTGAACTTGCAAAGCAGATGGAGATTATTCCCGAAGATGAATTCTGCTTCCTTTGGGTAACAGAGTTCCCGTTGCTTGAGTGGGATGATGAGGATAAGCGCTTTGTGGCTGTACATCACCCGTTTACCATGCCGATGGATGAAGATTTAGGCTTACTTGAAACAGATCCCGGTAAGGTAAGAGCAAAGGCTTACGATATTGTATTAAACGGAACAGAGCTTGGCGGTGGTAGCGTTCGTATCCACCAGAGTGATATTCAGTCGAAGATGTTTGAAATGCTTGGATTCACACAGGAGCAGGCACAGAGCCAGTTTGGCTTCCTTTTGGATGCTTTTAAGTATGGTGTGCCGCCTCATGCAGGTCTTGCATATGGTCTTGACCGTATGATTATGCTTATGGTGAAAGCAGAATCTATTCGTGACGTTATGGCATTCCCGAAGGTGAAAGATGCTTCCTGTCTGATGTCTGAGGCGCCGAATGTGGTAGACCCGAAGCAGTTAGAGGAACTCTGTATCCGTATTGCACTTCCGGAGGACAAAGAGGCATAAGTTCTTTCGAAGGAAGTGGGAAGTATGAGGTAAAATATGATTCTCTACTTAGCGGAAATAAATGAAAATATTTGTGAGGACATCCTTGAAAACAGGATGTCCTTATTATGTTTAGAACGTTTCAAAAAAGCTCTTCAGTATAAACAAAATAAAGATCGTATCAGAAGTGTTTATGCGGGTTTGCTATTGCAATATGGAGTAAAAGAGTGGCTTGCGAAAGAAGAAAAAATGCTTCCGAGAGATGAATCCGGCAGAGTTTTGCTGCGAATTGCTGAAACAGAATATGGAAAGCCATATTTACCGGATTATCCTGAACTTTTTTATAATATTTCACATTCCGGTAAGTATGTGGGTTGTGCTGTTGCATCGCAACCTATCGGATTTGATTTGCAGGAGAGACGTAAGTGTAATCATGAGCGAATGATGCAAAAATTTCATCCGAAGGAGAGAGAATGTTATTTGCAGTTAGATGAGCAGGAAAGAGAGCTCTATTTCTTTCAGTTATGGACTGCAAAAGAAGCTTATGTCAAATATATTGGAAAAGGACTTTCTGAGCGTTTTTCCGGTTTCCGGGTGGATTTAAAGCAGGGATATATTTATAATTCGCAGGGGAATCCTGATGCGTATTGCGAATGTTTCCAATTGGAAAATGGTGCATATGATTGCGCTGTTGTGTCAGATGTTAAGCAAAAAATAGAAATAATTATAAAAAATAACCTATAATATAACAAAAAGCGGTTAAAATATAGACATGATGCACAAAAGCATAGTGATACATTATGGTAAAATCACAATGGTATTTATTGTATAATTATGTTATGCTTATTTGTAGGGAGTTGATAAAGAACTCAGTGGAGGACAAGATGGAAAAGGACAAGTTGACCGGTTTGCTGCTTTTTGATGGATTTTTGGATTTTGCCCGCAAATATCTCGAGCAATGTGATTCCGAAGATCATATTTTGATTGTCTCGACAGACCTTAGTAAATTCAAATATATCAATCGTATTTATGGTTTTTCTGCGGGAGATGAACTAATCAGAAACCTTGCAGGGATATTTATGGAAAGAGAAGAATGTGTAGCTGCATGCAGACCATATTCTGATCATATTTTAGGTCTTTTTAATATAAAAGGCAAAGAAATTCACGAATGTAGTGAGTGCGTCAGAATGTTGAAGAATAAGTTTGTTTTGGAGAATAAGGCAAAATATTCTAAGGCATCGATTCATTTGAATACGGGAATTTATGAAATAGAGGATTATACGGAAGATATTACATCGGCAATTGATAAGGCGAATATCGCAAGAAGAAGTGTCAAAGGCAATTACAGTATTCCCTGTGCGATTTATAACAGGGAACTACAAGAGCGTAAAGAAGTGGATGCAAAAATTATTCCTCTTTTTGAAAAAGCCGTAGAAGAGCATTCCATTCTTGTATATTTCCAGCCGAAAGTAAGTGTGAAAGAAAATTGTGTTGTGGGTGCGGAAGCGCTGACACGTTTGCAAAATGAAGACGGCAGTATCATTCCGCCGGATGAATTT
Organism: Lachnospiraceae bacterium; assembly: GCA_045530835.1. GTDB lineage: Bacteria > Bacillota > Clostridia > Lachnospirales > Lachnospiraceae > UBA3766. Next base: position 61,895 of record JAZSCW010000047.1, on the reverse strand, counting down.
ATTCCTGTTTTAGAAAACAGCGGCAAGATTCTCGAACTTGACTGGTATGTGATGCGGTTTGTTTTTGCAAAGATTGCCGAATGGGTCAGGGAAGGAAAGAAACCGCAGAAGATTTCTGTCAATCTGAGTAAAATACATTTTTATTATGATACGCTTGTAGACGATATTATTAGGGAATTTGACAGTCATCATATTTCACCGGAGTATATTGAGTTTGAAATTACGGAATCTGTCTTTTTTGAAGAGGCAGAATTGATTATCAGCAAGATAGAAAAGTTGCGCGACTATGGTTTTAAGGTTAGTGTAGATGATTTTGGTGCAGGTTACTCTTCCTTAAATCTGATTGGCATTTTGCCGGTTGATATTATTAAATTGGATAAGAGTTTTGTAAAAAACAGTCTTGGTAATAAAAAGGGAAAAGATATCATAAAAGGATTAATTTCAATTTTGAATGAGATTGATTTGGATATCGTATGTGAAGGAATTGAAACCAAGGAAGAAGAACGAATTGTTTATGAATTTGGTTGTGATTCCATGCAAGGCTATCTGTATGACCGTCCGATTCCGGTTTCTGATTACGAGGAAAAATACATTCATCAATGAACCAAAACCCCTCGGTATGCATATTTTATAGTGAGTATGCATAGAGGGGTTTTTATTATGGCTGCTAAGGTTATTTTAGATGCCGGGCACGGTGGTTCGAATCCCGGAGCGGTTTATGGTGGCAGGCGGGAAAAAGAAGACGCACTTGCCATTGTGTTTGCTGTCGGGGAACGCTTACAGGAGGCCGGAGTTGAGGTCTATTATACGAGGGTGACAGACGTGTATGAATCGCCGTATGAGAAAGCGATGGAAGCCAATCTCATAGGAGGCGATTATTTTGTTTCCATACACAGAAATTCCAGTGTTTATCCGAATCAGTATACAGGCGTGGAGAGTTTGGTTTATAATAAGTTCTCTGCTGCTGCAATTCTTGCAGAGAATATTAATGAACAGTTAGAAAACATCGGGTGGAAAAATCTGGGAGTAAATGAACGTCCGAACCTTATCGTTTTGAATCGCACTGAAATGCCGGCTGTTTTGGTAGAGGTCGGATTTATCAATACAGAAGACGATAATCTTTTGTTGGATGCAAAATTTGAGCAAACTGCGGAAGCAATTGCAAACGGAATCATAAACACTGTAGGAAACTATTGATTTTTTGAGTCAGCTTTAATAAAATAAAAGTAATGGACAAAAATAAGAGAGAATCCGTAAGAGGAGAGAATGCTTATGATGAATGAAAAAGATGTGGTATTTACTTGTGTTAAAAATATGATTTTAGATTCGGAACGGATTGTTTGTGTGGTAGGACATGACATTGTAACGGAATCCGGCGGCATGGATGTTTGGGAAAGGGATGAATTGTACCGTATTGAGAAGGAATATGGAGAAAGTCCGGAAGAATTATTGTCAGCAGGGGTGTTTTATTCACGTACTGAGCAGTTTTATGATTTTTATAAGGCGGAAGTTCTTTCTCATTTGCCGTCTCCGGGCGTAACAATGGATGCATTAAAGAAACTACAGGAACTTGGAAAACTTAAGACTGTAATTAGTATGAATATGTTCGGTTTGGAAAATTTGAGCGGATTAAAGAATGTTATAGAGTTGCAGGGAAGTGTTCACGGCGCATATTGTCCTGTATGTAAAAAGAGATATCCGCATGAATATCTTTTACAGCATAAAGTGCCTTTGTGTGAAACTTGTAAAGAAGCAATCAGGCCCGGAATTCGATTGTTTGGTGAAAGGGTACGTAATGATTATTTGACTTTGGCAACAAAGGCCTGCGCAGAGGCTGATATGATTCTTGTACTGGGAATGAATCTTGGCGGAAGTAAGATTCAGTATTGTACCGGTCATTACAGAGGAAATAAATTGATTTTGATCAATGAACATCCTCATCATACAGATCGTTTCGCGGATTATGTAATAGAAGCTGCTCCTGAACATGTGTTGTCTCATTTGATTTCTGAGATACTGTAATAGGGTGGAAGATAAAAACGATATTAGGCATAAAAGGTATTAAAAGAGGAGTGATGAATGTGATAGTTGCATTCATCACTCCTCTTACATTTAATTGTCTGACTCTGTTTCCGCAGCGTTTATGGTATCGGAATCTGTCCTGGAAGCAAGGGTAAGCTTAACCAGTTCTATTCGATTTTGGTTAATGCTGTCGACAGTAAGTACGGAACCGTTTTCTAAGGTTACGGTTTCGCCTTCGGAAGGTAGTTTATCGAGTTTTTCGATAATCAGACCGCCAATGGAATCATAGTCTTCACTGGCAAAATCCGTTTCTAAGGAATCGTTGATGTCGTCTAATTTCATTCCTCCGGGAACGATATAAATATTTTCGCTGATTTTTTGAATGAGCTGTTCTTCATCCTCATCATATTCATCACGAATTTCTCCGACAATTTCCTCTAATAAATCTTCTAAGGTAATCATGCCTTCCGTGGAACCGTACTCATTCAAAACCATTGCCATATTAGAAGAGGACTGGCGCATTTCAAGCATTAAATCAGAAGTTTTCTTGTATTCATAAGTAAAATAAACATCTCTTAATATATCTGATATTTTAAAGTTTTCCGTATCCGGTACAAAAAGGAAATCCTTAATATTGATAATACCGATAATGTTGTCTGTAGAATCATGATATACGGGAATTCTCGTATACATATTTTCTTTAAATACTTCTTTGATTTCGTTGTAGGATGCAGTATCTTCTACGGAAACCATATCAATACGCGGAATCATGACATCTTTGGCAAGAGAGTCGCCAAAGTCAAACACATTGTAAATCATCTCACGTTCTTCTTCTTCGATAACGCCGTCTTCGTGGCTGGCGTCAACATATGTCTTTAATTCTGTTTCTGTGATGACTGCATTTTTTTTGTTCGGATCAATTCGGAACAGACGCATAATTGCATTCGACAAAAGATTTATGACAAAGATAACCGGTGTCAGAATCAGCATCAGGAACCGGATAATCGGTGCGTAAAGCAAAGATATTTTGTCTGCATTCAGATTCGCCCATGTTTTAGGAAGAATTTCTCCGGCAAGTAACACAACAATTGTCAAAATTCCCGTAGCAATTCCTGTTATCAGACTTTGTGTGCTGGGAGTACTCAGACTGATTGCGATTGTTGTTGCGAGTGCAGATGCAGAAAGGTTTACAATATTATTACCAATTAAAATAGTGCTGATGAGTTTGCCATAATTATCCAAGATGGCAAGTACACTTGCTGCATTCTTGTTTCCTTCATCTGCAAGTGAGCGGATTCGTATTCTGTTGGCGGTAGAAAAAGCAGTCTCTGCCGAAGAAAAAAATGCAGATAGAATAATCAGAATAAATAAAATAAGAAGTTCGATAATCACCGTGGGTGATATAGTAGAAATAGATGTTGTCAATATGACACTGGATGGGTCCAAAATTTTTTCTCCTTTTCAAAATAAATTTAGTGAATAATTTCACTATTATTCCCAAATATACCGAAAATTATTTTTTCTGTCAAGTAAGAATACGTTATTTTTACATTGCGCAAACATTGGTATAATCCCGCAAATTTATCATAGAATGTAACAGAGGTAAGGCAACGAAAAAAGGAGGAGGCTCATCGCCGGCTGTACATAAAAATGAATAAAAATTTAAAAAAACTGTTTTGTAATGAATGGATCTGTTTTGGGGTAGCGGTACTGAGTGCATGGCTTATCATGGGACTGCTTTTGATTTTACTGTCATTTCTTTTGTTTCGGTTTGCGCTTCCGGAGAGCATGATTGCAATCGGCATTCTTCTCATTTATTTAGCGGGAAATTTTGTGGGAGGCTTAATCGGCGGTTGCGGTGTGTATGGGAAACATTATCTGGCCGGGATGATAACGGGGGGATTGAACTTTTTAATCCTGTTGGCAGTATCCCTTTTGGTAAATCATACAATACGTGATTTTGGCGGTAATTTTTTTACGACACTTGCTATTTGTGTCGGAAGTGGTGCGCTTGGAGGTATGGTTGCCGGACTGAAAAAGAAAAAACTTTGAAAAAAAGCTTTTACATTTAAGGAAAGTATGCTATACTATCAACCAAGTGAGATTACCCAAGGAGGTTTAATATGAAGCACATTAAAACTTTAAATACCAGAGATTATAAGAAATCTTTAAAAAAGGGCGGCTGTGGTGAATGCCAGACATCTTGCCAGTCAGCTTGCAAAACATCCTGTACTGTAGGAAATCAGAGCTGTGAACAGGTAAAATAAGAAGAAAAAGTGAGGGCAGCGTTGAAACGCTGCTCTTTGTACGTGGAGGAAGTAGAACGTGATACATCAATACCAAAACAATGGTTATTATATTGTGTTGGATGTGAACAGTGGAAGTGTGCATGCTGTAGATTTGCTGGTATATCAAATGATTCCCTATTTTGAACAGGAAGAGTCTGATAAACGCAAAGATGCTGAGTATATGTATGCCTGCATGGAGAAACATATTTCAACTTTTACAATAGAGGAAGAAGGAAAAAAACGTCCGGCAACTGAGGAGGAAATTCGTGAGGCAATCGAAGAAATTCAGGAGCTGATTGCACAGGACATGCTTTTTACGGAAGACATTTATGAACCTTTTATCGAGCAGTTTAAAGATAGAAAACCGGTGGTAAAGGCAATGTGTCTTCACATTGCACATGATTGTAATCTGGGCTGTAAATATTGTTTTGCAGAAGAAGGCGAATATCATGGCAGACGGGCGATTATGAGCTATGAAGTCGGTAAAAAGGCATTGGATTTTCTGGTAAAAGAATCCGGAACCAGAAGAAATCTGGAAGTTGATTTCTTTGGCGGTGAGCCGTTAATGAACTGGGAAGTAGTAAAGAAACTGGTAGAATACGGCAGAAGTCTCGAAGCAGAGCATGACAAGAAATTCCGTTTCACATTGACGACAAACGGAATGCTTTTGAATGATGAGATTCTTGAATTTGCCAATAAGGAAATGGGAAATCTGGTGCTTAGTATTGACGGACGAAAAGAGATTCATGATTTTATGCGTCCGACACGCGGTGGCAGCGGTTCCTATGATAAGATTGTTCCTAAGTTTATCAAAGCGGCAGAGAGCAGAGACCAAATGAACTATTATGTGCGTGGAACCTATACGCATTATAATACTGATTTTTGCGAAGATGTTTTACACCTTGCAGATCTTGGTTTTCAACAGATTTCCGTAGAACCGGTTGTGGCACCGGAAACAGAAGCGTATGCTTTGAAGGAAGAAGATATTCCGGTTCTTTTTGAAAATTATGACCGGCTTGCAGTTGAAATGCTCAAACGCAAAAAGGAAGGGAAACCATTTAACTTTTTCCATTTTATGATTGATTTATCCGGTGGACCCTGTGTTGCGAAGCGTCTTTCAGGGTGCGGTTCGGGATGTGAATATCTGGCAGTTACCCCCTGGGGAGATTTTTATCCCTGTCATCAGTTTGTCGGCGAAGAAGAATTCCTGATGGGAAATGTTGATGAGGGCATAAAACGAGAGGATATTCGCAAGATGTTTTCGGATTGTAATGTATATTCAAAAGAGAAATGTCGCGAATGTTTTGCAAAGTTTTATTGCAGCGGAGGATGTGCGGCAAATTCGTATCATTTTCATGGTTCCATCAACGATGCGTATGACATCGGATGTGAATTACAAAGGAAACGTATAGAATGTGCAATCATGATGAAGGTTGCAGAGGCATCGGAATAGAGAGGATAAAAGAATGAATAAAGCATGGAGAATAATTAGTTTCTTTTTGGTTCTGGCGATTACCGGCGGACTGGTGTATATTGCATTATGCGGTATTGGTGAAAATAAAGCCGGATCAGCGGCAGATATTAAGCGGGGTCTGGACCTTGCCGGTGGTGTCAGTATCACATATGAGGTGGTAGGTGATGAACCGCCGACAACGGAAGAACTTAATGATACGCTGTTTAAATTGGAGCAGAAGGTTTATACGTATAGCACGGAAGCACAGGTATATCCTGAGGGGGATAATCGTATTAATATTGAAATTCCCGGTGTTTCCAATGCGAATGAGATTTTGGAGGAATTAGGTAAGCCCGGCAGTCTTTCCTTCATTGCCCAGACGGACAATGAGGGGAATCAGAACTATTCCTTAATGGTTTCTCCCGAAGGACAGCAGGTATACCATGATGAAAAGAATGTTAATTTTGTTTATGTGTCCGATACAATTGCTGTTCTTTATGATGCGGAAACGCAGGGGCTTGCACTGGACGAAAACGGCAAAGCAATCAGTTTTGATCTGGATACTGCAAAGCAGATTTCACCGCAGTATCAGTTGAATAAGCCGTATGAAGAACTGGTGGAAAATGGATCTGTTATTCTGACAGGTAATGATGTTACGGATGCTGATGCGGTGCAGCAGCAGGATAGTGTCGGAAATAAACAGGAAGTCGTTTCTCTGGAATTTACCCCGGAAGGACGCGACAAGTTTGCAGAGGCAACAAAGAGAGCAAGCAAGTCAGGTGAGACGATTGCGATTTATTATGACGATAAATTCATTAGTGTACCTCGTGTAAATGAAGCAATTACAGATGGTAAGGCTGTAATTTCCGGTATGGCAAATTATGAAGAGTCTGAGAGACTGGCTTCTAATATCAGAAACGGTGCATTGAAGCTTACATTACAGGAACTTCGTTCACAGGTGGTTGGGGCGCAGCTTGGTTCGTCGGCCATCAAAACCTGCTTACAGGCCGCGTTAATCGGATTTGCATTGGTTGCGGTATTTATGATTCTTGTTTATCGTATGCCCGGTTTCTCAAGTGTACTGGCTTTGGTTATGTATACTGCAATGGTGGTAATAACGATTTCAATTTTTGATGTAACACTTACGCTTCCCGGTATTGCCGGTATCATTTTATCTATTGGTATGGCTGTGGATGCGAATGTTATTATTTTCGCAAGAATCCGTGAGGAGCTTGCAACGGGAAAGACGGTTCAGAGCGCAACGGATATTGGTTTTAAGAAGGCGTTATCTGCTATTTTGGATGGTAATATTACAACATTGATTGCTTCTGTGATTCTGATTTTTGCCGGAACAGGAACCGTAAAAGGTTTTGCATGGACGTTGGCAATTGGTATTGTTCTTTCCATGTTTACAGCCTTGGTGATTACAAGAATTTTGCTCAATGGTTTTATCGCCATGGGATTACAGAATGAGAAGCTCTTTGGTGTTGCCAAGCTTAAGAAACCGATTGACTTCTTAAGCAAGGGAATATGGTTTTGGGCAGTTTCCGGTGTCGTTATTTTGGTTGGTGTTGTATTCCTGTTTGTGAATAAAGCATCAATGGGTGATATCTTAAATTACAGCCTGGAATTTAAAGGTGGTACTTCAACCAGTCTTGAACTTGTTCAGGATATGAGCATTGAGCAAATTGATGAACAGATTGTTCCAGGTATTGAGAAGATTACCGGTGATGGTAATGTTCAGGTTCAGAAGGTAGAAGGAACCAATGAGATTATTATAAAGACAAGAGACTTGAACGAGGATGAGCGTGAAGAGTTAAAACAATATTTTGTTACACAGCATGGTGTAAATGAAGGAACGTTACAGACACAGACAATTGGTGCAACCATCTCAAGCGAAATGAAATCATCATCCATTATTGCGGTTTCTATTGCGGTTGTATGTATGTTGATTTACATCTGGTTCAGATTCAGCGATTTCAGGTTCGGTCTTTCATCCGTAATGGCATTGGCACATGACGTGTTAATTGTTATTACATTCTATGCAATTGCAAGAATTAGTGTTGGTTCAACCTTTATTGCATGTATGTTGACAATTGTTGGTTATTCCATCAATGCTACAATTGTTATTTTTGACCGTATTCGTGAGGTTTATCGTGAACGTAAAGCAGAGGCAAAAGAAAATCTGTTGAAAAAACGCCAGAAAAATGCAGGTCCTAAAGAGGTGGATATAAAGGATGTGGTAAACAGCAGTATAACATCTACCCTTTCACGAAGTCTGTTTACTTCGGCTACAACTTTCTTTATGGTTGCGTGTCTCTATATTCTTGGTGTTACGTCGATTAAAGAGTTTGCGTTGCCGTTGATGGTAGGTATTATTTGTGGTGCATACTCATCGGTTTGTCTGGCAGGTGCACTTTGGTATTTCTTAAGAAACAGACTTCCGGTACATGAGGAAGATGATGAAGAATAAAATATATTGATGTAAGATACATCTTGTAAAAAAGTCCGTAAGGGCTTTTTTGCACTATTGGAAAATATTTTGAAGGGTTTTGGAGGCGTTATAAATGGCAGAATGGAGGTTGCTGCGTATTGGAGCAGACTATGAAGGGCTTTCCGCAAAGTATGGTTTGGATCCCGTGGTAATGCGGATTATACGTAATCGCGGAATTGAGGGTGAAGAAGAAATTCAAGATTTTTTATATGGTGAGGAAGAAGCGTTTGATAGGACTGAAGGATATGCCGATATGGAACGTGCCGTACATCTTTTAGGAGAAATCAAAGCATCGGAAAAAAGAATCAGGGTAATCGGAGATTATGATATTGACGGAATCTGTGCAACGGCTATTTTGGTGAAGGGTTTGCGTATATTCGGCTTGCAGACGGATTATGCGATTCCGCACAGGATGGAAGACGGTTACGGTTTGAGTGAGGTTTTGATTCAGCGTGCAAAGGAAGATGGAATTCAGGCAATTATTACCTGTGATAACGGAATCAGTGCGCATGATGCAATTCGTCTGGCGAAGGAGTATGGAATGGATGTGATTGTGACGGATCATCATGAGATTATGAAAGACAGTGATTCGGGGGTCGGAGAATATCTTCCGCCGGCAGATGCTGTGATAAATCCTAAGAGGGCAGAGAACAGGTTGGACTTTTGTGAACTGTGTGGCGCAATGGTTGCCTATAAATTAATCAGCAGGCTGTTGAAATTCGACAAAGACAGTACAAGTTTATTGCGCAGTGAGCTGCTTTCTCTGGCTGCTTTTGCTACGGTTGGAGATATCATGCCGTTACAGAAAGAAAACAGAAGCCTGGTCAGATATGGTTTGAAGGTACTCTCCCAAACCCGGAATCCCGGGATGTATCAGTTGATGGAGCAAAATGAGTTACATGGTAAACAGGTGAAAGCGTATCACGTCGGGTTTGTTTTAGGACCGTGTATGAATGCAACAGGGCGTCTTGATACGGCGGAACGTGCATTGGAGCTTTTGCTTACCACGGATGCTGCGAGAGCAAAGGAAATTGCAACAGAGCTTAAGCGGATGAATGAGATAAGAAAAGAACTTACTGCGCAGGGCGAAGAATGTGCAATCCGCATGATTGAAGAACGCGGCATGAACGAAGACAAAGTGCTGGTGCTATATCTTCCCGATGTGCATGAAAGTGTTGCGGGGATTATAGCAGGAAGATTGAAAGAACGGTTTTACAAACCGGTGCTTGTTTTTACTTCGGCAAAAGAAGGAATAAAAGGTTCAGGAAGGTCTGTATCAGAATATGATATGTATGCTAATCTATGGGAAGCAAGGGAGCTATTTACCAAGTTTGGTGGTCATAAGATGGCAGCCGGAATATCAATGCCGGAAGAACACTTGGAGGAATTACGCTACAGACTGAATAAGAAAGCACAAACGATGGAATTTCAGCAAATTATCAGCATAGATGCGGATATGCCCTTTGGTTATGTTTCGGAAGGATTGATTTCTGATTTGGAGTGCCTGGAGCCATTTGGCAATGGGAATGCAAGGCCTGTTTTTGCACAGCGTGATGTTCTTTTTTTGGAGGAAAAACGTTTTGGTGCAGATGGAAAATATGCTTCTTATCGGGTGAAGGATGCGAACGGAAAAGTGGTTGAATTGAAATATTTCGGTGATGTTGCGGCGTTTCACCACTATGTTGAACAGAAGCATGGTACTGAGGCTTTGACAGAATTTTATCGTGGAAAAGCATTCCGGATATCCGTTATTTATCAGCCGGAGTTAAATACGTTTCGCGGAATTACATCCTTGCAATTTCGCCTGATACATTACAAATAAATAGGATGTCGTAAATAAACAGGCACAGAAACTGGTAAAAATCCTTAAAATATGATAAGATAATATGATACGTTTTGAAAAACAGAAGTGGGAGGTAGTGTAATATGATGCAATTAAGACATTTGCTGGAAAACATAACATATACATGTGCGCACGGGAATTTAGAGAGGAATGTGCAGGCGGTGTGCTATGATTCACGTAAGGTCACAAAAGACTGCCTTTTTATCTGTATTGTGGGAACGAAATTCGATGGTCACAGTGTTGCAGATGAAGTAATTCAAAAAGGTGCATCGACCATTGTGGTTTCTAAGGATATTACGATTCCTGCGGATAGCGATGTGACAATCATTAAAGTTGAGGATACCCGTTATGCGATGGCTTTTATTTCTGCTGCCTGGTTTGGAAATCCTGCAGATCAGCTTACTGTGATTGGAATTACGGGAACAAAAGGAAAGACAACAACAACATATCTGGTGAAATCAATCCTTGAACAGGCAGGAAAAAAAGTCGGTCTGATTGGAACCATTGAGATTATTATAGGTGAAGAACATATCGCGGCAAATAATACAACACCGGAATCGTATCTGTTACAATCTTATTTTGCGCAGATGGTAGAAGCCGGATGCGATACTGTTGTAATGGAAGTGTCTTCGCAGGGGTTGATGATGCATCGGACCCAGGGATTTATATTTGATATTGGTATTTTTACAAATCTTGAACCGGATCATATTGGTCCGGGAGAACATGAAGATTTTAATGACTATATGAACTGTAAGGCAAAGTTGTTCAGACAGTGTAAACTCGGAATTTTAAATGGCGATGACAGTCATGTAAGTGAAATTTTGAAGGATCATACCTGTGATGTGGAATTGTTTGGATTTACACAAGGATTACAGGTTAGTGCGACCAATGTTTCTCTCTATCGAGACAACGGTGAGCTGGGTGTAACCTTCAGAGTGACAGGTGAGAATGAATTTGATGTTAAATTGCCGACACCGGGACGTTTCAGTGTATATAATGCTTTGACGGCAATTGCTGTATGTAAACATTTTGGTGTAGAAACAGAGCGCATCCGGGAAGCACTTCGGAATGCGCATGTAAAAGGGCGTATTGAAATGGTGAAAGTTTCAGAACACTTTTCACTTATGATTGACTATGCGCATAATGCCATGGCGTTAGAGAGCCTTTTGACTACTTTAAAAGAGTATCAGCCGCATCGCCTGGTTTGCTTGTTCGGTTGCGGCGGAAACCGTTCACGTTCACGCCGGTTTGAAATGGGGGAAGTGAGCGGCAGACTCGCTGATTTGACGATTATTACTTCTGATAATCCACGATTCGAGGAACCATTGGATATCATTGCGGATATTAGAGGCGCCGTGGAGAAAACAGGTAGCGCATATGTGGAAATTCCGGATCGTAAGGAAGCAATCGCTTATGCAATCAGGAATGCGCAAGAAGGTGATATTATTGTACTTGCAGGCAAAGGTCATGAAGATTATCAGGAGATTAAAGGGATTAAGTACCCCATGGATGAGAGGGTTCTGATTGCAGAGATTATGAATTCTTAAGAATGGGGCAAAATGACTTCGCAGGAAAGGAGAGGGTTCTATAATGTATGCCAATGTTATCATTGATATTTCACATGAAAAAGTGGACCGCTCTTTTCAATATCTGATTCCGGAGTCTCTTACTGATAAAATATATGTTGGTTGCAAGGTGCTCATTCCTTTCGGAAAAGGAAATTCACAAAGGAGTGGTTATGTCATTTCATTCAGCGATAAACCGGAAATAGAGCCGGAAAGAATAAAGTCGCTTGTTGCTGTTTGTACTGATAGTGTAGGGGCGCAGGATTCCTGCATTGAATTGGCTGTTTTTATCAGAAATACGTATGGTTCTACAATGATTGATGCTCTCAAAACGGTTCTTCCCGTTAAGAAGGTAACAAAACAGATAGAGCACAAGATGATTCGGGCAGCAGTTTCGACGCATGAACTTAAAATTGCAATGTTTCAGGCAACTTCCAAAAAGAGAAATGCACAGGCTCGTTTGCTTCAGGCGTTGACGGAAACACCGGAGCTTGATTACAGGTTGGTTATTTCTAAGCTGAATGTTTCCGCAAGAACAATAGAAACCCTTGAAAAAAAGAATCTGATTAGAATTGACAGGACACTTGTATACAGAAACCCGATGCGTTTTCCGAAAAGTGAAGGAACTGTTTTGGAATTGAATGAGAAACAACGTGCCGTTGCAGAGAAGATTTGTGAGGATTATGATAATCATGTTTCCAATGTGCATCTGATAAATGGTGTTACAGGAAGCGGAAAAACTGAAGTATATATGGAGGTTATTGCAACCTGTCTGAAACGCGGGCAACAGGCAATTATGCTGATACCGGAAATTTCATTGACTTATCAGACGATGAAACGCTTTTATCAACGATTTGGAGATGAAGTGTCGGTTATGCATTCGAAACTTTCGGACGGAGAACGTTATGACCAATTTGAGCGTGCACGTCGGGGGGAAGTATCGGTTATGATAGGACCGCGTTCGGCGCTTTTTACTCCTTTTGAAAAATTAGGACTCATTATAATTGATGAGGAACATGAAACAACATATAAAAGTGAAACCATGCCAAAATATCACGCAAGAGAAGTAGCCATTCATCTGGGGGAAAAGAATGCTGCTCCGGTTATTCTGGGGTCAGCGACTCCTTCATTGGAGTCCTATTACAGAGCCTTGAGCGGAGAGTATGTGTTGCATACGCTTTCGGACAGAGCAGTGAATAAAGAACTGGCAAATGTTGAAATTGTTGATTTACGAGAAGAATTTAGGAACGGTAATAAAAGTATATTCAGCAGAAGTCTGCAACAAAAAATGGAAGATCGTCTTGAAAAGGGAGAGCAGATTATGCTTTTTCTCAACCGCAGAGGTTATTCGGCCTTTATTTCATGCCGTACCTGTGGTGAAGTTGTAAAATGTCCGCATTGTGATGTGTCTCTGGCACAACATAAAGATGGAAGATTGTATTGTCATTACTGTGGATATAATAGAGAGAAAGTAGAGAAATGCCCCTCATGTAAATCACCGTATATCGCCGGCTTCAAGGCCGGAACACAACAGATAGAAGAACTGATACACAAGCAGTTCCCGATTGCTACGGTCCTTCGAATGGATGCTGATACTACACGAAATAAAGATGATTACGATTTGATACTTTCGAAGTTTTCAAATCGTGAGGCAGATATATTGCTTGGAACACAGATGATTGTGAAAGGGCATGATTTTCCGGGTGTGACGCTGATGGGGATTCTTGCGGCCGATTTGTCATTGGCCGGAAATGATTACAGGGCCGGAGAGAGGACCTTTCAGCTACTGGTTCAGGCAGCCGGAAGGGCAGGAAGAGGAGAACTTGCGGGCGAAGTTGTTTTTCAGACATATCAGCCCGAACACTATGCTATCGTACATGCGGCAGCGCAGGACTATCAGGCTTTTTATGAAGAAGAAATATCATATCGGGAATTACTGGGATATCCCCCGGTTTCAGTGTTGTTGGCAATACAGTTTACCGGTCCTGCGGAAGAGCGAATAGCGAAACTTGCACGTTTGGTAGCAGCTCAAATTCGGGCGTTAAAAGGTGAAGATGCGCCGCATATGATTGGACCGGCCAAAGCTTCCCTGGGCAAAAAGAACGATTTATACAGACAGGTAATTTATTTGAAACACAAAGATGCTCAAAGTTTAGTGCGGGTACGGGAATACGTAGAGGCATATTTGTCTTCTTTTGATTTGAAGAAAGAAAATGTACAGTTTGACTATAATCCGTTACACATTTTTTAGAGGAATACAATTTTAATGATGAAAGGAATATGAAAGATGGCTTTAAGAAAAATCAGAGAAATCGGAGATGAAGTTTTAAATCAGGTATGTAAAGAAGTAAAGACGATTACCCCAAGAACCATGGACTTGATTGATGATATGTTTGAGACCATGTATGAGACCGGCGGTGTAGGGCTTGCCGCTCCGCAGGTTGGTGTGCTCAAAAGAATTGTGGTAATAGATGTAGATGATGAGCCGATTCTGATGATTAATCCTAAAATTATTGAGCGTTCAGGAGAGCAGACCGGTTCAGAAGGATGTCTTTCCGTGCCGGGAAGACATGGTCAGGTAACAAGGCCGAATTACGTTAAGGCAATTGCATATGATGAAAACTTAGAACCTTTTGAGATAGAAGGAACCGAACTTCTTGCGCGTGCCATTTGCCATGAACTGGATCATCTTGAAGGAAAGCTTTATGTGGATTTGGTAGAGGGTGAGCTTATGTACAATGAACCGCTTGAGGATGAGGAGGAATAAGATGAGAATAGTCTATATGGGAACTCCGGATTTTGCGGTAGGCGCGTTGGAAAGTATTATAGCAGCAGGCCATGAGGTTGTACTGGTGGTGACACAACCGGACAAACCGCAGGGAAGAGGTAAGGCTGAGAAATTTACTCCGGTAAAGGAATGTGCGCTGAAACATGATATCCCTGTATTTCAGCCTAATAAAATTAAATCAACAGAGGCAGTTGCGCACTTGAAACAGTACGATGCGGATGTATTTGTAGTGGCAGCGTTTGGCCAGATTCTTTCGCAGGAGATTTTAGACATGCCAAAGTATGGGTGTATTAATATTCATGCGTCACTTTTGCCGCGTTACAGAGGTTCTGCACCGATTCAGTGGGTGATTCTGAATAAGGAAAAAGAAACCGGTGTTACGATTATGCAGATGGATGCCGGAATTGATACCGGAGATATGCTTTTGCAAAAAGGTTTTGAAATTACAGATTCCGATACCGGAGAAACAGTTCACGATAAGTTGAGTGCATTGGGTGCAGAGATGATTGTGGATGCTTTGCGCAAATTGGAGTCAGGAACTCTTGTACCGACACCACAGACGGAAGAGAATACCTGTTATGCGCCTATGCTTACCAAGGGACTTGGATGCGTTGACTGGAGTAAGGATGCAGATACAATAGACCATTATGTAAGAGGACTTTATCCTTGGCCCGGTTCATATACTTTTCTGGAAGGAAAGAAAGTGAAACTTTTCAGCGTGGTGCCGCAGGAGCAGGCGCAGGCCGGAAATCCCGGGGAGATTATTGCGGTAGAGAAAGATTCCATAGTTGTTGCGACAGGTGAGGGAAGCATAAAGATTTTGGAATTGCAGTTAGAAGGAAAAAAACGTATGCCGGTGAAAGACTTTTTGCTGGGATATCAATTAAAACCGGGAATGTGTTTTACAAAGGAATGATTTAGTAAGGCCGTATTTGTTGCGGCTTAAAGCAATTGGAGGAAGGTAAGTGGCAGCAGAAAATGAAGAACTTCTTTTGCGACGTCTTGCTATGGAGATTTTATTGGAGACGGATAAAGAGAGGGAATTCGGAAATACAATTCTAAAAGAGGTCCTTGATAAATATGATTATCTGGGCGGAAAGAAAAAAGCGTTTGTAAAAAAACTGGCAATGGGTTGCTTAGAACAACAAATAAAGCTGGATTATGTCATTGACTTGTATGCGAAGCCTAAGACCGCCAAAATGAAGCCTGTAATACGTACGATTTTGGAAATCGGTACCTATCAGATTCTTTTCCTGGATCAGGTATACGATACCGCTGCGTGTAATTTATGTGTTCAGTTGGCGCGTAAAAAAGGATTTTCTTCGCTTTCCGGTTTTGTGAATGGTATTTTGCGCAGAATTTGCAGAGAAAAGGATGCCATTGTTTGGCCCGTAAAAGAAGAGAACGAGTTGGAATATTTCCATATACAATATTCCGTGCCGAAGTGGATGATTTCTCTCTTGATAGAACAATATGGAGTCGAAACAACAGAGGAAATGCTTGAGGGGTTCAAACAGGAGCCTGAAATTTCTGTTCGCTTTAGTAGTATGCTGAGTGAGGAATGCAAAGACGCATTAATAGAAGAATGGAAGCAAAACGGTATTCATGTAACAAAGAGCGAAGTTCTTTCATATGCATGTAGTTTGTCGGGGACAGAACGTATCAGCAGTATGGACGGATTTGCAGAAGGACACTTTATTGTACAGGATATCAGTTCCATGCTTGTTTGCGAATGTGCCGGAATCAAGGAAGGTGATACTGTTTTTGATGTTTGTGCAGCTCCGGGAGGAAAGTCTCTTCATGCGGCAGATAAGCTGAATGGTAGCGGACAGGTTTTTTCCTTTGATTTGACCGAAAAAAAGGTGGAGAGAATCCGAGAAAATGCCCAAAGGATGCATTTGGAGGGGATTCGGGCAGCAGTGCATGATGCGACGGAATTTTGTGCCGAATATGAGGAGAAGGCAGATGTTCTTTTGGCAGATGTCCCTTGTTCAGGGATGGGCGTTATAGCAAGAAAACAGGATATTCCGCGTCATTTGACACCTGAAAAACTGGAAAGTCTTGTTGCGTTACAGCAAAAGATCGTTGCAAATGTAAGTAAATATGTAAAAAAGGGCGGGACGCTTGTATACAGTACCTGCACATTGAATAAAAAAGAGAATGACGAGAATGTTGCATGGATTACCGAAGAGCTGGGCTTTAAGCTTGTGTCCGTAAAAGAACGTATACCAAAACCTTTTCACCGTTATCTGAATGAAGATGGAACTTTACAGCTCTATCGTGGTGACATGGCTTGCGACGGCTTTTTCATAGCAGTATTGATAAAGGATGAGAAATAAACATGAATGAGTCATCATTGTTGTGTGTTGCAGACAACAAAATAGATATTAAATCTTTTTCCCTGCAGGAGCTGACAGATCAACTGAAGGCTATGCAACTGCCTGCGTTTCGGGCAAAGCAAATGTATGAATGGATGCATAAAAAGATGGTTTCGGGATTTGAAGAGATGACAAATCTGCCTCTTGCATTACGTGAGCAGTGCCATGACCAATTTTGTTATATGCATTTAAAACCGGTGGCGGTTCAGGAGTCTGCGCTGGATGGAACAAAAAAATTTTTGTTTGAACTTTATGACGGTAATTTTGTAGAAAGTGTATGGATGAAATATCATCATGGAAATTCTGTTTGCATTTCCTCGCAGGTTGGGTGTAAAATGGGATGTCGGTTTTGCGCATCTACACTGGATGGGTGGGAACGTAATCTTACACCATCTGAGATGCTTGAACAAATCTATGCCATTACGCGAGAGACAGGGGAACGCGTTTCGAATGTTGTTGTGATGGGAACCGGAGAGCCATTGGATAATTATGATAATCTGTTACGATTTATCAGATTACTGTGTGATGAAAATGGGTTGAACATTAGTCAGAGAAATATTACGGTATCTACTTGCGGTCTTGTTCCCATGATCTATAAACTGGCTGAGGAAAAATTGCAGCTTACGTTGGCATTGTCGTTACATGCGCCCACGGATGAAAAGCGCCGGGAATTAATGCCGATAGCAAATAAATATGGATTGAATGAGGTTATGGATGCATGCAGATTTTATTTTCGGGAAACCGGACGGCGAATCAGTTTTGAGTATGCACTTGTTGGAGGCGTGAACGATAATGATGCCGAGGCCGGACAGTTAATTTCATTGATTCAGGGGATGAATTGTCATGTGAATCTGATTCCTGTGAATCCGATTAAGGAGAGGGATTATGTATCTACCCGGCGTGAAAAAGTGTTACGTTTTAAAAATATGCTTGAAAATAGCGGAATAAATGTTACTATAAGAAGGGAAATGGGCCGGGATATTGACGGCGCATGCGGTCAGCTTAGAAGAAAAGTACAAAGCGGAAAATGATGGCGATGCGGAGGATACAAAAGTGATTAGAGCATTTTCCATAACTGATATTGGGAAAAAGCGACAATTGAATCAGGACTTTGTTTTTACTTCTGAACTGCCGTTGGGAAGTTTGCCGAATCTGTTTGTGGTAGCGGATGGAATGGGTGGACATAAAGCAGGCGATTTTGCATCCAAATATACGGTTGAAACAATCGTGGAAGAAGTGGTGAAAACCAGAAGTGGTCAGCCGGTGGAAATACTCAGGAATGCAATCAAATGTGCAAATGAGTTTGTCAGGCGAAAAGCGCGTGATGATGCAAATATGGTCGGCATGGGAACGACAGTAGTTGCGGCTACATATATGGAAGAGCTTCTTTATGTGGCAAATGTGGGAGACAGCAGGCTTTATGTTGTAAATGAAGAAATGCGTCAGATTACCAGAGACCATTCATTGGTGGAAGAGATGGTAAGGCTTGGGTCTTTAGATCGGGAGTCTGCCAGAAATCATCCGGATAAGAATATTATTACAAGGGCAGTTGGTGCGACGGATTATATTAATGTGGATTTTTTTGAAGTCTCTTTGAAACCGGGTGATGTTGTATTAATGTGTTCGGATGGACTTACAAATATGATTGAAGACAGTGCAATTCATGAAATAATTCTGAAGGAAAGTTCGCTTGAAGCGAAAGCCAAGGAACTGGTGAATGTAGCAAATTACAATGGAGGCAATGATAATATTGCCGTAGTGTTGATAGAGTTGTTAGATCAGGTGTGAGGTAAGATATGATTAAAATGGGAATGATGATAGGGGAACGATATGAAATATTGGAACCTATCGGAAACGGCGGTATGTCGGATGTTTATAAGGCAAAATGTCATAAATTGAATCGTTTTGTTGCAGTAAAAGTTTTGAAGCAGGAATTCAGTGAAAACACGGAATTTGTTTCGAAATTCAGAACTGAGGCGCAGGCGGCTGCCGGATTAATGCATCCGAATATTGTTAATGTTTATGATGTTGGAGAAGAGGGCGGAATCTACTATATTGTAATGGAATTGGTAGAAGGGATTACCCTGAAACGTTATATTGAAAAAAAGGCCAGATTGTCAGTCAAAGAAGCGGTCAGTATTGCCATACAGATATCCATGGGTATTGAGGCTGCTCATAATAATGGGATTATTCATAGAGATATCAAACCGCAGAACATTATTATCAGCAAAGAAGGTAAAGTAAAGGTTACGGATTTTGGTATTGCCAAAGCCGCGACAAGCAATACCATTACTTCGAATGTTATGGGAAGTGTACACTATACATCTCCGGAACAGGCCAGAGGTGGTTTTAGTGATGAAAAAAGTGATATTTATTCCATGGGTATTACTTTGTTCGAAATGCTGACGGGAAGAGTTCCTTTTAATGGTGAAACCACGGTGGCAATCGCGATTAAGCATATACAGGAGGATATGCCGTCGCCCAGAAATTATGTTCCGGAAATTCCAATCAGTGTGGAACAGATTGTTTTAAAATGTACACAAAAAAGTCCCGACAGAAGATATCAGAAGATGCCGGAATTGGTTGAGGATTTAAAGAAATCATTGATTAGTCCGAATGAGGATTTTGTTCGTATTGAAAGTGTTGAACAGGGTGCAGTAACAAGAACAGTTTCGGAAGCAGAACGGGCGCAGATTAAGCAGGAAGCAAGACAGACAGGGCCGATTTCTGCGGCAGCGTCTAACGGGATTGCTTTACAGACACCTCCTGTTCAGCCGAGAAAGAAGACAAGTGTGGATGAGACTGCTTCACCGGTAAGAAAGACAAAAACAGAAGGTGGAAATCAACCTGTTCGTGTTGTAAGAAAACCGGAACCTGAGAAGATAAGAAAGCAGAATCAAGTACAGTCTGCTAAAAAGGTTGCACCAAAACCACAGACTCGTTCTAAGGCAGAGATGTTTGATGATGATGATGACTCGCCGGGCGAAAAATTAAAAACAATTTTGATTATCGTTCTTGCGGTTTTAATCGGATGTCTGTTTATCTATTTTGTCGGTGCCGTATTAGGTGTGTGGGGAAATAAAAATTCCGACAATCCGGGAGTGGAAGATCAGATGTTAGTGTTTGTTCCTAATATTGTCGGAGATGATTTGACGGATGCTCAAAAAGCACTTGAACAGATTGGATTGGAGTATGTAGTGGAATATCAAGATTCTGCAACAGAACAACATAATCGTGTTTTGAGTACGGATCCGGAGGCAAACGAAGAGATTCCTAAGGGAAGTACTGTCAAGATATATGTTTCAAATAACGGAGGAGTAGAACTCCCGAATGTAGTGCTTTATTCTGAGGCGGAAGCTACGGCAGCACTGGAACGTGAAGGGTTCAAGGTTGTCAAACGTGAAGAACTGAATAATGAAATTATCAAAGGAAATGTCATTTCGCAGGAACCTGCCGGCGGAACTCTTGTGGCACGAGGAAGCGAAATTGTGATTGTAATTAGTCTCGGACGTGTCAATTCAGATATTTCCATGCCGGATTTGACCAATATGACAGAACAGGAAGCGAAGGCAAAACTGGACGAACTGGGATTGGTTTGCGAGTCAGTCAGCGAAACTTACGATGATTTTGTTGAAAAAGGAAGAGTATGCTATCAAAGCTATACTTCCGGAGCAACCATTGAAAAAGGAACCAAAGTAGAAATTAAGCTGAGCATGGGGCCGGAACCCAGATATTATTCCTGTGATTTGAAAGTTGTTGCGCCGCCTAATTATGAAGGTGGGGTTGCAAATGTTGTTTTGAAAACACCGGACGGCGCAGAATTATTTAATACAACTACGTCTACTTTCCCGGTGCCGATTAAACTGACACAGATTTACGGTGTTTCAACAGGTGTCGTTACTATTACGTATACTGTTTATGTGGAGCAGGAAAACGTTGATGCAGCGGGGAACCCGATTACGGAGATGGTTCCGGCGCAGGATTACCATACGTATGAGGTGACATTCGAATAATGCTGGGTGAAAATGTGGAAAATGAAGTTCTTAATGGAAAAATGATAAAAGGAATTGCAGGCTTTTACTATGTGCATGTTCCGGGGAAAGGGATTTACGAGTGCAAAGCAAAAGGCATATTCCGAAAAGATGGTAAAAAACCTCTTGTAGGTGATGAGGTGGAATTAAAGTGTCTGGATGAAGAGAGGAAACTCGGAAACATTACGGCACTTTTGCCGCGTAAAAGCGAACTAATCAGGCCGGCGGTTGCCAATATTGATCAGGCTTTGATTGTATTTGCAATAACGAAGCCGCAGCCTAATTTTAATCTTTTGGATCGTTTTCTTGTTATGATGCGCAGTCAGGGGCTGCCGTGTTTGATTTGTTTTAACAAAACGGATCTGGCGTCGGATGAGGAAACGATGCGGATACAAAAAGAATATGAAAATTGCGGTAGTGAAGTGTTTTTTTCCAGTGCGAAATCGGATGTGATTCCGGAACGCTTAAAGGAAATGATAGTCGGTAAAACGACCGCAATTGCGGGTCCAAGCGGTGTTGGTAAGTCATCATTGATCAATGCATTTTTCGGGACGGCAAAAATGCAAACCGGGGAAATAAGTGCAAAGATTGAGAGAGGAAAACATACGACAAGGCATACGGAGTTGTTCGCATTGCAAAATGAAGGACAACCAACCTATCTGATGGATACTCCGGGGTTTAGTTCTTTGGATATTTTATCGGAAGAAGATTCCATTGCGTGGTTTTATCCGGAGTTTGAACCGTTTGAATTACAGTGTCGTTTTCAGGGATGTGCGCATATCAGTGAACCGGAGTGCGGTGTGAAGAATGCGTTGCAGGAAGGTAAGATAAGTGATTTGCGTTATCGAAATTACGTGCAGCTTTATGAAGAACACAAAATGAGAAAAAAATATTAAATGAGGACAGGAATTGTTATGAGAGAAAGAATTTTGGCGCCTTCCATACTTGCGGCTGATTTTACTAAACTTGGTGAACAGATAAAAGCCGTAGAGAAGGCAGGAGCTAAATACTTACATTTTGATGTGATGGATGGAATGTTTGTTCCTTCTATTTCTTTTGGCATGCCGGTATTACAGTCAATACGTGGTGTATCGGATATGGTATATGACGTACACCTGATGATTGAAAAACCGGAACGCTATGTTGAGGTATTTGCTAAATATGGTGCGGATATTTTGACTGTACATGTAGAAACCATTCAGGATAATCAGGTTTTAAAGCAAATACGTGATTTAGGTGTGAAGGTGGGACTGTCGTTAAATCCGGAAACCCCTATTGAACGTGTATATCCATATCTTGAAGAGGTTGATATGGTTTTGGTAATGACAGTGCATCCCGGATTTGGCGGACAGAAATATATTGATGCCTGTACAGAAAAAGTAGCAGCGTTATATGCAAAGATTCAAGAATGTAATTTAGCTGTAGATATTGAAGTGGATGGCGGAATTTCTTTGGAGACGGTTGCGAAGCCTTTAAGCGCCGGAGCAAATGTTATTGTAGCTGGCTCTGCAGTATTTACTGAGACACCGTTTGAAAGTGCAAAAGCTTTAATTGCAAAAATGAATCAATAGAATATGTTGCAATGTGTGCATTTATGAATATCAGAATGAAGGTGCTCCTTTTGTCAGATGAAATGACTGACGAAAGGGGCTTTTTTGATAGATTGTATGTTCTCAGTTGAAAAGGTTGACAAAAATCTACCAATATGATATTTTATTGAAAATGGAAGTTAGAATGAATGATTCGGAAATGGAGAGGAGAAGACAGATATGATTAATATTACAGATGCAGAATGGAAAATCATGGATATGTTATGGGAGCAGTCCCCGCGAACCATTATGCAGCTTACAAAGAGCTTGGCAGAATCTACGGGTTGGACAAAACATACTGTCATGACACTTCTAAAAAGATTGGAAGACAAAGGGGCGGTTTATTACGAAGCGGGAGAGAAAGCAAAGCAGTACTATCCTAAGATTTCCAAGGACGAGACTGCAGCTGAAGAAACAAAAAGTTTCTTGCAAAAAACTTTTAAGGGAAAACTTGGTTTGATGATCAATACGATGATGAAAGCAGATGCACTTACCCGGGAAGATTTGGATGAACTTTATGAGATACTGGAGAATGGGCGCGAATCATCAAAAAAATAGGTGAGTTAGTATATGGAATGGTGGATTGAATATTATATCAGTTGTTTGCTTGGAACCAGCCTGATTGCAGTATTTATTCTTGGAATTCGTTTTTTGTTTTCTAAGAAGATGTCTAAACGGTTTGTTTATGGTTTGTGGTTTTTGATTCCGGCAGTTATGTTGCTGGTGCCGGTTATCAGTATACCGATGCCGCGCTTTTTTCAGACTTTTCAAGACAATACAATAGAGCAACTTGAAGGTGAAATACGCACAATTGTTATTTCTGCGGAAGAACGAATGCAACAGGAGAAAAGCATTAAAATATCCGAGCATGCTAATGGTATTGTAGTGAAAACGGATGACGTTTCAGACGTGGTAAAAAAGGAGGCAGAAGTCTTCGGGAAAACGAGTGCTTTGACTGAAGAAAAGAAGGATAGGGAGATAAACCGGCTTGTGATTCTGCTCGTGTTTTATATTGTTCCTGTTCTTGCTTTTGTTGCAGGTATTGTGTCTACAAATATACGGTTTGAACATAACTGCAGGCATAACAGAATCTATCTGTGCGAAACACCGTATTCCAAATTGCCGGTCTATCGCTTGAAAAATATTTCTTCCCCTTTTTTGCTTTGTGCTACGGTTTATGTGCCGGAGGGAATGACGGAAGAGGAACTTCGTTATGCAATGCTGCATGAGGAAGGTCATTTTAAACACGGAGATTTTATCTGGGTGATAATCCGATATATGATTCTGGCCGTATTCTTTTATAATCCGATTATCTGGTTTGCATTTAAATATTCCGGTTATGATTGCGAGTTGGCGTGTGATGAGACGGTAATGTTAAAAATCGGAATTGCGGAACGGAAACGATACGGGAGTTGTCTTTTGGATGTAATCAGGAAGCACAAAAAGGTTTCGGAACGTGTATTGCTTTCAACCAATATGAAATCGGAAAAGAAGCTTATTCGTGCCAGAATTGAGAATATTGTATCCGGAAAAAAGAGCAGTATTTTGCTTATGATTGTGACGGCATGTATTCTGATTATGGTTTCGGGCTGTGCGTTGATGGAGAGAAGATTGCCGACTGAAAAAGGTGTTGATGGAGAATTTCTGGAGATTGCGATAGAAGAACAGGTGTCGGAAGCGGAGCGTGTAAATATATCTGAACGTTCCGACGCAAGTGAGGAACACACAACGGATTCATCACAGAAGACAGTAGCACAAGAATCTCCTGCAGGAGCTGTGAATGATAATATAGTTGATTATGGAGATACCGTATATTGTTGTGCAGAGGTGTTACGCAAAATTCCTGATACGGAAGGGAACTTTGAAGTGATTGAATCGGAACATGAGATAAGTTTCAGGTTAGAAAAAGATATGGTTATTATAAAACAAACGAGTGATTTCGCATCTGAAGTGATTTCTTATGTTGCCAAAGAAATTGTCGGTAAAAGTGTCAGTGAAAGCATACAGGTAATAAGAGAATACTCCGATGAGGAATATTATTACTATTTTTTGATTACCTCAATTAATGATACAGGGGAACCGTCATTTTCATTACCGCAGGAGTGGGAGTATCAACTTCCGCAAGCTTCCGTTGGAGAATTTTTTGACACACAAGAAGATGAGATAGATTATGGTTTTAATGAAAAAGAGATTGAAACGGGATGTTTTTTTGTACCGGGAGAATATAAGAATTATTCAAGTGTGATTGCGTCATCTGAGTTAGAGGAGACTGCGAATATCTACTATTCACCGGATAACCTGGCAATGCAATCGAAATGGAGTGTCTGGTCAGAAGGTGTGTCCGGCTATGGTATTGGTGAAACGATAGATTATAAGCGGATGTATATGGGGCCCGGACCTGAGCAGCTTACTTTTGATAAGTTATGTATTGTGAACGGATATGCAGAAAACGAAAAAAAGTGGCAGGCAAATTCCCGGGTCAAAAGTTTGAAATTCTACTATTTTGATGAATATATGGGAACCATAACGCTTGAAGATACCATGTATCCACAGTACATTGATCTTTCAGAACTTAATATGACAATCGGGAACGGCCGAGAGGCTTCCTTCCGTTTTGAAATAGCAGAGGTATATGAAGGTGAGAAATATGAGGATACCTGTATGACAGGAATTATGTTTTCTTATGTTTGGGATGATATGTAGGAAATGAAGCATTTAAAATAATAAAGTTGAAAATAGAGTCTGATTATGATATTATAATATGTCGTGTTAGACTCTTTTCATATGAAAGAGCGATGCACACAGTTGATAAGTAACGAAGTAGTGAAAATACAAAACCCTCGTGAAAGTAAGGGTTTTTAAGGAGGAAATAGAGAAAATGAAACTGGGAATCGTAGGTTTACCCAATGTCGGAAAAAGTACATTGTTTAATTCATTAACGAAGGCAGGAGCGGAATCAGCGAACTATCCGTTCTGTACCATTGATCCGAATGTCGGAATTGTATCTGTGCCGGATGAGAGAATCAAAAAGTTAGGAGAACTTTACAACACCAAGAAAGTAACTCCCGCAGTCATTGAATTCGTAGATATTGCCGGCCTTGTAAAAGGTGCTTCCAAAGGTGAAGGACTCGGAAACCAGTTTTTAAGTAATATACGTGAGGTAGATGCAATCGTGCATGTGGTTCGTTGTTTTGAGGATACGAACGTTGTACATGTAGACGGAAGCGTTAATCCGGTACGTGATATCGAAACGATAAATTTGGAACTTGTATTTTCCGATATTGAGATTTTAGAGCGTAGAATTGCCAAGACTGTTCGCGGTGCTAAGAATGACAAAACACTGGCGAAGGAACTTGCACTTCTTGAACGTCTGAAAGCATATCTTGAAGAAGGTAAGCTTGCCAAGAATTTTGAAGTACAGGATGAGGATGAGGAGAACTGGTTGCGTTCATACAATCTTCTGACAGGAAAGCCGGTTATTTTTGCTGCCAATGTATCGGAAGATGATCTTGCAAATGATGGTGAGGATAACAATTATGTACAGGCAGTTCGAGAGTTGGCTAAGTCCGATGACAGCGAAGTATTTGTGATTTGTGCACAGATTGAACAGGAAATTGCTGAGCTTGATGACGAAGAAAAGGCAATGTTCTTGGAAGATCTGGGACTGAGTGAATCAGGACTTGAAAAACTGATTGCCGCAAGCTATCGGTTGCTTGGCTTAATCAGTTTCCTTACGGCAGGTGAAGATGAATGTCGTGCATGGACCATCAAAGTGGGAACAAAAGCTCCGCAGGCAGCCGGTAAAATCCATACCGATTTTGAACGTGGTTTTATCAAAGCAGAGGTGGTTTCTTACGAGAATCTGATGGAACAGGGCAGTATTGCTGCAGCTAAAGAAAAAGGACTGGTTGGTCTGGAAGGTAAGGAATATATTGTGAAGGACGGAGATGTTATCCTGTTCCGTTTTAATGTATAAAAGAGTTGAAAGAGAAAAAATAACAGCGTAGAAGCGCTTAAAAAAAAGAAGCTGTGTTTTTGCCGAAAAGGCAAAAGCATGGCTTTTTTCTATATTTGGTATCTTTTCTTTTTATGACCACAATTTTTGAAAAAATATAGAAAAAACAAAAAGAAAAACTACAAAAAGGCTTGTCAAGGTGGGAGAAAAGGTTTAAAATTAAGCTAAATTAAAGAAAAAATGGTACGAAGTGGTACAAAGTGGTACGAAAAGAGGAAAAGTGATTATCAGAAGGTAGTGTAAGATGGCAATTGGTTTCATGGGTGAATACAATCACACAGTTGATGCCAAAGGCAGGCTGATTATCCCGGCAACATATCGTGAAAAGTTAGGAGAAAGATTTGTTGTGACCAAAGGGATTGATGACTGCCTTGTTGTGTATGCCATGGAAGAATGGGAGAAACTTGTTGAGAAACTTTCCCAAATCAGCATGACCAGACAAACAAACCGTAACTTTAATCGTTTTATGCTGGGTAAAGCCGGTGAAGTGGAACTAGACAGTCACGGAAGAATTTTATTAAATACTGCTTTTCGTGAGTATGCACAGATTGAGAAAGACGTTGTACTTGTCGGAGCCGGTAAATATATTGAAATCTGGGCGAAGGATAAGTACGAAGAGATGATGAACGGATTGGATATTTCTGCAATTGCCGATGAACTGGACGCAGCCGGAATCATGATCTAGCAGAGTTTTCAGTTATTCAAGGTAAAAATAATCGGTGGAGGAAAGAAATGGAATTTGAACATCAATCAGTATTGCTTTGGGAATGTATAGAGGCATTGCAGATTAAGCCTGATGGAACCTATATTGATGGTACACTTGGTGGTGCAGGCCATTCGAAACAAATTGCAAAGCGTCTCACTGACAAAGGAAAATTAATCGGTATTGATCAGGATGAAGCAGCTATTACCGTTGCAAGTGAAAGACTTTCGGAATTTGGTTCGAAAGTTGTGATTGTAAGAAATAACTATTGTGCGATGAAGGAAATTGCAGCAGAACATGCAAATGAGGGTGTGGACGGAATTCTTTTGGACTTGGGGGTTTCTTCGTATCAGTTAGATACGGTAGAACGTGGATTCAGTTACCGCTATGATGCACCGCTTGATATGCGTATGGATAGACGTCAGACGGTAAGTGCAAGAGATATTGTAAATAACTACAGTGAAATGGAATTATTCCGTATTCTGAAAGAATATGGAGAAGAACAGTTTGCAAAGAATATAGCGAAGCACATTGTGAATGCCCGGAAAGAGAAGCCGATTGAAACAACATTTGAATTGAATGAGTTAATCAAAGCAGCTATTCCGGCTAAAATGCGCGCAACGGGAGGTCATCCTTCGAAACGTACTTTTCAGGCAATCAGAATTGAGTGTAATCATGAACTTGAAGTACTTAAGGATACGTTAGAAGATATGATTGCACTTTTGAAACCGAACGGAAGATTATGTATTATTACCTTCCATTCTCTGGAGGATCGCATTGTTAAAATGGCTATGAAAAAAGCAGAGAATCCCTGCATTTGTCCTCCGTCATTTCCGATTTGTACCTGCAAAAGAGAATCGCAGGGGCGTGTGATTACAAACAAACCGATTCTTCCGAGCGAGGAAGAACTTAGCAATAATTCAAGGTCTAAATCCGCGAAGCTTCGCGTATTTGAGAAGAGAGGAGTTTAACAAGAAATGGAAACAAAGTACAGAAACAGTCGTACACGTCAAGACATATATAATAGAAGAACCAATAGCGGAAGTACTTATGTATATGGAAATACAGTAATTGATATCAAAAAGG
Organism: Lachnospiraceae bacterium; assembly: GCA_045530835.1. Classification (GTDB taxonomy): domain Bacteria; phylum Bacillota; class Clostridia; order Lachnospirales; family Lachnospiraceae; genus UBA3766. Next base: position 33,640 of record JAZSCW010000047.1, on the reverse strand, counting down.
CACTTGATGAGGAGCCTAACGAGGAAGCGCGTAAAAAAATCCGCAAAAAACCCGAAAGTACTGTACATTTGAACTTGGGTTATGTTATCTTTTTAACAGTGGTATTTGGTATATTAGGTGTGATTCTTACCGGTTATATCCGTCTTCAGGCCGATATTACGGAAAGTACACGTAATGTTGCGGAACTTGAAAGCCGTTATCTGAGTATGAAACTCGATAACGAACAGGAGTATGAGCGTATTGTGAATTCTGTTGATTTAGAAGAAGTGAAACGTGTCGCAATGCAAGAGTTAGGTATGCATTATGCAACAGAGGGCCAAATAATTACATATACTGATACCATGAGCGATTATGTAAGACAATATTCTGATATAGTAGAGTAAAAGTAGGTGTTTTTTTGAAAAAGCAGGTAAAAAAGCAGGACAAGTCCAATAGTAAAGTCATGGCAAAGCGTACGCTGGTACTTTTTTGCGTTATTTTTCTTTGTTTTATAGGACTGTTTGTTCGACTTGGAATGATTAATAAAACAAGGGGAGAGGAATCTAAACATACCGTATTATCACAACGCGCGTATGAGAGTGTTACTCTCCCTTATCGACGTGGTTCTATTGTAGATCGAAAAGGGACTACGCTTGCGATGAGTAAAAAAGTGTATAATGTTGTTTTGGATTCCTATGTTCTCACCAAAACAGAGGAAAAAAAGGAAGGTAGCATCAATGCAACCCTGACCGCATTAGGTCAGTGTTTTGGTTTGGATACTGCTGAAATCCGTACATTTATTACCCAGAATCCGGATTCGCGTTATCGGGTCCTGGCGAAGAAACTTGATTATGAGGTAATAGAACCGTTTCAGACTATGGTGACAGATGCCAAGAACAGTGATGAAGCTGTTGATATCATGGGAATCTGGTTTGAGGAAGAGTATTTGCGAACTTATCCGCTTGGCAGTGTGGCTTGTGATGCAATCGGTTATACCAATGCAGGAAATGTGGGAGCATATGGTCTGGAAGAGTATTATAATGATGTACTCAATGGAACGAATGGGCGTGAATACGGCTATTTGAATAAAGATGAAAATGTAGAGAAAACAACCATTCCGGCCATTGACGGACATACTCTTGTTTCAACCATTGATGTTACAATACAAAAAATAGTTGAAGAAAAAATAACGGATTTCAATGAAAAGTATGAAGATTATGCAAGAGACGGACATGGAAGTATGAATACGGGTTGCATTATTATGGAGTGTGACACGGGAAATGTGCTTGCAATGGCAGGGTATCCGTTTTTTGATTTAAACCAGCCAAGAAATGTTGAGTTATATTTTGAGGAAGGTGAACTTCGAGAAGAACCTTTGCCGTCTGAGTTGCAACAAAATGAGGCTCCGGATGAAGAGGGGAGTTCAGAAGAGGTATCTGAGGAAAAGAAAGCTGAAACACAGCAAGAAGATACGCGGCCGACAGAGGCAGAGGCTTTGGCAGGTCTATGGAAGAATTTCTGTATTTCCGAAACCTACGAACCGGGTTCTGTTGCAAAACCGATTACGGTTGCAATGGGTCTTGAAACGGGTAAAATGACAGGAGAAGAAACGTATTACTGTGGCGGTTTGCTTGAAATCGGAGGATTCAAGATTAAATGTCATAACCGAAATGGTGATGGTATGATGACTGTAGCGGATGCAATTGCACAGTCATGCAACGTATCATTGATGTTGATGGGTGATACAATTGGTAAAAGCAATTATCTGGAATGTTTTGAGAATTTCAATTTTGGTCTTAAAACCAATATTGATCTTACCGGAGAAGCAAGAACGGCTTCCCTTGTATTTAATGAACAGACAATGGGACCGACTGAACTTGCAACCTCTACTTTTGGTCAGGGCTATAATGTCACCATGATTCAGATGATTTGTGCATTCAATTCCCTGGTAAACGGAGGCTATTATTACGAGCCGCATATGGTAAACCAGATTCTTGGTGCAGACGGCTCTATTGTTGAAAATATTGAGCCAAGAGTGCTTAAACAGACTATTTCGTCGTCTACATCTGAGCAGATTATTGAGTATTGTAATGGTGTTGTGACAAATGGTACCGGTAAGAGAGCAAGACCGGCCGGCTATGCAATTGGCGGTAAGACAGGAACTGCAGAAATGGTAGTGGATGGAAAACGTGGTTCCGGTCAGTATGTATGTTCTTTTATGGGATTTGCTCCGGCGGATGACCCGCAAATTGTAATTTATGTTGTAATTGACAGGCCTAATCTTCCGGATCAGAATGCCGGTACCGGAGAAGCATGCCTGATTACACGAGAGATTTTAACCGAAGTACTTCCATATCTGAATGTTTTCATGACGGAAGAGCTTTCCGAAGAAGAAGAGCAGGAGTTACGGGAAAAAGGCATATATGACGCAACATTACTCCGTCCTAACCCGAAAGAGGAAGAAGAAAGTTCGGAAACCGAGATAGACAGGCAAAAACCTGAAATGAAGATTGATCCTGAGACAGGATATGGTATAGACCCGCATACGGGAGAATACCTGGATCCGGAGACCGGATATCCTATCAATCCGGAATCATCGTTTATTACAGAATCTTCTGAGTAAAATATTTGGCAGAATAACCTCACATAGGCACTAATAAACTATTATTAAGTGACCTGCGTGAGGTTTTTTGTATGGAAAAGAGAAACAAAACAAGACATCATAAACGGATATTGTGTTTTTTCTTTCTTGCAGTTTTCATTTTTTTTGTTTTACAAATACGCATTTTTTATGTGATGATTGCAAAAGGTGAATTTTATTCAGAAAAAGCACAGGAATTGCATGAGAGAGAACGTATGGTGAAAGCGGCAAGAGGTCGTTTGCTTGACAGGAACGGGGTTGTGGTCGGTGATAACTGTGTTGTGTGTACTGTATCTGTGATACATAATCAGATTTCCGACCCCGAAAAGGTAATCACTGTTTTGGCCAAAGAACTGGAAATGCCGGAAGAAACAATCCGGAAGCGTGTTGAAAAATACTCATCTATTGAAAAGATACGTTCTAATGTAGATAAGGAAACAGGAGATCGGATAAGGGAATACAATTTGGCGGGAGTAAAAGTAGATGAGGATTATAAGAGATATTATCCCTATAATGATATTGCTTCTAAGGTTTTGGGTTTTACGGGTGGAGATAATCAGGGAATAATTGGTTTGGAAGTGGTTTATGATGAATACTTGCAGGGAAAAGCAGGCACCATTCTGACTGTAACGGATGCAAGAGGAGTGGAACTTGAGTCTGAAGCAGAACATCGGTTAGAACCGGTAAAGGGTGCTGATTTGCGACTTACTCTCGACTGGAATATCCAGACTTACGCAACACAGCTTTGTATGCTTGCAAAAGAGAAAACACAGGGGGAGCGAGTTTCCATGATTGTAATGAATCCCCGGAATGGTGAAATCTATGCTATGGCAGACGTTCCTGAGTTCAATCTGAATGAACCGTATGAAACGAATGGCATTAAGTTTACTGATGACAAAGAGTATCAGGATTATTTGAATAATATCTGGCGTAACGGCTGTATTAATGATACCTATGAACCCGGTTCGACATTCAAGATTATCACGGCGGCAGCCGGACTGGAAGCGGGAATTGTAACAACGCAGGAAGCTTTTCATTGTCCGGGATATATCATGGTAGAGGATCGTAGAATTCGGTGTCATAAAACAAACGGCCATGGCAGTGAGACTTTTACACAGGGAATTATGAATTCCTGTAAACAGGTGTTTATGAAAAAGACGAAAGAAGCGACGTTATGGATAAGTTTTTTTGTGAAAAGGCAAATTTTCTGTAAAGATGAATGGGTTGAGTGAAAAAGTATATTCCACTGCAAAGATGAATGCCAAGGAAAAGATATTAATTTATTCACAAAAAAGGCCGATATAAATATAAAATATAATAATATTTGCTTTTATGAGATATTTTTGACCTTAATTTTGTTTTATAATATAAAAATGTTGCTTTGGATGCTTTTTTGTTACGATAAAAAGTGATAAAATATAAGCAGGAGAAATAGCATATGAAATACTATTGTTTGAAGTATCGGTTGAATATTACACATAGCAGAAATAATGTAAAGCAGGATGCGCATGGACATGTTTTTGAAATAGAAATATTTTTAGAAACACCAAATGCGGATTTTTTTGAATTCTCTGATATGGAGTACTATATGGACCGTGCGCTACAGACCTATCAGCACAAATATTTGAATGATATGGAAGTTTTTGAAGGTAATACCAGTGTGGAAAATGTCGGTGAGGTTGTATGGAAAGAATTGATGAAGTGTTATGAGGATACTCCATGGAAGCTTGAACGAATGGAAATCAGCGAAAACCCTTTGCGGGTGTACGCAATTTCTACAGGCACATTTGAAAGAAGGTATGAACGATGAGAAAAAGAATGGCACCCAAATTTCTATTAGTCGCGATGGTCGCTGTTTTCCTGTTTGTGACATCTGATTCTGTTGAGGCGGCAGATGCATATGCCGGTATCACAATTGACGGTGTATTCACGGATTGGGACAGTGTGGAAAAAGTATCGGTGGATAATTCATCTTTGGACGATCCGGCGATTACGAATACTGCCATGGTTTTCGATGGCGATTTTATTTACATTTACATAGAGGAGACCGGTCACTCGGGACATGTTACGTGGTCCGGGCCAAACAGGAACGGTCGTTTTGTAATTGTTACGGATTTGGGAAAAACAACTAATTTCCAGATAACAGGGGATAATAATACAGGGTTTTATGTGGCCGGTGTTGATGGCGCAACGTTGGCATTTCAAGGCGGAATATACGAAATAGCGATTCCCGTGTCTGAAATTGCAGAATATAAAGAAACTATTTCTTATGGATATTATCTGGGGAATCTTTTTATTGAGAATGTTGCCAATTTACATCCGGACACGACAACAGATAAAAGTTTTAACGGAATCGTATATGATGGTATGTATGGAGATTGGACATATTATCCGCATGAGTTGATTCAGTATTCGGATGCTTTTTCGGATTGCAATGGTGCATTGTATCTTGAGGAAAATGAATTGTTTGGGCACGTGTATTGTGCATCAACCCAGATGCATGATTTGTGTCCTCAGTTGTTCTTTCCGATTAAATTGCGATTCAATCATTTGAACAATGACGGTAAGCTGATAGAATTAAAACCCGTGGAATTGGATGAAAATAATGATGCAATTTTGTATGATGAGTTATTTTCACACAGCATTTATTCTTATGAAGAAGGTGTGTATGAATATTATCTGTGGGATAACAATGCTTCTGAGGATCATAAAAATATAAATGATTCGGAATGTCCGATTTACGGAAAAATATTACTTACCGTTACGGCGACAGAATTGAATGCGGAATATGTCATTGATATGGATAAAATGGCTGCGCATTTTGGACTGGACGTTACGGATTTACAATTGATAGAAGCATATTATGTGCGTCTTGGTGATGAATGGATCAGCACCGCAGGAACCTCGACGGGACCGATTGTGGGAATGATTTTATCCATGTCTGTAGTATCACTTGGGTTTGCAACTTGTTTGAGAAAACAGAAAGGGCATTAGGATGAACATTTTTTTAGGCATTGTATTGATTGTATTTTGGTTATACATATTGCGTGTGATGCGTAAGAGCGAGTTACATTTTTGGCATTTCCTGTGGGGAAGTTGCGGGCTGTTTGTTATCATGATGATTTTTGTCAGACCGGTTCTGACACAGCCGCTTGCACAGATTGTAACCGCAATTTCAGGTGTGTTCGGGGCTGTGACAGGAATGTATTCTGCTTACTTTAAGTATGGCGTTATTCTTGTGCAGTCCCCTTTTGACGCAATGAGTCTGGTGATTGATTTTGAATGTTCGGGCATTCTTGAAATCATGGCCTATTTAAGTTTGTTGCTGTTCTTTAAAGCATACCGTCCCTGGGAAAAAGTTTTTGTGGGGATTGTAGGTGTTTTTTATATTGTATTTGCCAATGCACTCCGCATTGCGGTGATTGCCACGATGATATATTTTTGGGGGGTGCCGGCATATTATGCGGCACATACTTTTGTAGGGCGTATTTTATTCTATGCGCTATCTGTTGCATTGTATTTTGTTGTGTTTACCCGTACGCAGATTTTGCGTCAGAAGGTAGGAGGTTTTGTCTATGGAGCTACTAAATAGAATCTTCAATTCTTCTATTTTTTGGGCCGGCTGGGTTATTATTCCTGTCATAATGGAGATTATTCCTTCGTTGGGGAGCGTTGTAATTCTGTTGAAAAAGCGTCTTTTTCCTGCAAAAAGAAAAGCATTGTCCGTTTATCCGGAAATTTCTTTGATTATTCCGGTATATAATTCACAAGGAACCTTGCACCAATGTATTCGCTCCATTGCAGCAAGTGACTACCCAAATGAATCCATCCGTATTTTTCTCGTGAACAACGAGGGAAAAGATGATAGTTTTAAAGTGTTTTGCGAGTGCCAAAAGGAGTATCCGGATTTGCTGATGCAGTGGCTGAATGCCAAGCAGGGAAAATCCAAGGCATTGAATCTTGCTCTTTTTAACAGTGAAGGAAAGTATATTGTTCATATAGACAGTGACGGTATTCTCGAGCGTAGTGCTTTGCGTAACATGGTTACCATGTTTGAGAGCGATGAAACCATAGAGTGTGTGACGGGGGCAATTATGATTGAACCGCGTCTTGTAGAACAGTACCGTTTCATCATGCCGAAAATGTTTCGGAAAATGGAGTTTCTTGAATATGCACAGGCGTTTCTGGCGGGGAGAAATTATGCATCTGAGATGAATGCTATTTATACGCTTTCCGGTGCTTTTTCGGCCTTTCGCAAGTCGGTTGTGCTGAAATCACAGTTGTATAACACCGATACCATTTGTGAGGATACACAAATAACTTTTCAGATGAAAATTCTTCAGAATAAAAAAGTTGCAATTTGTGAGGATGCCATTTTCTTTGTGGACCCGATTGAGGATATCAATAAGCTTTATACACAAAGACAGCGTTGGCAAAGAGGAAGTCTTGAAGTATCCAATCTCTTTTTGAAAGGACGTATGAAAGTTCGCCATATGTTTACTGATGTCAATGTGAGAACGCTGGTATATGATCATACATTTGCATTTCCACGTATGATATGGTATTTGGCGCTTTTTTGTCTGATGGGTATGAATTATTCCTACAAGATGATTTTACTTTCATTGGTTATTTTGTTTGTCTTATACACAATTGTCGGATATTTTTATTTCTTTTCGACAATCGGATTTCTGTGGAATTTTAAGTTGATTCGGAATTACTATGCGAAGCAGTGGTATGTGGTTCCTTTTTTGCCTTTTTTCAATTTGTTGGTATTTTTTATTCGATTTGCGGGTGTAATTAACAGTATTAACACGGATAGCGCATGGAGAACAAGGAATTTATCGCAGGAGTGGGATTCTTTTCTTGCTGTGGTTAAAAATGATTTTAAAATTTTAATTAACTTTTTCGGAAAAATGAAAAAATATGTGAATGTGGAGAAAACGGATGAAGAAAGTACGCAGGAAAGTTAAGGATTATGAATTTAATTACACCATTTTTACTGTAATTCTGCTTGGAATCATGGCAGTATTTGCCTTTGTCGGATTTTATCAGATTAAGGTGTATGATGATCATGTGCTTGAAATATATGCAGATCAGCAGGATGATTATGTGCAACTTGTGCTCGATCAGATTAATATGAAAAAATTCTATTCGGATGAAGAAATTATTGAGGATATCCTGAATTCTCTTGATGTATCGGGACAGAAATACTGGACACTTTCCAAAGAAGAATCTATTTTGTTTGTAAAAGATGTTACGGAAACGTATCGTTACAAGGGGTTTACAACAGAAACTTATTATGTGTCTGAGACGGCAAAACAGTTTTTGGAAGGATTAAAACTAAATTATGTGACGCATCAGATGATTTATATTGATGGTGATTTATATGTAGCCAGTGGGGCAGCGTTTGATTATCACGATAATGTTTACAGAATTTGTTTGCTGACAAATCGCACCGTAATTCTTGATAATAATCATTTTCTGTCAGCTAAAATCACATTGTGGATAGTCCTGAGTCTGATGATTTCCGGCGCAACCGTTGCAGGAATTGCACTGGTAACGGGCGTATTTTTGCAGAGGGAGAAGCATCGCAGGTTGATGAAGGAAATTGAACAGAAGAATCTGGCGCTCGAAACGCTCGGACGGGAACTGAAAGCGATGGATGCTTATCAGGCAAGATGGAATCTTTTTGACGAATCGTTAATACCGATGTTTTCTGCTAATCTGGATCGCAAGAAATTATATCCGATAACGGCAATTTATCTTGAATTTCAAGCGCCTGCGGACTGTGTTGCGTTTTTGGAGAAGGCGCAGGTTTTTCTGGATAAAAAGGTTTTGCGTTTCTCTCCGCTTGAGGAGAACCGGCTATTGCTTGTTTTTGTCAAGTATACAATGGCGGAGTCAATGTCTTCGCTTCAGACTTTTTTAGATGGTAATGTGACTGTTTTGGCAAGTATTTCCGCACAAGACGGGTACGAATCACTTGAGATGCTGTATGATAAAATCAGGGAGAAGGTGAAGGGAAATGGCAGTAAACATTTATCGGGAATATAAGTTTAAGTTCTATTTGAATGCAAATCATTACATTTATATTGACGGAAAAGCCGGACAACTTCATCCCCATACATGGGAGTTTGAAATCTGCATATTGCGTGATCAGGAACAGTTTGTTGAATTTGCGTATTATGAGAAAGCGATTGAAGAGTATCTTTCCCGTTTTCAGAATCGCATTATGAATGACGTCGAACCGTTTGACAGGATTGTTCCGACATTGGAGAACATTGCGGATTATTTTGCGGAGGAATTACGCAATCTTGTAAGGGGAATCGGAGGAGAGGTAGTGAAACTTGAAAGCAGTGAAACACCGACAAGAAGCTATGTAATCGGCTTTCAGGATGATATTCAGTTTATTCGTATGATGGAAAGGAATTCAAAGGAAAGAATGAATGAAATCATCGGAAGCATTGTTGATGAGATTTCCGGATGAGAGGTGAAGTGAGTGAAAAAAGCGCTGAATAGTATTGCTGCAGTGGTTATTTATGCAACGATTGCAGCCGGGCTGGTTGGATTATTGTATCTGGCGTGGGATTACCCAAAGGGTGTGGATACCATGTGTCATTTGTATAAAGCAGACGTGCTTTATACAAATATTACAGAGGGGAATTTATACCCATATTATGATGCATTCTGGTATAACGGCGTGCAGATGATGCGTTTTTGGGCACCGCTTCCTGTTTATTTTATTGCGTTCTGTCAACTGATTGCCGGGGGAAATCTTTTGTGGGGATATAAGATTTTTGTGGCATTTGTATTCTTTCTTGGAGCGTTGGCATGGCTGTTTATCGGTATTCGCAAAGAAAGACCGCATCTGGGGGCGGTATTGGGCATTCTTTGGTTTTTTATGCCGAACAATCTGTATGCATTGTTTACGGAGGGAAATCTGCCTCGTTCTCTTTCCATGATTTTTTTGCCGCTTTTGATTTTTGCCGTGCAGGAATATCTTCAGGATAAACATCATAAAAGATGGCTATGGATCGTACTTTGGATGATGCTTATTTCTTTGTGTCACTCAGGTTATGCAATGATGATTGCGGCATCGCTTGTTGTTTATCTGGTTATTTATAAAATAGCAAATCCGAAAATACATAAAATATCTCTGGTATTTACAGCGTTAGGACTTGCATTTTTGGTTACGGGAATCTGGCTTGTGCCTTCATTGATTGGAGGATTAACTTCCACGGACAGTTCTCAGACGATGGTAACCTTTTTTCAAAAATTATGGATTACACTTAATCCCCTGGAACGTCTTATTTCCGGAAACACATATTTTTATTTCGGATTTGCAGCATTTTTGCTTGCTGTGTTTGGTTTGCTTTGTTCTTACAAAAAGTCTGTTCCGGGGTTTGTTACGGCATTGATTATTTTAATCAGTACATCGATGACCATGTTTTCCGTGCTTTCACATCTGCCCGGAAGCCAGTATATGTGGATGCTTCGTTTTATCTCGATTGCTTTATGCATGATTTTGTATTCGTTTTTGCTTTGGGATAGTTTGAAAAAGCCTTTTGTTGTGCTGATTTGTGTTTTGCTGTTTCTTGATGTTGTGCCTTCGCTTCCGCAAATTTATGATGGTTATGATACGGTAAAAGAGATTGAGAAGTTCGGGGCATTTGAAGAAAACACTCTGATTGACGAAGCTAAAAAAGTTACGCTTCAGCGTCTTGCATGTATGGATGAAAGTTCTCTTGGCGCCTATTCTGCGTATCTGATTTCCGGATTCGGGGAAAAAAGAGTAAAATCTACCTTTGGTGCAGGCTGGCAGGCGGCATCGACAACACGCAATATTGTGCAATTGAATGAAGCAATGACAAGCGGTTACTATCCCTATCTTTTTGACAGGTGTCTTGAGCTGGGAAATGATACCGTTCTGGTTCGAATAGACCGGCTGAAACATAAGGAAAAGGATGTTGAAACGCTGAAAGCAGCAGCAAAACTATCCTTATATGATGTAACTGCGGAAAATGAGGAATATATTGTTTTTCATCGTGATACACCGGAGAACTTCGGGGTTGTCACAAAGTATCGTATGATAGGAATCGGTACATCGGCACCTGCGTTGAGTCTTGTTTTTCCGTCCATGGAAGAATCATTATCACATAATCTGAACGATTATACGTTTGAAGAACTTGCTGAGTATGACATAGTATATCTGGATCGTTTTACTTATGATAATAAAAAAGAGGCAGAGGAACTGGTTTTAAAACTGAGTCTTGCAGGCGTGAAAGTGATTATTTGTGCTGACGGCATGCCGGAGAATGAGCGTCTTAAGCTTCCGGAATTTCTCGGTGTTTCAACAAATCAGATTTTATTCGAAAATGGTTATCCGCTTTTGTTTTTTGGGGGGGCTGAGGTTGACTGTAATTTATTTGCCGATGGTTTTTCGGACTGGTCAACAGTGTATATGAACGGACTTGATAGCGTGGAGGGTTGTTTATGGGATCATGAAGTACAGCAGGCTTTTTTGGGAACAAAAGAGAACGAAAATATCGTTTTTATCAGTCTGAATCTTTCTTATCACTATTTTCTGACACAGGATCCGAATGCTGAGCGGATATTGGAATCTGTTTTTGGGGACATGACGGGTGTTTTGCCTGAAAGAACTGTGGTGCCGCTTTCAATTACTTATCACGACAAGGCAATTGAGATTGAGAGCGGAGTCGATAAGGTGAATACGACATTGGCATATCATGACATTTTTGAAAGTGATAATTTGATTGAAAACAGAATGCAACTTCTTTATGTGAATGCCGGAAAAACGATAATTAAAATGAAATATCCGTATCTGGTTCCGGGAGCATTGGTAAGTGTTCTGGGAATCGTGATTACGATTGTTCTGGCGCTCTGTTTACGCAGAGAGAGAACGCAGCAAATCCGGTTTGAGGAATAGAATGCTTTTTTTCTGCATATAGTAGTAAAAAAAGCCGGGACAGCATATGAGAAGAAACGAATTGAAAATAATGAATATCATCGGAACACTGCTGTATGAAGAAGGGGTTATTGACGCTTCTCTCATGCAGCAGTTCCATGTTTATGTCGCTTCCCTAATGACGGAAGAAGAGCAACAGATAACGATGGATGAGAAACCGGCAGAAAGGGCCAGAGATGGAATTTGTTTGCATCTATAACCGTTGCAGTACAGAGGAAGAACAGCAGGTAAATGCACTTGCCATACAGGCAGAAGAGAGCCGTGAAATCGTACAAATGAATCCGGAATGGAAGTTAGTTGCCCAGTATGTTGAAACACAGTCCGGGACAACAGCAAAAAATCGTCCGGAATATCAGAAAATGCTTGCAGGAATTGAGGCGCACTGTTTTACATTGATTGTAATTAAATCCATTGACCGCCTGATGCGTAATGCAAAGGACTGGTATCTTTTTCTGGATTGTATTACACGTAATCAGGTGCGTCTTTATATGTATCTTGAGAGAAAATACTATGAAGCGGACGACAGTCTTTTGAATGGAATTAAAGCGATACTTGCAGAAGATTTCAGCCGTGAATTGTCCAAAAAAATTAAAAATGCCCATAAACGCAGACAGGAGAAAAAGACCGGATATAACATTACACGTGAAATGTTTGGATGGGATAAAACAGGAAAAGATACATACATACTTAACGAAGAGGAGGCAGGATGGTATCGTGCGGCATTTGGTCTTGCTGAAGCCGGGTACGGATATCAAAGGATTGCCGGAATTCTGTATGAAATGGGGGCAAGGAGCAGGAGCGGCGGTGCGATTTCTGCCGTGCAGTGGCGCAATATGTTGCTGTCACCACGGGCACACGGTACGATGACGGTTCGCAAAAGCGAATATGATTTTGCAAGTAAAAAAAGGATGGAGATTCCTGAGGAAAAACAGATCATTATTGAACATGCACTCCCTGAGATTATAACGCCGGAATATCACGCGAGAATTTTGAAGATTCTGAATCATCGTGCGTCAGTTTATCAAAAAAGGAATTCCTTAAAGATGACGGCGGGACGATATGATTTATCCGGAAAATTGATTTGCGGTATTTGCAATAAACCTTATTATCATGTGGGAAAAAGTGGCAAGAGTCAAACCGGAATATGGAAATGTTCTACTTATCTTGGACATGGTTCGAACATACAACAAGGAGGTTGTCGCAACAGATATGTTAAGCAGTCAACTGTATATAACAAGCTTACCAAAGACTTAACAGAAGAACAGACAGAGATAATTGCAAAGCAGGTAATAGAACTTTTTCGCAAGACATGGAACCGTAAAATGAGGCAGAAAAACATGAAAGGTACAAAACAACTGATTGCTCAAAAAAAGCAGAGGAAAGATCTTTTGTTGGAAAAGTATCTTGCCGGGATTGTGTCGCAGGAGGATTATCAGCGCTATGCAAAAAAGCTGGAAAATGAGATTTTGCAACTTGAAAATGAAAAAACACAAGAGGAGAAAGAAGCGGATTTCCTGCAACAAATCAGCGATGGTTTGCGTTACGGGGAAATCATCAGACATGCGTTTGCCCGTAATTCGTTAGAGAATATCGATAAGATAATTGTTGATCCGGAAGGAGAATTGAAAGATTTCAAGCGTGATGATTGAAAAAAAGATAGGATAGGTGTAAAATATAAAATTGGGTTATAATGTATTTTGCATTAGAAATGTGTAAGAATCATAAACACAGGGAACCCTGTTTTTATAGCGGTCGGATTGAGACTTGGTGTAGAACAGTTTTATCATTATTTTTCACAATTTGGCCTGTTTTTGAAAACAGGAATTGATTTGCCGGGAGAGGCTGCGACGATTATGCATAAAGCGGATAATATGGGGCCTGTTGAACTTGCCACCTGTGCTTTTGGTCAGTCTTTCCAGATTACACCGATTCAATTGATTACAACCGTTTCGGAATTGATAAACGGGGGACGGAGAATTACACCGCATCTTGCGATGGAAACCTTGAATGAAGATGGTTCCGTGCGGGAGATTTTTACATATGAGGAGTCGGAGGGGCATGTATCCGCGGCAACGAGTGAAACCTTGCGGCAGTTATTGGAAAAGGTGGTTTCGGAAGGCGGCGGAAAAAATGCTTATGTGGAAGGGTACAGCATCGGTGGTAAAACGGCAACCAGTCAGACGCTTCCGCGAACAAGCGGAAAATATATTGCATCTTTCATCGGATTTGCTCCGGCGAATGATCCTGAAGTGATTGCGCTTGTTGTAATCCATAAGCCTCAAGGCGTTTACTATGGGGGACAGATTGCGGCTCCCGTTATTCAAAATCTATACCAAAATATTCTTCCTTATTTGGAGGGAATGAATTATAATGAAGATAAGGTGCAATCGGAGCATGATTCCAAATAAAGGTTGCACTTCATGAAAGGATTTACAATGAAATATGATATTATCATTCCTGTCATCATAGCCTTTGCGGTAAGCGTGATTTCAGGACCGCTAATGATTCCGTTTTTACGAAGATTGAAAGTGGGTCAGACTGTTCGGGAGGAAGGTCCGCAATCACATCTGAAGAAATCAGGAACACCTACCATGGGAGGTATTATGATTTTACTTTCTATCGTGGTGGCATCCTTGTTTTATATTAAGGATTATCCGAAAATCATACCGATTCTGTTTTTGACGCTGGGATTCGGTCTGGTCGGTTTTCTGGATGATTATATCAAGGTTGTATTGAAGCGCTCCATGGGACTTCGCGCATGGCAGAAGATGGCTTTGCAGCTTTTGATTACAGGAGTGTTTTTGTTTTATATCAAAATGTATACGGATATTCCGTTGGTTATGAAGGTTCCTTTTTTTCCGGAGCTTTCACTTGATTTGGGTTGGTTTACCATGCCTTTTTTGGTTCTTACCATTATCGGAACGGATACCGGGGCGAATTTTACCGATGGTCTGGATGGTCTTGCCTCCTCTGTTACCGTTATGATTGCAACTTTCTTTTCTGTGGTTGCAATTGGAACCGGAAGCGGGATTGAACCAATCACCTGTGCAGTGGTAGGTGCACTGCTGGGATTTTTGTTGTTCAATTTTCATCCGGCAAGTGTTTTTATGGGTGACACCGGTTCGCTTGCACTGGGTGGTTTTGTAGCTGCGAGTGCAATTGTTTTACAGATGCCGCTGTTTATTCTTATTGTTGCTTTTATTTATGTGATTGAAGTGGTTTCCGTTATTTTACAGGTGGGATATTTCAAATTAACCAAGGGAAAACGTCTGTTTAAAATGGCACCTATTCATCATCATTTTGAATTAAAAGGATGGAAAGAAACAAAGGTGGTTGCGGTATTTACTATTATTACAGCCGTGTTATGTCTGATTGCCCTTTTGGGAGTTTAGGAGATTGTATGAAAAAAGAAATGAATCTGAAAGACAAAAAAGTGCTGGTATTCGGCGCCGGAATCAGTGGTGTTGCAGCATATAATCTGCTTTTGCAAATCGGTGCAGTTCCTGTATTGTATGATGGAAATGTTAATTTGGGTGTAATCGGGTTGCAGAGTCGTCTTGCTGATGGGGAGTCTGCACGTGTAATTCTTGGGGAACTGCAGGAGCAAGAGCGGGAAAAATTTGATTTTTTACTTGTGAGTCCGGGCATTGCGCTTGATACTGAAATTCCTCTCTGGTTTGCCGCCAAAGGAAAACAGATACTCGGAGAGATAGAGCTGGCTTATCTTGCCGGAGAAGGAGAGATTATTGCTATTACCGGAACAAACGGTAAAACAACCACGACATCTCTTGTGGGTGAGATAATAAGGAATTACCGTGGCAAAGCACATGTGGTAGGGAATATCGGAATTCCCTATACGGAAGTCACATTGCAGATTGAGGAAAAAGATGCTGTTGTTGCGGAGGTGAGCAGTTTTCAGTTGGAAACAATTCATACGTTTCATCCCCATATTAGTGCAATCCTGAATATTACGCCGGATCATTTGAACCGTCATCATACGATGGAGAATTATATTGAGGCCAAAAAGGCGGTTACAAAGAACCAGACGAAAGCGGATTATTGTATCCTGAATTATGATGATGAAATCACCAGAAAAATTGGGGAAGAAATTGATGTTACTGTTTCCTATTTTTCAGTAGAAACAAAGCTTCAGGACGGTTGTTTCCTTTGTGAAAATGAAATTGTTTTTGCGCAAAACGGTGTGCAGACGGTACTTTTTAAGATGGATGAAATGAAGCTGTTAGGGGTTCATAATGCACAGAATGTTATGGCAGCAATCCTTATGTGTCATGCTTTGGGGATTCCGATGGATGAAATTATTAAGTCTGTGAAATCATTCCGTGCAGTTGAGCACAGAATTGAATATGTGCGTACCTGTAACGGTGTGGATTATTATAATGATTCTAAGGGAACCAATCCCGATGCGGCAATCAAAGGGATTCAGGCAATGAACAAAAAGACTGTTTTAATCGGCGGAGGGTATGATAAAGACAGTTCTTATGATGAGTGGATTGAAGCTTTTGATGGCAAAGTGAAGGCTTTGATACTGCTTGGTCAGACTGCGGATAAAATTGAGGCCTGCGCAAGAAAGCATGGTTTCAAAGAAATTTATCGTGCAAAGGATTTGGAAGAGACCGTGCAGATTGCAGCTTCTGTAGCCCAAAGCGGAGATGCGGTTTTACTTTCTCCGGCATGTGCAAGCTGGGGAATGTTTCCGAATTATGAAGTAAGAGGAAAAATGTTTAAGGAATATGTGGAGCAGCTTAAGGATTTGGGAGGTTGTTAAGTGGATACCGTTAATAAATTACGCGAACGTAAGAAAAGAGAAAAGGTCGGAAATTACTTTGATTATTCCCTTCTTTTGGTAGTTATTTTTCTTTTGGGATTTGGGATGATTATGATTTACTCGGCCAGTTCATACAGTGCCGCTATTGAGTACAGTGATGCAGCCTTTTTCTTAAAAAAGCAGATTAAGGCCGTGATACTCGGTATTGCTGCTATGTTGGTGTGCTCATTCATTCCCGTGTCTGTCTGGGGAAAAAGAACCATAACCTGGTATGTAATCGGTCTGGTGTTTATATTTTTGCTGTTGACACCTCTGAGTATTACCGCAAATGGTGCGACTCGTTGGTTAAATCTGAAAGTATTTACGATGCAGCCGGCTGAGTTGGTTAAATTGTGTATGATTCTCTTTTACGCTAATGTTATGTGTAAAATGGGAAAGAAATTAGGAACGTTTAAAGGCTTTTTTATCGCCTTTTTGTTACCCGCGCCGATGGCTGCATGCGTTTATGTGATTAGTGATAATCTGAGTAGTGCAATCATTATATACGGAATCGCTATTCTGATGTTGATGGTAGCAAGCCCGAGTATTAAGTATCCGTTAATTGTGGTTGTCGGTGGCGCTACTCTTGCGGCAACTGTAATCGGTGGGATTTTATTGTTTGCCGATCCTACACAGAATTTCCGTTTTGCACGTATCTTTGCATGGGTGCATCCGGAGAATTATTCGCAGGGAACCGGATTTCAGACCTTGCAGTCACT
This sequence comes from Lachnospiraceae bacterium, assembly GCA_045530835.1. GTDB lineage: Bacteria > Bacillota > Clostridia > Lachnospirales > Lachnospiraceae > UBA3766. The sequence goes on along the minus strand of JAZSCW010000047.1, from coordinate 16,490 downwards.
ATATGCAATCGGTTCGGGTGGTGTTTTCGGAAAAGGACTCGGACAGAGTATTCAGAAGATGAATTATATTCCCGAAGCACAGAATGATATGATATTTTCAGTATTGTGTGAGGAATTGGGGTTATTTGGTGCTTTTAGTGTGATGACTCTTTTCATCATCCTTTTGTGGAGATGTATGGTGATTGCAAGTAATGCAAAGGATTTGTATTCGGCAATGGTTGCGGTAGGCATTATGGGACATTTTGCGATTCAGATTCTTCTGAATATTGCCGTTGTAACCAATACAATTCCCAATACGGGAGTTTCACTGCCTTTTATCAGTTATGGTGGTTCTTCGGTACTATTTTTACTGATAGAAGTAGGAATGTTATTAAGTATTGCACGTAAAAGCAGATTGCGCGAAGGGTAAGAGTGTTTATGAAGAATGAGTTCAGCAGCCGTTTTGAAGGCGGAAGAAAAAAGTACATATGGACCCGTTTCGGAATTGCTGCTGCAGTTATGGTACTGTTTGGTGTAGGTATCCTTGTGTTTTTAAGAAGTTTTGAAGTTACAAATGTTGAGGTGGATGGTAATATTCATTACACGGATGCGCAGATTCGTGAGATTGTGATTTCAGAGGATACATGGGCAAATTCCATTTTTTTAATGATGAAATATCGCAACAGAAGTATTACGGACATTCCGTTTGTGGAACGAATGGATGTTACTGTTGAGGACCGGCACACGATTTGTGTGAATGTTTATGAGAAGGCTTTGGCCGGGTATGTAAGCTATTTAGGTACCTATATGTATTTTGACAAAGATGGGATTGTGGTTGAAAATTCGAGTGTTTTAACTCCTTCCATACCGGAAGTTTCAGGTCTTAAATTCAATCATATTGTATTACATGAACCGTTACCGGTTGCAAATCCGGATATTTTTCAAAAAGTGTTAAATATGACAAATCTTTTGCAAAAACATGGAATTGCGGCAACAAAGATTCACTTTGACCAGATGGAATCCATGACGTTGTATTTTGATGAGGTGCGTGTTATTTTGGGAGATGAAAGTGAGATTGATGAAAAAGTAATGCGACTGGCGGCAATTCTGCCTTCTTTGCAGGGAAAAAGCGGGGTTTTACATATGGAAACCTATTCAGCGAGTGCAAAAGATATTACTTTTGAATCCGATACTGTGCCGGAGTCGTTTGTAGAGGAAGAATCGGAAGTCGCATCTGAAAATGAATCCTCAGATGCCGCAGAGTCAGAAGTTCCATCTGAAAATGAATAAGAAATATAAGGAAAAAGTAAAAAATAGGTTGATAAAATCACAAAAAAATTATATGATAATATATGGTTATTTATGTGTATTTATTGTACATATTGCTATTTTTACATAAGAATGAGAAAATTACAGAACAAATAAGATAGATTTGTGTAAGCGGAAAAGGAATATTAAGGAGGAAAAAACCTTGATTGAAATCAGAACAAATGAAGCGACAAATGCAGCAAGAATTATTGTAGTAGGAGTAGGTGGTGCCGGAAATAATGCCGTGAACCGCATGATTGATGAGAATATTACAGGTGTTGAGTTTATCGGCCTGAATACGGACAAGCAGGCGTTACAGTTATGTAAGGCTCCTAAATTGATTCAGATTGGCGAGAAAGTGACCAAAGGACTTGGTGCGGGTGCAAGACCTGAAGTGGGAGAAATGGCTGCTGAAGAAAGCCGTGAAGAAATCGCAGCAGCAATTCAGGATGCAGATATGGTATTTGTAACATGTGGTATGGGTGGAGGAACCGGAACCGGTGCCGCTCCGATTGTTGCAGAGTTATCGAAGTCTATGGGCATTCTGACGGTTGGTGTTGTTACAAAACCTTTCCGTTTTGAAGCGAAAGGAAGAATGCAGAATGCAGAGCTTGGTATTGAAAAGTTAAAGAATTTTGTTGATACTTTAATCGTTATTCCGAATGAGAAATTATTACAGATTGTTGATCGCAAAACAACAATGCCGGATGCATTAAAGAAGGCTGATGAAGTGTTGCAACAGGCAGTGTCCGGTATTACGGATTTGATTAACATTCCTTCCGTCATTAATCTTGACTTTGCTGACGTTCAGACGGTTATGACGAATAAAGGAATTGCACATATCGGTATTGGTATGGGCAAGGGCGAAGATAAGGCAGAAGAAGCAATTAAGATGGCTGTAGAGAGTCCGTTGCTTGAAACAACCATTGAAGGCGCATCAGATGTTATTATCAATGTTTCAGGTGATATTTCACTTATCGATGCTAACATTGCGGCAAGCTATGTACAGGAATTAACCGGTGATAATGTAAATATTATTTTTGGTGCTATGTACAATGCGGATGATGTTGATACCTGTAAGATTACTGTTATTGCAACAGGTATTGCTCCGCAACCCGGAACAACAGGAATTAAGTATGTTCCCGGAACAAGTTTTCAGGGGGGATTTGTTTCTGCAAATCGTCCTGTTACAGGAACTAACATGGGTACAATGAATATGGGTACTTTGAATATGTCCCAGAGCGTTACAAGACCGTATTCCTCTATGAGCAGCGTATCAGCAGGACAGCCTGCAGAAGCGCGTACTGCAGTAACAAGACCTGCGCCTACACCTATTCGCAAAGAACAGCCTGTAAAGCCCGTGGTCGAGGAAAAACCTCTTGTGATACCGGAATTTCTTAAGATTAAAAATAACAAATAAAATAACAATTTGAACACGAAGAGTCCCTTTTTAGGGGCTCTTTTTTTGTCGATTTTTTTGAAGAAAAAATATTTTTTTTTGACAAAAAAAATACCGGTTGGTGTGATACATTGTGTGGGGAGGAAAAAGAAAAATGCATTATGAGATTTATCTAGATGTTATTCTGCTGAACCAATTGATACTGCATTGCTGCATTTTGTTTTTTGCAGCGTCAATCAGAGGGATTAAGGTTAGAGTACTTCGCTTGATGATTGCTTCTGTTATATGTGTGAGTGTTGGATGTTTCTTTTTGCTTCTAGTTCGGCTGCCATATTTTTTTCGAATGTTTCTTTCTGCAATTGGGGGCTTAGCGCTTTTGTGCGGAATCGGTTTTCCGATTGTTTCATTTAAGAATTTTGCAAAGAATTGTTTGGGAATAATGATTGCTACATTTATATTGGGGGGAGTTACTTATTTCCTTGAAGGCAGATTTCATATTATGAAAAACTGTATTTTGTTTGCTGCTTTTCAACTTGTTTTTACTCCTTTCTTGTGTTGGGTTGTCAGAAGTATACGAACAAAGAAAAAAAAATTATATCCGGTCACATTATATTTCGAAGAAGAACAGACTGTTAGTGTGATTGCGTTGGCAGATTCAGGTAATTGCTTGCGGGATGATGACGGAAAAGGGATTTGTGTACTTGCAGATTCGTTGTGTCCGGATCATTTTAGTACTGATAAAGATATTTTATTTCAGGTTTTAGGCGCAAAAAATAATGTGATGAGAGGAGGCAGGGTAAAAAAATTAGTTGTTCATACACAGGAAGGGAATGAGATATACGAGAATGTTCCTGTGTCGATTTATCCCGGAAGTATTTCTGCGGGAGGGAAATATGAAATGATTTTACATAGTGATTATTATATAAGGGAGTAGACAGGTATGAAAATTGAAGCGATAGAACAGTTTTTGGGGATGCGTTTTAAAAAGAGTTTGCGAAAAGATGATTCGTTTGAAGGAACGGAACTTTTTTATATAGGAGGTGCAGAGGTCCTGCCACCGCCTTTGGAATTGGAAGAAGAGAATGAGTGTATTATGAGACTGGGAACGACACAAGAAGCGGATGCAAAGTCAATGCTGATTGAGCACAATCTTCGACTTGTCGTGTACATCGCAAAAAAGTTTGATAACACCGGAGTTGGGGTGGAAGATTTGATTTCAATTGGAACAATAGGATTGATTAAATCAATAAATACATTCCGGTCAGATAAAAATATTAAGTTGGCTACATATGCTTCCAGATGTATAGAAAATGAGATATTAATGTTTTTAAGAAGAAACAATAAAGTACGTATGGAAGTTTCCATTGATGAACCGCTGAATGTAGATTGGGACGGGAATGAATTGTTGCTGTCCGATATTTTGGGGACGGATGAGGATATCATCTATCGGGATATTGAGAATGATGTGGAACGAAGACTGCTAGAAAAGGCGATTTCTTCACTGAAAGAGAGAGAACGTCTGATTATTAATTTAAGATATGGATTAAATCGGTCTGACGGGCTGGAAATGACGCAAAAAGAAGTGGCAGATTTACTTGGTATATCGCAGTCTTATATATCCAGACTTGAAAAACGAATTATGAATCGCCTCAAGAAGGAAATCAGCAAAGAACTGTGAAAAGTAACCTGCCACAATTAGGGATATTATTTTGATTCTGTTTTTCTGCTGGAAAAATATTCTTTCCAAAGAACCGGATGGAAAAGCAGTAAAAGGGGAAATAGCTCTAATCTTCCGGCAAGCATATCAAAGATCATAATATATTTAGAAAAGTCAGAAAAATGATCAAAATTACACATGGGACCAACCATGGAAAATCCGGGTCCGATATTGTTAAGGGTTGCAGCAATAGCTGAAAAATTAGTAGAAAAATCTTTATTTTCAAATGAAATAAAAAATAGTGAAATTGCAAAAATGAAAATAAAGATTATTAAATATACATTGGTAGCACGTATTACTTCATGTTCTATGGGTTTGTGGTCAAGTTGTATCTTTTTGATACTCTTGGGATGAATAAAGGAGGTTAATTCCTTCAGCACGGTTTTGAACATAATAATGATACGGGAAACCTTGATTCCGCCGGCAGTACTTCCTGCACAACCACCGATAAACATCAGGAAGAGCAGGATGATTTTGGGGACCTGCACCCATTGGTCGTAATCGGTTGAGGCGAAGCCTGTAGTGGTTATAATGGAAGCAACCTGGAAAAAGGCATGTGTCAGACTTTCACCAAATGTATTGTAGTTTCCGAGAATAAACAGGCAAATTATAATGACAGCAGTAGAAACAATAATCAGGTATGTGCGGACTTCTTCCATTTGAAAGGCTTTCTTAAACTTGCGAAAGAAAAGCAGATAATAGAAGTTAAAATTTACGCCAAATATAATCATAAAAATAGCAGTTATCCAGATACAATATGGTGAGTAGGAAACAAACCCATCATTTTTTATACTGTAGCCACCTGTGCCGGCTGTACCAAGTGCGATGCAAATGCTGTCAAATACGGGAACCTTTCCGATAATAAGTAAAACCAATTGTAACAGCGTCAGTACAAAATACAAAAGATAAAGAATACGGGCAGTCGTACGTACTTTAGGTACCAATTTTCCTACGGAAGGACCGGTACTTTCTGCTTTCATCAGATTCATGTGGGAACCACCCGTCATTGGTGCTATGGCAAGGAGAAAAACAAGAACTCCCATACCGCCGATCCAGTGTGTAAAGCTTCGCCAGAAAAGCATACAGTGACTGAGGGATTCAATATCCGAAAGTATACTTGCACCTGTTGTGGTAAAGCCTGATACCGTTTCAAACAGTGCATTTGTAAAGGAAGGGATTTCCCTGCTTATGTAAAACGGAAGACAACCGATAAGACTCAAAATAATCCAGGAGGATGCGGTGGTTACACATCCTTCCTTGAGATAAAAAATGGTATTTTTAGGTTTTTTTGCTGAAAAGAGAAATCCAAGTAAGGCACTGATAGCTGCTGTTGCAACAAAACAAAGTCCCTGTTCTTCACGATAAATAAGGGCGACGATGCAGGGAATCAGCAAAAGAAGCGCCTCTATTTTGAGTATTTGTCCTAAAAGATATCGAACAATTGAGATATTCATATGACTTCCTCTTCTTATTTTTCTAAAATATCTTCCAAATCATCAAAACCGGTGTGGGTAGTTACAATCATAACGGTATCACCAATCTGAATGCAGTCCTGACCGTTCGGAATGATAATCTGTCCGTTTCTGTTAATAAAAGATATTAAGAGATTTTTCTTTAAAGAAAGCTCCATTAACGGAATTCCGGTGGCCGGAGATTCTTTTTCAACCAAAAATTCGATTGCCTCAATTCTGGCATCAAACATATGGTAGAGAGTCTGGATATTACTGTTGTATGAGTCCTTTTTTGCACGGACGTATTTAATAATCGCTTCTGATGTAATCTGTTCAGGGTATACTACACTACCTAAATCAAGCTTGGCAATTACATTTTTGAATGTGGAGCGGTTAATCTTCGTAATAACTTTTGCGTTGGAAACCTGTTTGGCATAGAGGGTAAGCATAACGTTTTCGGTATCCACTCCCGTCAGGGGAACAAAAGATTCAACAAATTCTATTCCTTCTTCTTTGAGCAAATCCGTATCTGTTCCGTCACCATTAATTATGATGGCGTTCGGAAGGAGGATACTCAAATCTTCGCAACGCTTGATGTTGCGTTCTATTATTTTGACATTGATCCCCATGTTGAGAAGTTGTTGTGCAAGATAGAATGCAGCCTTACCGCCACCGACAATCATGGTATTTTTTACCTGTTTGGTATTAAAACCGATCTGATCCAAAAAGATTTTGGCGTTTCTTCTGTTTGCAACAAAGGATAGAACATCGCCGGTGTGCATTACGAAATCACCGGAGGGAATATAAACTTCACCGTTTCTTTCTATGGCACAAATCAGGATTTTACACATGGGATAGTCGCGGGAGAGGGAATAAATCGGTTTGCCATCCAGAATATTATATTCAGGAACCTTGAATTTGATTAACTCTGCCTGACCATGTGCGAAAGAGTTTACTTCCAATGCGGTTGGAAGATAAAGAACCCTTGCCGCTTCTTTGGCTGCTTCCAATTCCGGGTTCATAACCATTGCAAGACCGAGTTTTTCGCGCAGATAATTGGTCTCTTCGTTGTAATCCGGCGTACGTACACGCGCAATGGCATTACAATCCGCAACCTGCTTTGCGATGGTACAACACAATAAATTCAATTCATCTGAGTTTGTGACCGCAATCAACAAATCGGTATCTTTAATTCCTGCTTCAAGTTGTACGCTGTAACTTGCACCGTTACCGATAATCCCCATGATATCATAAAGGTTCGTAATGGAATGCAAGGCTTCTGGGTTTTGATCAATCAGTGTAATATCATGTCCTTCTTTTACCAGCTGCTCAACCAGCGCACCACCGACACTTCCGCATCCGACGATGATAATTTTGAGCCCGTGTCGGGATTGGGATTGGCCGGTAAGGGAACTCATGAAATCCAACATAAATACATCCTCCGCAATTATATGCATAAAACTTACTAACTGCTAGTATAACACCGAGCCCTGAATTTTGCACCAAAAATATGAAGATTTCTTTGAAAATCGGAAAAAGAAAATGGATTTAATATTCGAGATATTCGCGCATACACCGAAGTGCGTTTTTTTCGAGTCTTGATACCTGAGCCTGTGAGATGCCGATTGCCTGCGAAACTTCCATCTGTGTTTTTCCTTCGAGAAACCGTAGTGTGATGATACGTTTTTCGCGTTCTTTCAGTTTCAGAAGGGCATCTGAAAGACAGAGCTGTTCTACCCAGAGTTCTTCATGTGTTTTCTTGTCACTGACCTGATCCATAACGTAAAGTGTGTCTCCTCCGTCGGTATAGACCGGATCATAAAGACTGATTGGTTGTTGAATGGCATCAAGCGCATAGACAATTTCTTCTTTGGGAATCCCTGTTTCTTTGGAAATTTCGTCAAGGGTTGGTTCTTTTGTGTTTTTTCTTGAAAGCATTTCCTTTGCATAGATTGCTTTATAGGCGGTATCTTTCAAGGAACGGCTGACCCGGATTGTATTATTATCGCGCAAAAAACGCCTGATTTCACCGATAATCATAGGCACTGCGTAAGTGGAAAATTTGACATTCAGACTGGTGTCAAAATTATCAATGGCTTTCATTAGACCAATACAGCCGATTTGAAACAAATCATCGGCATTTTCGTTGTTGGCGTTGAAGCGTTTCATAACGCTTAAGACAAGACGCAGATTTCCTTCGATGTAACGTTCTCTTGCTTTTTCATCTCCCCGGGAGATTTTTTCGAAAAGTGCTTCTTTTTCGTCTGCTTTCAGAAGTGGAAGATTGGCGGTGTTTACACCGCAGATTTCAACTTTACATAGAGCCATTGGTAACCTCCTGTCATAACCATGCAAGTGGTATTGATTTGATAACTATAAAAAGAATGCACAAAAATGTTGTATTTTATTCTGAAAACAGAGTAGTTTTCCAAGAAGTATGCATAAAATACAGTAGAGCTGTATTCAGCGCAGGTTAACAGGAAAGAAGGTGGAGAATATGTTATTTTCCGAACTTGTGGATAAAGAAGTAATCAGCATGCGTGATTGTAAAATTCTGGGACGTATTGACGATTTGGAATTTGACTGTAAGCGTGGGTGTATCGAGAAGGTATATATACCGGCCAAGGGAAAGTTAAGCAATCTTTTTCAGTCTTCGCCGGAATATGTTATATGTTATTGCGATATTAAGCAGATTGGACCTGATGTGATTCTGGTTGACATTTAGACGACTGTTGACGAAAAGGGGAATTTGAGATACAATTTTCATAGAAGTATTTCGTCAGTATCAGCACAACATTATGAGATGTGCACGTGCACAGGAAATGGAGAAACCAATGAAGTGTCCTTTTTGTAATCATGAGAATACCAGAGTAATAGATTCAAGACCGGCTGAAGATAATAATTCCATTCGTCGCCGCCGTGTTTGCGATGAGTGCGGAAAACGTTTTACCACATATGAAAAGATTGAAACGATTCCTCTGATAATTATTAAGAAAGATCAGAATCGTGAGACGTATGACCGAAGTAAAATAGAGGCCGGTGTATTGCGTGCGTGCCATAAAAGACCTGTTTCGGTTGCCCGGATTACACAACTTGTGGATGAGGTGGAGAATGAGATTTCCGGCATGGAAGAACGTGAAATTCCGAGTGCAATTGTCGGAGAGAGAATAATGACTAAATTGAAAGAACTTGACCCTGTAGCATATGTACGTTTTGCATCCGTATACCGTGAGTTTAAGGATGTAAATACGTTTATGGACGAATTGCGCAAGGTTTTGAAATAGTTTTGAATAATATATCCTACAGAGAGACCGATTTTACTTGACGGATTTCATTGCGTCTGTTACAATTGCATTCGTTCCATGATTTGTAATTCAGGAACAAAAAGAATAAAGGAATAGAAGAAAGGAAGTTAAGAACAATGAAGAAGAGAAGCAGAATTACTTGCATACTCTTTGGACTGTTGCTTACACTGACTATTGCACTGTGCGCATGCACAGGTGATAAGGAAGCAGATGCCTCTTCCTCTATTACCATCGGTATTCCTCAGGATATTGAAGACAGTCTTGACCCCCATAAGATGTTGGCGGCAGGAACAAAGGAGATTTTCTTTAATGTATATGAGGGTCTGTATAAAACAGACATCGATGGGAATATTGTGCCCGCAGTAGCCAGTGATGTGGTAATATCCGAGGATGGATGTAAGTACACATTTACTTTAAGGGAAGGAATAAAGTTTCATGACCAAACCCCTGTTACGGCGGAAGATGTTGCATATTCAATTGCTAAATGCGCCGATATAGAGGGTGGTAATCCTTCCATATCGGCGTTTTTGAATATTAAGAACGTAGAGGTTGTTGATGCTAAAACAGTGGCGATTACACTGGGAGAGCCTGACAGTGATTTGCTTGCGGTACTTGCAAGCATCGAAGCAGCGATTATTCCGAAGAATAATCCAAACCCTTCACAAACAGCGATTGGAACAGGTGCATACCGTTACGTATCCCGTTCACCGCTGGAAAATGTAAAAATGGAGCGTTTTGACGAGTACTGGGGTACTCCGGCCGCTATTAAAAATGTTACGTTCAAAATATGTTCCAATGCAGATACCATTGCAATGGAGTTAAACGGCGGAACCATTGATATGTTCTGCAGACTGACTTCTGCGCAGATGGCAGAAATCGATAAAGAGCAATTTGAGATTTTGGAAGGTACCATGAATCTGGTTCAGGCTGTATATCTTAACAATAACTTCGAACCGTTTCAGGATATCCGTGTACGTCAGGCACTTTGTCATGCAGTTGACAGAAACGAGATTTTGCAGTTTGTTTCTGACGGAAAAGGAACTTTGATTGGAACAAGTATGATTCCTGCTTTCGGGAAGTATTTTGATGAGACACTGACAGATACATATCCGTATGATGTCGAGAAGGCTAAAACATTACTTGCGGAGGCCGGTTATGCAGATGGTTTTTCTTTCCGTATAACGGTACCTTCGAATTATCAGCAGCATGTAGATACTGCCCAGGTTGTTGCAGAACAGTTGAAAGAAGTCAATGTTGATGCTGAACTGGTACTTGTTGATTGGGATACATGGTTGTCAGAAACTTACGTGGGACGTAATTATGAGGCAACTGTAATCGGTGTAGATGCACCGCAGCTTACAGCAACCGCCTTTTTAGACCGTTTTGTAAGTGATGCAGGAGACAACTTTATCAATTTTGAGAATACTTCATATGACGCAGCTTTTAAACGTGCAATGGGAACCACAGATGATGCGGTACGCACGGATGCGTTCAAGGAGTGTGAACAGATTCTGGCAGCGGATGCGGCCAATATATACATTCAGGATTTACCTGAATTTGTTGCACTAAATAAGAAATACAGCGGTTATCAATTTTATCCGATTTATGTTTTGGATGTTTCCAAAATTCAGCCCGCTGCACAGTAGTTGAAAAAAGGAGGTCACAACGATGGGAAAATACCTTGTGAAAAAGACAATTACATTGGTATTTACCTTGTTGGTGGTCTCCTTTGTTGTATTTGCTGTTTTTGCGGTTCTTCCCGGGGATCCGGCCATTCATAAGCTTGGAACACAGGCGACTCCGGAACGACTGGAAAGCCTTCGTGAAGAAATGGGATTGAATGTTCCTTTTATTGTACGTTATTTCAAATGGCTTGCCGGTATTGTTACATTGGAGTTTGGAACGTCATATTCTTATTCCTGTAGTGTGGGAAGTTTGATTTTATCTAAAATTCCGATTAATCTGACGATGTCTGTGATGGCATTGCTAATCGTTTGTGTAGTTTCTGTGCCGATGGGAATTTATACTGCGAAGCATGTCGGTGGAAAAGCGGACAAAATAATTATGGCAGTGAATCAGTTTGCAATGTCTGTGCCACCTTTTTTGCTTGGACTTGCATTAACGTATGTTTTTGGAATCGTATTTCATTTTTTTACTCCCGGCGGTTATATTGATTATCGGACTAACCCGTTAGGATTTGTCGTTTACCTGATTTTTCCGGCATTGGCTTTGGCAATACCGAAGTGTGCGATGTGTATCAAACTTTTAAAGTCCGGAATTTTGGAAGAAGCAGGGAAGGATTATGCGAGAACGGCTTACAGCAGAGGAAACAATACAACACAAATGCTGTATAAGCATATTTTGAAAAATGCGATTATGCCTACGATTACATTTATAGGAATGGTGATGGCAGACATGATTGCTTCCGGTATTATTGTAGAGCAGGTTTTTGGGATTCCCGGTTTGGGGAGAAGTTTACTTGCAGCGATATCTGCCAGGGATTATCCCGTTGTTACGGCAATTGTGATGTTGATTGCCGTTTTGATTGTGAGCATCGGATTTGTGACGGATATAATTCATGCAATGATTGATCCGCGTGTCAGAAAGTAGTAAAAGTAGGAAAGAACAGGGAAAACGTATGAAACAAAAGAAAGGAAATGCCAATTTCATACCGGGGTGTATTTTGTTTGGCGCAGTTTGTCTGTTTGCGCTTTCGGGACTTGTTATGATGCCGTATGACCCCGAGGCGATGGATGTGACAGCTAAACTGGCGGCCCCATCGTTTTCTCATTGGTTTGGATGTGATAATTTTGGTCGGGATATTTTTTCGCGTGCGCAGTCGGGCACTTTGATTACACTTTTTATAGGTTTGTCAAGTGTTGCAATCGGAACCGTGGGCGGAACGCTTCTTGGTGCGTTGATGGGATATTACGGTGGTGCAGTGGATGGGATTTTGATGCGGATTATGGATGTGCTGTTTTCTATTCCGTCGGTTTTGCTGGCCCTTATTTTTATCAGTTTATTTGGCAATGGAAACCTGAATGTGATATTGGCGCTTGGCGTTTCTGTGATTCCGAGTTTTGCCAAAATGATGCGGCAGGAGTTTTTGACACAGAGCCAGCTCGGTTATGTTCAGACTGCTAAAATGCTTGGCGCGTCCGATTTTCGTATTCTGATGGTACATATGTTTCCGAATGTTATGCCGACTTTTTTGAACTGTGTTTTGATTTCTTTTAATAATACGGTTCTTGCTGAGGCCGGAATGAGTTATCTGGGAATCGGAGTGCAGCCGCCACAAGCGAGCCTTGGGCGTATGCTTTCAGAGGCGCAGGGGTATTTGAAAACTGCCCCTTTTTACACTGTATTTCCCGGAATTATTATGATTGTTATGCTGTTTGGTATTTGCTTAATCAGCGAGAAAGGAAGGAAGCAGAATGCTTTGCGTTAATCATCTTACGATTGAATTTCATGACCATTCTCTTCCTGAGACTGCAGTGGATGATATTTCTTTTTCCCTGAAGGAGGGAGAGATTCTCGGAATTGTCGGAGAATCCGGCTCGGGAAAAAGTATGACAGCCCTGGCGGTTGCAGGGCTTCTGAATCGTGGTGATATTTCCAAATCCGGGGAAATTATTTGGAAAGGAAAAAATCTTTTGTTTGCCGGCAGAAAAGAGTTACGCACTCTTCAGGGCAAAGAAATTGCAATGGTATTTCAGGATCCGTTAACAGGGCTTAATCCGGTTCAAAAAATCGGATGGCAGGTGGAAGAAGCATTGCGGGTTCACGGTGAAAAGGATAGAATGAAGATGCGCCGGGCAGCGATTGCTGCACTTGAAAGTGTGCGTCTTCCCGAGCCTGAAAAAATATACGGCATGTATCCTCATGAGTTATCCGGCGGAATGCGGCAGCGTGTAATGATTGCGGCGGCAATGATTTGCGAACCAAAACTTCTCATTGCAGATGAACCAACAACTGCGTTGGATGTGACAATTCAGGCACAGATTATCGAATTACTTCGGGATATTAACCGGCAAAAAAAGACTGCCATTCTTTTTATTTCACATGATTTAAGTTTGATTCGCCGGCTTGCGGAGCGTGTTTTGGTAATGAAGGATGGAAAAATAGTGGAGGAAGGGATTGTTGAGGATGTTTTTTCCAATCCCAAGGCTCAGTATACGAAGGAATTGATTGCAGCAATTCCCGTATTTTGTCCGAAAGGAGAATTTGCCAATGAGTAAGGTTGTTTGCAATGTGGAGAATCTTTCCTTTCATTATGTACGGCATAAGCTCTTTTCCAAAAAGAAAGAAGTGGGAAAAGGGATTGACGATATTTCTTTTACGCTTGATGAAGGTAAAATTATGGGCATTGTGGGAGAAAGCGGAAGCGGAAAATCAACGCTGGCAAAATGTATTGCAGGGATTTTGCCGGCAGAAAGCGGTAAAATTGATGTGCAAAAGGTGCAGATGATTTTTCAGGACAGCTACAGTGCTCTTAATCCTGCCAAAACGGTTGGATGGCTGCTTGAGGAAGCGCTTCGATTGTCAGGCGTCTGTGATAAAAAGGAATGGCCGTCACGTATTGCCGCCATTTTAAATGAAACAGAATTGGAAAATGAATTGCTGGACAGACTACCCGCAGCTTTATCGGGAGGTCAGCGTCAGCGGGTTATGATAGCGATGGCGCTTTTGTGTGAGCCTAAGGTATTAATTGCTGATGAACCTGTTTCTGCGCTGGATGTAACAATTCAGAAGCAGATTCTGGGATTGCTTCACAGATTATGCAAGGAGCGTTCACTTGCGATTCTTTTTATTTCACATGATTTAAGAACTGTATATCAGATTTGTGATTCCTGTATGGTGATGAAGGACGGCAAAGTAGTAGAAGAAGGCTTGGTGGAAAAATTATATCGTGAGCCGACAAGTGATTATACCAAGCTTCTGATAAAAAGTGCAGGGATTGAATGGGAGTAAGTATGTTTCAATTATTTTATCCGAGTGAATACGTTGAGTCAGCGTATGTGATTGATTATGAAGCTTTTTATGAAAAAGGGTATCGAGCGGTTATTTTTGATATTGATAATACGCTGGTTGCGCATGGAGCACCCGCAGATGAGCGCAGCAGGGCGTTGATTGCACGTTTGAGAGGGCTTGGAATGCAGGTTTTTCTTCTTTCCAATAATAAGGAAGCTCGTATTCGGCTTTTTGATGCCGGACAAGGGTTGCCGTATATTGCAAAAGCCGGAAAGCCATCAAGGAAAAATTATAAGAAAGCAATGGAACAAATGGGGACTGATTGTTCAAACACTCTTTTTGTCGGAGATCAGCTTTTTACGGATGTTTGGGGAGCAAAAAGGACGGGGATTTATCATATTCTGGTCAGACCGATGAATCCAAAAGAAGAGATTCAGATTGTGCTGAAACGTAAGCTTGAAAAGATTGTTTTGCATGAGTACCTGAAAAAAACAGGGAAATAAAGATGCAAGAAAGTGTAGTATTTCGTAAAAATGCTTTAAAATAGAGAAAAAATAGAAAAAAATAAAAAAATTAGTTGAAATATGCTTGTTCTTATATTAAACTATTGATGAATTATTATGTTAAAAATTAGGAGGAAGAAACAATGATTTCTGCCGGCGATTTCAGAAACGGTATTACGATTGAATTAGACAGCAACGTTTTTCAGATTATTGAATTCCAGCATGTAAAGCCCGGAAAGGGTGCTGCGTTCGTTAGAACTAAGCTGAAAAACATTAAGAATGGTGGTGTTGTAGAAAAAACTTTCAGACCCACTGAAAAATGTCCTCAGGCACGTATCGACAGAAAAGAAATGCAGTATTTGTATTCAGATGGCGATATGTTCAACTTCATGGATGTAGAAACATACGATCAGATTTCCTTAACAAAGGACGAAATCGGTGATTCTTTGAAGTTTGTAAAAGAAAACGAAATGGTTAAGATGTTATCACACAACGGTAGCGTATTCGCAATTGAACCCCCTCTGTTCGTAGAACTTGAAGTTACAGAAACAGAACCCGGATTCAAGGGTGATACAGCAACAGGTGCAAGTAAGCCTGCTACAGTGGAAACAGGTGCAACCGTCAGCGTTCCTCTTTTCGTCGAAATCGGGGACAAGATTAAGATTGATACAAGAACCAGCGAGTACTTGAGTAGAGTTTAATCTGTATAATTCAATAAATCATTAGCTTATAAAGACAGTGAAGAGAATACTTTTCATTGTCTTTTTTGCGTATGCAAACAAGCGCAGTCTCAATCGTTCTAAACACAAATCTTTTTATTTTAATTGCCCGTTCGGGTGTCATAGGAGGTTCATATGAAAATTCATACGTTTATTTTTGAGATTTTACAAAAGATGCAGAAGGACATGGGGGATGCGGTAAACATTTCCATTCAGGATATTACCAAGAATAATGGGGTCATATTAACCGGTCTTACATTTACGCAAAAGAATGTAAATATATCCCCTACCATATATTTGGAAGATTTTTATGATGATTATAAGAAGGGAAAATCAATGGAGGAAATTATGGAAGAAATCAAAGAAATCTATTATAAAAGTAAAATGGAACAGGACATTGATATGAGTTTTTTTACTGACTACGAACAGGCAAAAAAAAGGATTGTTTTTAAATTGATTAATTATGATAAAAACAGGGATTTGCTGAAGGAAATTCCCCACAGGGAATATTTAGATTTGGCAATTGTATATTATTATCTGGTGGATATGAAGGAATTTGCCAACGCTACTATCTTGATAAATAACAAACATATGGAAAATTGGAAAACGGATGAAGAGAACCTGTATCAGTTAGCGATGGAAAATACTCCCCAACTGTTAAAAGAAAGTTTCTGCGGAATGATGGATATTTTAAAAGAACTGGCCGGAGAAGACTTTTGGTGTGAGATTATGGGTGAGGAACCAAAAGAAGAAGGATTATTGTTGGAATTACATGATGAGAAGGATAAAACAGGGATGTATGTGTTAAGTAATATGTCACGTTTATATGGTGCAGGTGTAATTATATATAATGGTGTGCTTGATATGTGCAGAGAGCGGTTGGGCGGAAACTATTTTATTCTTCCGAGTTCTGTACATGAGGTGATTCTTGTACCGGACAGTGGTGATGTTACCAAGGAGAAACTGGGTGAGATGGTGAGAGAGGTGAATGCCACACAAGTGGAAGAGCAGGAACAATTGTCGGATTTTGTCTACTATTATGACGGAGAAATGAGGGGGATTGTGCGTTTATAAATACTGGACAAAAAGAGAATTGTATGATATGATAGGCAACAGTGGCGTAATATTTTTGTAACAT
>JAZSCW010000043.1:0-4244 GCA_045530835.1 Lachnospiraceae bacterium | reverse complement strand
TGCTATACTGTTCCCATGAGACAATCGTATTTTTTATAGTCTCTTCCTTATATTTATGTAATGAAATAAACAATATAGTTTTGCAAAGGGAGGAAAAAATATGACCGTAAGCGATATTGCCAAACTTTTAGATGCAGAATTACTGACACCAAACATCCAAACCGACAAAGAAGTTCGTACAGCATGTGGTTCTGATATGATGAGCGACGTTCTTGCATTTGCAAAAACACAGTGTGTCCTGTTAACCGGTCTTTGCAATCCCCAGGTTGTTCGGACCGCTGAGATGATGGATATCATCTGCATTGTTTTTGTCCGAGGCAAAACGCCGGACGAATCCATGATAGCCATGGCCAAAGAAAAAGAAATTCCGCTCCTGATTACACGTCACCGCATGTTTGAATCATGTGGCTTACTTTATGAAAACGGTCTTCGGGGAGGTGCAAACGATGCCTGATATCCTTCACCTTAAATATGACGTCTGTGATGATGATTTTACCCGTGCAGGCGAAGCCTCAAGTGATGTCAAAAAGAAACTGAAACAGCTTGCCATTGCGCCGGAAATCATTCGGAAGGTTTCCATTGCATTATACGAAGGCGAAATAAACATGGTTATTCATGCCAACGGCGGCACCATTGATGTCTATATATCCGAAGAAGAAATCAAGCTTGTGCTTTCCGATACAGGTCCCGGCATCCCAGACGTTGCAAAAGCAATGGAAGCCGGCTACTCTACAGCCCCCGACAACATTCGTACGCTCGGATTTGGTGCCGGAATGGGACTTCCCAATATGAAAAAAAATTCAGACGACATGCAAATCAGCACTACTATTAATATTGGAACTACCGTAACTATGATTATAAGATTATAACCTGTTACATATTTTCATAATAAACGAGGAGGAACTTTATTATGAACTCATACGGCAATTCCGTTTATTTACTCGAAAGCCAGTGTAAAGGCTGCACAAATTGCATCAAACACTGTCCTACGCAGGCTATCCGTGTACGTAACGGGCATGCGGTCATTACACCGGAATTCTGTATTGACTGTGGTGAATGCATTCGCATTTGTCCATACCATGCCAAAAGAGCAAAACGTGATTTTATCGATATGATACGTAACTTTGAATATTCCGTTGCGCTTCCCGCGCCTTCCCTTTATGCGCAGGTTAACCGTCTCGAGGATATTAATATTTTACTGACCGCGCTTAAACGAATGGGATTTGATGATGTATATGAAGTCAGCGCAGCTGCCGAACTCATCTCAGAAGAATCGCGCAAATACGTAGAATCTCACAAAGATAACTGGCCTTTTATCAGCACTGCCTGCCCTACCGTAGTACGATTGATTCAGGTACGCTTCCCGAATCTCGTGGAACACCTGCTTCCGTTGATTACTCCGGCGGAGCTTGCTGCCGATCTTGCCAAAAAAAGAGCCAGTCAAAAAACAGGTATTCCTTATGAAAAAATCGGCGCTTTTTTCCTATCGCCCTGTCCTTCCAAAGTAACCGCAAAAAGAGAACCTATCGGTCATGAAAAAAGTAACATTGACGGGGTTTTTGCAATCAAAGATATTTATCCGGCATTAATCAGTTACATGAAGGAAGTATATGACGAACCGGAAGATTTAATGATCGGAGGCAAAATCGGAATCAGCTGGGGCAGCACCGGTGGTGAAGCCGGCGGATTACTGACAGACTCCTATCTTGCTGCAGACGGCATCGAAAATGTCATTCGCGTTTTGGAAGATTTGGAAGATGACAAATTTTCTTCAGACCTGCAATTCATTGAATTAAATGCCTGCAATGCCGGCTGCGTCGGCGGTGTGCTTACGGTCGAAAACCCTTTTGCTGCCAAAGCAAAGCTCTCCAATCTGCGCAAATATATGCCCGTATCAGGAGCTCATTCTTCGAATGCACTTCCCTACTGCCCTGACTGGACAGCCGATGTCGCCTATCAGCCCGTCTTCGAGCTTGGTCAGACCATGAAAGAAAGCATGGAAAAAATGCAGCAAATCGAGACTTTATGCGAACAATTTCCGGGACTTGACTGCGGTTGTTGCGGTGCTCCAACCTGTAAGGCACTTGCAGAGGACATTGTACGCGGTGTGGCTCGCAAAGAAGACTGTATTCATATTCTCAAAGAGTATATACACAAGCTTTCTGATGATATTTCGAAATTTAACGGCAGCTGATTTTTTGCCACAGAACAAATCGATATTTCATTCTTAATTTTATGGAGGTTTTTCAATGACATTACAATCCATTGCATCCTGTCCGGATTTTACATTAGTTACTCCTATGCCTGACCCTGAACGCGTCATCTCCAAACCATTTTGCTGTGACCTTCTTAGCATAGCCATGGGAAAAGCATGTGAGAATGCATGTTGGGTAACGGTTATGGCAAACATCAACACCCTTGCCGTTGCAACATTGACTGACGTTTCCTGCATTATTCTTGCCGAAGGAACTCAATTCGATGACAACACTTTACAAAAAGCAAAAGAAGAAAATATTGTTGTTTTTACAACTTCGTTACCAGTATTTGATGCAGCTCTTAAAGTCTACGAATCAGCCGTTTAACACACGGCTTTTTCACTTTTCGCCAGGAGACCGAATCAATGAAACCATATTATTACGATTTACACATCCACACTTGTCTTTCACCTTGCGGTGATGACGATATGACCCCCGCCAACATTGTCGGCATGGCCGCCTTAAAAGGCCTTGATGTCATTGCCGTCACAGACCATAACAGCTGTAAAAACTGTGGCTCAGCAATGGTTCTCGGCAAAGAATACGGCATCACGGTTATCCCCGGCATGGAACTTACCACACAGGAAGAAGTCCATGTCATCTGCTTATTTCCTTCTCTGGAACAGGCCATGGCTTTTGACAATTATGTGGAAGCGCACCTTTTACCGATTCCCAATCGACCGGAAACCTTCGGAAAGCAACAACTCATAAGCGAAACCGATGAAATAATCGGAGAATACCCCACTTTGCTAATCTCGGCTACAGATATTTCTTTTGATGATGTTTATACGCTGCTCAAACCCTATCAGGGTGTCATGATACCGGCTCATATAGACAAAAATTCATTCAGCTTAATATCTAACCTTGGTTTCATCCCGCCTGACAGTCTGTTTGCTTCTTTTGAGTTAAAAAACATGAAAAATTTACATAAACTGACAGAAACCAACCCGACATTGAAAGGAAGAACAGTAATATCCAATTCCGATGCACACTATCTCGAATATATTTCCGAACCTGTGAACTCACTCTATGCCCGGTCTAAAAATATTAATGATATCCTTTCGGTATTAAAATAATCCAATGATTACCGCCTACTTTTGTTCGGAAAACACTTGAATATTCAATTATTATATATTAGAATATAAAAGATGCATTAGTAGGATTTTTTATGTATAAAAACCTTACGATGAACAACCGATTCTGTTTTTTACAGATGGTGTTGTGAAATTACAATATTTTAACAGGAGGTATCTAAAACATGGCTAGAAAAATGAAGACCATGGATGGTAACACAGCTGCGGCTCACGTATCTTATGCGTTTACAGACGTTGCTGCGATTTACCCTATCACACCCTCTTCACCCATGGCAGATTATACTGACAACTGGGCGACTCAGGGAAGAAAGAACATCTTCGGTCACGAAGTAATTCTTTCCGAAATGCAGTCTGAAGCCGGCGCAGCAGGTGCTGTACACGGTTCACTTCAGGCTGGTGCTCTTACTACAACTTATACCGCATCACAGGGATTACTCCTTATGATCCCCAACATGTACAAAATTGCCGGTGAATTATTACCGGGCGTTATCAATGTAACAGCTCGTGCTGTTGCAAGTCACGCTCTTTCTATTTTTGGCGATCATTCCGATATTTATGCATGTCGCCAGACAGGTTTTGCAATGCTTTGTTCCAGTAGTGTACAGGAAGTTATGGACTTAGGTGCTGTTGCTCACTTAACAGCTATCAAAGGTCGCGTTCCTTTTATGCACTTGTTTGACGGTTTCCGTACTTCTCACGAACTTCAGAAAATCCAGATTTGGGATTACGATGACCTTGCAGAGATGTGTGACATGGATGCAGTTGCTGCATTCCGTAACCGTGCATTAAATCCTGAGCATCCCGTCATGCGTGGTACTGCACAGAACCCGGACGTATTCTTCCAGGCTCATGAAGCATGTAACACATACTATGATGCAATTCCTGATCTTGCACA
>JAZSCW010000019.1:0-3732 GCA_045530835.1 Lachnospiraceae bacterium | reverse complement strand
TGTATGTTTGAAGAACTCCAGACTTGGAGAAATACTCAAGAGGCTGAAGACGCGCCCCTGCTAAGGGTGTAGGTCGTTCACGCGGCGCGAGGGTTCAAATCCCTCTTTCTCCGTTCAACAAGGAAGCGAAAGTTCAGTGATGGACTTTCGCTTTTTTCATCATATAGGAAAGTTCTCGGTAAGAACTTTCCTATATGATGAAAAAACGCTCCGCAATGGATGCACACTCGCGCGCAAGGAAGATGTCTCTGTCGCGACCGCGCTCAGTGCGCGAGTCTGTAGAACGGTTTTTTGGGGTCATTTATAGGGAATTCCTGTATAAGGAATGTGCTTCACGGCTGCTTAAGTATCTATAGAGAAAAATTTATCTTTTGAATCCCTTTTTTGCAGGTAAAAAGAGGAAAATTTCGAAAAAAGTATCTATACAATTTTTTAAAGCTTGCCAGATACTTTAAATGCGAAAAAAGTGGTTCTTAGAGGAAGATTTTTATGTATAGATACTTTCAACAGTTTAAAATGTATGATTGTATTGACTGGAGATGCACTGCTATAGTTTTACAGATTTTGAAAGCTCCATGGTGAAAAGTGCTATGCTAAGAAAGCATGTTGAAAAGCTCCATGACGAAAAGTGCTATATTAAGAAAGCATGTTGAAAAGCATTATGTGAAAATATCAAGATAAAATCCCATAGGTTGAAGTGATGGTAAAATATGTTATAATAAGTTATTCAGAAAAAGAATTCATAAATTTGCATTGTTGATATGAGGCTTGAAGATACTTGCGTGCGGAAAAAGAAAGGAACAGGCGATATGAGTATTTTGATTAAAAATATTCTGGCGGTATTGCCGGATAACGAAAAGAAATTTGTAATAAAAAAAGCAGATGTCAGAATTGAGAAAGACAAGATTGCGAAAATTACGCTCTGCGGAGAAGCGACAAAGGAGATTGCTTCAGAACTTAGTGCCAAAGAAGCGGCAAAGGAGATTTCTTCAGAACGTTCTTCTAAAGAACCGGTTTCCGGAAATGAGACCATGGAAGTTATTGACGGAACCGATCGTCTGTTGATTCCCGGTATGATAAATGCACATACGCATTCCTACATGGCTTTTATGAGAAATGTGGCAGATGATCTTGCTTTTACGGATTGGCTGTTTGGCACTATTTCGCCGATTGAGGATGCAATGACCGATGAAGATGCTTACTGGGGTGCTAATCTGGCGATTCTGGAGATGATGAAGAGCGGAACAACCTGTTTTAACGATATGCAGATGAACATTCATCAGACAACACGTGCGGTAAAAGAATCCGGCATGCGTGCAGTAATTTCACGCGGACTTGTCGGAAGCGGCAATGATGAAGCGGGCGCAATGCGTCTGCGTCAGGCATACGAAGAACGGGACGCGGCGAAAGACTGCGACAGACTTTCCTTTTTCCTGGGGCCGCATGCGCCGTATACCTGCGACGAGGCTTTTATGCGCATTGTGGCAGAAGAGGCGAAAAAGAATGACATGGGAATCCATATTCATTTGTCCGAAAGTGCGACTGAGATTGAGAACTGTTTCAAACAGTACGGCTGTACGCCGATTGCGCTTGCAGAGCGTGCAGGTTTATTTGACAATCCGACCATTGCAGCACATTGTGTATACGCAACACAGGAAGATATGCAGATTATGGTCGCTAAGAATGTAAGTGTTGTAACCAATCCTGCCAGCAATATGAAGCTTGGAAACGGTTTTGCGCCGGTACCGCAGATGATGGAAGCGGGTGTGAATGTCTGTCTCGGTACAGACGGTGCGGCAAGTAACAATGCACTGAATATGTTCTCGGAACTGCGTCTTTTATCCTTAATCCATAAAGGGACGGGCAAAACCGCGCAGTGCGTGAGTGCAAAAGAAGGTTTCGAGATGGCAACAATAAACGGAGCCAAAGCGCTTCGTATGGGGGATTCCATCGGCAGTATTGAAGTTGGTAAAAAGGCAGACCTTGCCATTTTAAACTTAAAAACTCCTTCGATGCAGCCGAACAATAACCTTGTGGCAGCCCTTGCATATTCCGCAAACGGTTCTGAGGTTGAGACGGTTATCATTGACGGTAAAATCACCATGAAGAATCGCCAAATGCTCACTATGGACGAAGAGAGAATCTATTTCGAAATCGGTCGTATGATGAAGAAGATGGGCCTGGAAGGAAAAGAGTATTAGAGAGACAGAAGAGATAAAAGAAGGACTGCAATTGCAGTCCTTTTCTTAATTCTCATTTATTTCGTTTAACTTCTCTTGAATTATTTTTATTGACCTTGCGCGTGACAAATTGCCGTACGCTTCCTCCTGATAATGACAATTCAGCCATTCATATTTATAATGAAACTCGCATGTAGTGCAAGCAGGTCCGCTTCCCTGTTTTTTCATTTCCAGATATTCCAAGCATTCCTGCCATTCGGTCTCATCCATTTCATCCAATAACGTTTTGATTGCGGGTGTTGCATCGGAGCTGGCTTCGACAATCATCGTTGTCCCATATCCGTATGTTGGATAATCAAGATTATCACTGGCGATATAATCTTCCGTTTGCCTCCGGTCTATAATATCTTTTACAATCCAATATTCCGGCAAACTATACATCGTGAATAAATAGATGAGTACATAAAAGGCAAGCATCAGCCTAATGGCAGGAATGCGTTTGGCAAAGACGGCCACTATCATTCCGACGGCTGTAAACAGAAGCAGAATCAAATCCCGCGCCGCATACAAATACAACATTACACCTGTGGAACCGTTTTGATACAGGTCTGTGAAATTATCTACGGAGTCGGTGATGATTACCGTTGCCATCACAAACAAAAAGGGCAACAGTGATACTGTAATACCGACATCACGTTTTTTGGACTCTTTAAAAAAATACTTACAGAAGACAATATAAACAAAGCTGAATAAAACCAGCGGAGATATCACAAAGAACTGAATGCCGTGATTATAGTCATCCGGAAATAATCCGGTATTCGGATCCAAAAAACCTTCCACCATAAGGGAAGGAATGAGTATCAAGAATACCAGCTGGTAAACGCCGGCCAGATATCGAATTCCTGCAAGAATGCCCCATTTGACGGTATACTCCGGTTTTTCACCTGTGAGACGTCTGTTTTTTATGACAGAAATCAGCAACAAAACATCGAGAGTAATCAATAGTCCGAGAGTACACAGGTTCAAAAGAAAATCTTTGATGGTATAGGCAATGCCGGTTGCGGAATGTGACGGAATATCAAAAAAAGGTAAAATTGTATCCTCCAACACGCGGATAAAAGCCAATTCAAGGGAAAGGGGCAGTAGTAAAACTTCTGAAACAGTGTGCAAACCGGTCGCCATCCAGAGCAAATCACCAAGAATCAGAAGAATTACTCCCGGTAAAATTAATGTTTTCAGAAGTTTTCCTTTTTCTTCCGAAGTGATTACCCTAAAGCAATAGCGAGTAATAATATAAATCACAAAAACAAATGCCAGCACAAGATTCATACTCTGAAAAGGGTCAAAATCGGTAAAATAATATCCAATCACCGACAGTAAAAAAACTGACAGGCAAAAGATGTTCTCTGCAGTTAAAATATATTTCCGTAAAAACTTCTTTATTTCGGACTGTTGGGAATTCTCTTTCTTCTCTGATTGAATTAAGTTTGAATTCATTTTTGGGGTCTCCTTATGTTGCTCCTGAATACAGTAGGTTTATCGCAAATCACCT
>JAZSCW010000089.1:0-33516 GCA_045530835.1 Lachnospiraceae bacterium | reverse complement strand
TCTCCACGTTAATTTTCTCCCGGATTACATACTGGGGAGAATTATTCATACAAATATAAATTCTGCCGATGTATTCGCCGATCATACCCAGCATCAGCATAATCATACCGCCCAGGAATACCAGCATGGACATTAATGCTGAGAACCCTGCTTCTACCTCTACAATCACCAGCTTCTTGATGATGGTATAAATACCGTATAAAAAGCCTCCGCAGGCACACATGGTACCGATAATCGTTGCAATTCGCAAAGGTTTGATGGAAAATGCGGTAAAACCGTTAAACCATAATCCTAAAAGCTTTTTAAAAGTATATCCGCTGGTACCTTCCGTTCTGGCTCTGTGTTTTACCTCAACATTGGTAATGTTTTTGGTAGAACGAAGCACCAGACCGATTACATAAGCATAAGAATGTTCATAACGAAGCATATCGTTTACAACAAAACGTTTCGCCGCAAAATAACTGGAGATAAAGAGTTCCTTGGGTTTGCCCAGAATCACTCTTGTCATCAGTTCATTTACTTTACTTCCGAAATTACGGAACAGGCTGTGTTTTTTCTTGCCGTAACTTGCATAAACCACATCAAAACCTTCGTTCAGTTTATCCAACAGTTTTCCTACTTCGTCTGCCGGCGTCTGTCCGTCATCATCAAGGCAAACCACAATGTCCCCTTTTGACTGGCGCATACCGGCCATCAATGCCGCATGCTGGCCAAAATTCTTAGCCAAATCCACGCCTGTAATATTGGAATATTTGCCACATAACTCACGAATTGTGCCGATGGTTCCGTCCGGCGAAGAATCATTCACCAATATGATTTCATAATCGTACGAATGCATTTTTTCCATTGTCGTATTAATTTCTTCAATTACCGACGGCAACGTATGTTCCGAACGGTAACAGGGAATTACAAAACTTACCAAACTCATGATTCATCCTCCGGATTAATAATACCCATCAAAACAATATCTCTGTATTGTCCGTTTATTCTTACATCATCTTTCAAAAAAGCTTCTTTCACAAAACCTGCTTTTTCATAACTGCGAATCGCCTGCGGATTATCCGCAAACACTCTCAAAAATAGGCGATGCAGCTTTCTGTACTTAAAACAATACTCAATCATAAGCGCCGCTGCCATACTTCCGACGCCGCAACCTCTTGCACTTTCTTCTCCGATAAAAATACCGTATTCTGCCTTATTATGCACAAGATCAATATCACGGATATACACACTTCCCACCGGTTGTTCTGTCCCATCCGCCTTCTTCAAACAGATAATAAGCTGGTCAGCCTTTCCCGTCTCTATCATGGTGCGAATCCAGTTTTCATGCGTTTCTTTTGTAAACAGCTTCTGATAAATGAAGTGTTCCCGCACGGCATCACTGTTACGCCATCTGATCACATCATCCGTATCGGCATATTCCATTTTACGCAAATATATAGATTCATTCTCAATTACTTTTTTCACATTCAGCCTCTCTATTCCACAGCATCCAAAGCCCTTGGCGCTATCACATCAAAGGAACGCCCCGACGGTGTAACAATAGTATCGACAATAACAGGTTCTGTCTGATATCCCAATTCCTGCCATCTGTCCTCTAGCCATTCCACACTGTGAACGCTCAATTGCACATAATAAAAGCGGTCCTCCTCAGCCACAAGTGCGAGGGGTTGATTTATCTCATTACGGCGGTAACGTTTCTCCTGCAAAGGACTTGCCTGGACCCAGGTTCCCAGTCGTAAAACATTCATTTTCTCTATGTTTTGGTCAAACATAAGCTCCGTAGAAAACACAAAAGAATACGTATCGATACAGAATTTACGCTCCGGATAGCTGCTGAAATATTCATTCACCGCTACCCAGTCCTGATAATTTTTCTGAATCATCTCATTCGCTTCTCTGATTTCACGATAACGGTAAAGTCCGACAGAACCGGTTATAAAAATACCACCTGCAACTGCTGCAATCAGCCAGAATCTATTCCGTTTAACTTCACAATCCTTCGCATCTCCCGTCTTTTCCCGACAAATGAAAGGGAGCAGAATGCCTGTCAGAAATGCGGCTGCCATCAGATACAAACCATAAGAAACACGCTCCGGAAATCTTCCACGCCACGCAAAATATCCCACGACAGCAAATTGAAACAAAAGCAACCCTGCAATACCGATAAACTCTCTTCTGCGATTATTCTTAACACAAGCTATCACTACGAGCAAATAAAGAGCTGTCAGGAAAATACCCATCGGCTGCACCGGATTATGCAATACCTCACGTACCACCGACTCTACCATGATACGAATCACACTCTTCAGTCCGTATCCCGACTCCCAGCACTGCTTCGCCGTATCAGCAAGCAACCTAAGCTCAGGCGTATGCAAACCATTCACCAACTCTGAATTATATAAATCAATCGCCAGGTAATCAGCATAGGAAAATCCCAGTTTTTCATACACTGCTTCATACTGGATATATGACGGAATTCCGTAATAATCATAAATATCCGTACGTGCTTCGTTGTATGCCAGAAATTCCTGCCACTCCTCACTTGCATATGCTGCCTTTTCCGCACCAAAAGACGCAAGGGTGAGTACTATAAATGCACCAATGAAAATAACTTTATTCCAAACCACCTTACGTTCTTTCAGTAGCTTTGCATCGCGACAAAATTCCAGTCCCATAATCAAAAGTCCTATGGGTAACGCAAGAATAAAAACCTGCTTACGTAGCCAGAGACAAAGTACTAAAAAAATCAGGCAAAGGCATCTTTCAGTCCAATAAGCCAATCCTTTCTGCCCTTTGGACGTAAGTAAAAAAAGAATTGCCACTGCGGCAAACCACGCCGCCAAAATGGTGTACTGATGCATCATCACATACGGTGCATCAATCAACAGAATGGAAAAATAGGAAATCATAACCGCAATACTCTTGTTTCGCACGGAAGTAAACTGTTCTCCGATTCGTCCGATAACCAGAATCCAGCACAGATAATGCATGACGGTCATAAAAATATCATACCACGGCACAGTCGGCACAAGCCGGTAAATAGTTTTACCAATCAGACCAAGAGGATACATAATATAAATCAAATGTGCCTCAGCTTCGCCTGTATAATTCCCGCTCACAAGACTTCTAAGCATCGCATCATCATTTGTACTGAAGGAGTATCCGAATAAAAGCGAAACAGCAACTGCCGTTACGCCTACCAGAATGGTTGAAAAAACATATTCAAACCAGTGTTGTTTCCAATATTCTTTCACTTCGTTTTCCTCCCTTCATTGGTTAACAACGATGTTTGGCACCGTTCTCTTATTTGTAAAACTCTTTCACCTTCGAAATAATATACTCTACTTCGTCGTCTTTTAAACCATAATACATCGGAAGACGTACCAGTCTCTCGCTTTCACGTGTGGTATATCTGTCCTCACCGTGAAAACGTGCAAACTGCTTTCCTGCCGGAGCAGTATGAAGCGGCACATAATGAAATACTGCCATCACACCGTTTTCCTTAAGGAACGTAATCAGTCTTGTTCTCTCTTCCAAATCCTTACACTTAAGATAGTACATATGCGCATTATGCTCGCAATGCGTAGGCACAACCGGTCTTGTTATTTTTCCTGCATGCTCAAGCTTTTCAAACGCATCATGATAACGGTTCCATACTGACAGTCTTGCTGCCGTAATTTCTTCGGCCAACTCTAACTGCGCATAAAGATATGCCGCATTCATATCACTGGGCAAATAGGAAGAACCTTTGTCCACCCATGTATATTTATCAATCTGTCCTCTGAAAAATTTCGCTCGGTTTGTTCCCTTCTCGCGCACAACTTCAGCCTCTTCGATTTTGTCCTCGTCCTGAATCAGGATGGCACCGCCTTCTCCCATTGAGAAATTCTTGGTTTCATGGAAACTGTAACAGCCGTAAGTACCGATGGTACCAAGCGCTTTTCCTTTATATTTAGACATAATTCCCTGTGCGGCATCTTCTATTACACAAAGATGATATTTCTCTGCAATCTCCATAATTTTGTCCATTTCACAGGATACACCGGCATAATGAACCGGCACGATTGCACGTGTTTTTTCCGTAATGGCTGCTTCAATCAGATTCTCGTCAATATTCATGGTGTCTGGTCGAATATCCACAAATACCACCTTTGCACCACGCAAAACGAAAGCATCCGCAGTTGACACAAACGTATAAGCCGGCATAATCACTTCATCTCCCGGCTGAATGTCAGCAAGAATCGCTGCCAGCTCTGTTGCATGTGTACAGGACGTCGTAAGCAGCGCTTTGGGAGTTCCTGTATTCTCCTCTATCCACGTATTGCATTTTTTGGTAAATTCACCATCACCGCAAATCTTCTGATTCCGAATCGCCTGGGCAATATATTCCATTTCCTTCCCTGTATAGGGCGGCACGTTAAAATTAATCATTTCGTTCCTCCGTTAATTTGATTCTCCAACTTTTCAAATTTTTTGAAAACGGTTTCCATTCCTTTATTCATGAAAACCAATTTGAAAATCCATTGTCTGATCATATCAATCAAAGCACAAATCATAAATACCGCAATCAAAGTTCCTGCCATGTGTAAAAGAAACCACGGACTGTCGGCCATCTTCGAAACCCCAAACCACTTCGGCCAGAGGTAACGCATATAAAAATGCTCATGTATCAAAAACACACCAAACGTGCATGCGCCTAATCTCACAATACAACGCGCCACAAAACCATCTTTCATATTCCATTGCAAAAAGAACAGGAACAATGCAAGACTTGCCATGAGCGTCAAAAAGCTGTTATACGGGAAGAAATTCCCGGCAAATCCGCCCAATTTTCCTACCTTGGTATCTACCCAAAGCAGAACAAGCCCTAACGCCACGCTTAACGCAGCACTGCCAAGATAAATCGGAAAACAAAAACGCTTGCGTAATTTTACACAATCCGGATATTTCCGGATATACGCAGCAATCAGGTATAAGCAGATAAACCATGGTAAGTCCATTCCTTCACCGTCCGTCACGGGAATTGTAAAAGGAAGAACTGTATTCCAAAGGGAAAATAAGACTACCATTACAGCCACCGCCCATCCGTGTTGCGCTCTGGTCATATTTCTGATTGCAACATTCAAAAAGGGTGAAACCGCAAACAGTGTCAGGTATACTGTAGCAAACCAGTAATGATTTCCGGTTACCGGCAGAACAATGGGAATCAGGTCATAAATCCCCTGTGCCCCGATATCAACCGCTCCGGTCAGATAAAAAACACCTGCCATTCCCCACGCGTAAAAAAGTACCTGTGCCCACAAAAGTACTACTTTTTTAACTGTGAAGCGGGCTTCCACCAGAAAGTATCCGCTGATTAACACATACAAATTTACAGCCCCGATACAAAGAATCTGTAAAAAGCGATGAAAGATTTGTCCATCCGTTATCCCATGTGTAAACGGTACCAGAATCCCACCCTTATCAAGATAATGCAGGGCGATAATCATCAACATCGCAATGATACGAAGCAACTCTATATTCGCCTGTCTTGTTTTTTTCTCCTGCGCCATCCATGCTCCTTTGCCGCTTATATTCCATCCGTTCTTTCACTGATGATGTAGCGCGGTCTTCCTTTGACTTCTTCATAAATTCTTGCCAGATAATGTCCAATGATACCAAGGCTTACCATAATACAGCCTCCGATAACCAGTAACAAAATAATAACTGTTGTAAATCCTTCGACAGCATTTCCCATGAAATACTTCACAAGTGTCTGGATTCCTACAATCACGGAAAATACAATAGACAAACAGCCGATACCGGTAATAAACTGTAACGGCACGGTTGTAAATGAAGTTGTATTGGAAATCGCATATTTCACAAGTCCCATGAAAGACCATTTGCTCTCACCGGCCACACGTTCCTGCACATCAAAGGAAACAGAAGTCGAACGAAAACCTACCCAAAAGCTCAATGCGCGGAAAAACGTATTCTTTTCCGTCAGGGAAAGTAACGCCTCAACAACCTTTCTATCCATCAGTTTAAAATCCGATGTGGCATTCATATCAATCTTCATAAGCTTGCTCATGATTCCGTAAAAAATGCCCACGAACATTTTGTGAATCAGACTCTCCTTGCCACGGCTCGACTTAATGCCTTCTACTACTTCATAGCCTTCCTCCCAAAGACGATACATTTCCACCAGTGTTTTAGGAGGATGCTGCAAATCGCAGTCAATTACGGCAACGCAATCTCCTTTCGCTACTTCAAGTCCTGCAAAAACAGCAGCTTCCTTGCCGAAGTTCCGGCTAAACTGAATTCCCTGAACACGCGCATCTTTCTGCGAAATCTCTTTCACAATTGCAAACGTTGTATCTTTAGAGCCGTCACTGACAAAAACAAGCTCATATTCAATTCCCGCATCACTTAATGTGCCTCCGATTACCTCAGCTGCACGTTCCACATTAGCCTCTTCGTTATAGGAAGGTATTACTACCGTCATCAAAGCCATATCAATTACTCCTTTGCCTCTGTCTTAACATAGAGAATTCCGTCTACCACACGCATGGAATTTTCTGCCGGAAAACTATCCATATCGCGATACTCGTCCGAATAATAAATCTTTACCAGTTCATCCCCTTCAATGGTCTCAAAAGAAACATTCATATAATGTTTCATAAATGCGGCATACTGCTCCCCTTTATATAAAAGCGTACTTCCGCCGCTCCCTGAAATCCGGGCTGTTACAGCTTGCGTAATATCCGTATTGGGATATTTGCTCTCGTCAATCACACCAATCATGGCGACCGGCATTCCGGGTTCATAACCGGGCGTCTGCTCCATCCTGTCTAAAAGACGCAAACAATACGCATACGTCCGTTCATAACGCTCATTCATGTTAAAATATGCAATATTATCCGCAATCGCAAATGAATAAGACATGCCGGACGCAGCAATAAATACAACCACTGCCAAAAAAAACGGCAGCTTCATGGTTTTCATTTTGGACAATACATCAGAATCTTCTGTTACTGCCAAAGCTTTTGCATTCGCACAGCATAAGTCAGCCAGTACCACTGCAAAAATCGGAAAAAGCACCCATTGCATACGCATGAGCAGATGATAATAGGCATCCGAAGAAACCAGCATTACCACATTGGTCGCAAAAGGAAGAAGCAGGCAGAATATACCAATAAAAGCAAGATGATACCATCTTGTTCTCTCTTCCGCTTTTGTATAGCAAAATAAGGCAGCCATCAAAGCCACCACACTTAATAATACCACAGCAAGCAAAGAAAATCCATTATTTATGAAAATATTCCCTTTTACGGCAAAAGCTGCAAAATCTTTCAAAGCACCAATCAGCATTGCCGGAAGTTCTGATACATTCAGCGTTCCCATCTCACTGATTCCCTGATACGAATCAAGTTCTTTATTCGAAAATGCCAGTAACGCCTTAAGAACCATCATATAAAACAAACCGCCCGAAATCCCCATCAGCAGATAACGCACTCCCTTTTTCCAAAGCAGGGAAACCTTTCGTCCGAGAAGACACTCTTTTACCATATCAAAAATGCATAAAAGGATTGTAACGGCAAGATAAGCCTGATAAATACCCAGACTAAATCCGAGGCAGAGCGCCCCGAGCGCAAATCCGTACTTATATCGTTTGGTCAAAAACGCTGCAAGTACGGCAAGCAAAAGTCCTATCATATATCCATCCATGGTATACATATATGCAAACGTCGCACAAACCGCAGGAAACGTTACAAGAAGTGCTGCCGCAAGTGCTCTGTTAATCACCGATTTGAAATCAAAAAATTCACAGAGGAAAACGGCCGTTACAGAAAGATACAAAATAGACAAAAGCCCAATCATCCAGTTCAAATCATAGTAAGACGAAATACCGCAGACCACGCCCAGAAACCATCTTCCGGAAGTAATCATATTCTGATCCGAATAAAAATTAGCCATCGCATCGGAATTGGGAAACTTATTCACCAAAACGGGCATATGCGTAAGAAGACCGACAAAAAAAGCGGTCCAAAAAGGATAGCCATATTCTTTTTTGGCAATTCGTTTCCAAATTGTACGCATGGTTTCTTCCATGTCACACACCCTCCGGTTTACATTCTCTGGTATTTTAATTCCGCAAGTTCCCAATCTGTCATGGTATCGATATCCTGTACCTCCATCTCGGAAACCTCATAGGGTAAAATATCTCCCACCATCAGCTTGCCGGTTGCCATGAAAGATTCTGTACGCAGGAAATAGAACTGCCCCGCATCATGATACCATGGTTGCAAATCCTGCGAACGGCTCAACATATATTCGGGCATATTGAAAACAAGCTTATCCTCCTTCATCACAAGCGCACGCTGCGGAGGATACGAAAATTTCACAACAGGAATCAACGAATCCGCCTGCCCTTCGCAAAGCCGCTTATAGGCATCCTGCAGTTTGTATGCGGTAATAAAAGGCGCCGTGGGATAGATGCAACAGATATAATCAAACTTCTGCCCAAGCTTCTCATATTCCGTCATGACTTCGGTAATAACATCCGCTGTGGAAGCATAATCATTTGACGTTTTTTCACTTCGCATAAAAGGAACTTTAGCCCCCGCTTCCAATGCAATGCGTGCAATTTCCTCATCATCCGTAGATACCATGACCTCATCAAAAATACCGCTTTCAAGTGCCGCCTGAACGGAATATAAAATAATCGGTTTTCCGCAAAACGGTAATACGTTCTTGCGCGGAATCCTCTTGCTTCCGCCGCGCGCGGTAATTATCGCGATTGCTCTCATTTTTTTACCTTCTTTCTAAGTTTCCTGTAAGCACACAACAGGGAATAATACCAGAAAAAACGAAACGGGGATGCGCAATGCATTGCAGTCAGACGCTTTACCTCTGCATCCTGCTTCTCAAGAAAATACGGATTCTTCGCAAAATCCGGAAAATATGCCAATATGCCGTCGCGTAAAAGCTTCACATAAGACAAGCGCCTTTTGTAAAACGGCATTCCAAGCATATAAGTAAACAAAGTATTCACGTAAAAGATTTCCGTGAAGCGGTACTCAATCTCTGTCGGATACTCCTGTAAATAATCTCTTTTATAACATTCCTGAATCAGATATTCCATCGTTGTCAGTCTGTCATTGCATTTCTGCAAATCCACATGGTGGACTGTCGAAGTTCCATGCTGATAATAAAAATAATCCGCCTCATCCACATACTCAAAATGATTCGCACATAAAAGCGTCAAAGGCCCCAAGCAATTATCCTCATAAAACATTCCCTCCGGGAACCACAGACCATTGTCATAAAAAATCGAATACTTATAAATTTTAGTTACCATGCTGCCGGGATTTAACAACAAATCCGCATGCTTCTTTTCATCCAAAATGCCTGTCTGTCCAATGTGATTACAACGGATTACTTCACCTTTTTGAAAGGAATGCTCATGCGTGATATTGTAATTACATCCTACAATATCCGCTCCGGTTTCTTCCGCTTTGCGCAAAAGGGTTTCATAATACTTTTGACCAATCCAGTCATCACTGTCAACAAACCCAATCCACTCGCCTTTTGCCGCACGCAGACCAAGGTTTTTGGCCCCTCCCTGACGACGATTCTGTTCAGAAGCAATCACACGCACCTTTCCCGGATTCCTCTTTTCATATTCACGTAATACGGATAAGGATTCGTCCGTAGAACAATCATCTACTGCTATGATTTCATAATCGTCAATCGTCTGTCCCAGAAGGGAGTCCATACAAAAAGCAAGTTTCCCGTCTGCAACCATATTGTATACAGGTACAATGATACTTAACTTCATCTTCTAGCGCTCCTTGATTGCCTTACCGTCTTCAATACGATATACCGCATCACACTTTTCAATGGTCTGTAAACGGTGAGCAATAATAATCAATGTCTTGTTTCCATGCAGGCAGTTAATGGAATCCATAATTGCCTTCTCGGTATCATTGTCAAGCGCAGAGGTTGCTTCATCAAGCACAAGCACTTCAGGATCCTCATACAACGCTCTTGCAATACCGATACGCTGACGCTGTCCGCCCGAGAGACGCACACCACGCTCACCGATTCCGGTATCCAGTCCGTCAGGAAGCGTTTTTACAAACTCGTCCAGTTTTGCATCTTTTAACACCTTCCAAATACGTTCCTCATCTATCTCATCATCCGGCACACCAAAAGCCACATTTCTTCTGATGGTATCATCCAGCATAAATATAGTCTGTGGAATATATCCTATATTTTTAAGCCACTTACGGTAATTTTCTTTTGCAAGCACATCCTTGCCATCTGCCAAAATTTTGCCGCTCTTTATCTCCAAAAGGCCCAGCATAACATCAACAATGGTTGATTTACCGGCACCGGAGCTTCCGACAATACCGATTGCATGTCCGATCGGGATCGTCATGGACGCATCTTTAAGCACCCATTTTTCCGTATTCGGATAATGATAGGAAATCTCCTCTAAGACAATTTCCTTTTTCACATCAAGCTTTTGGGCAGGCACTTCAAAAATCGTCATGTCTACTTTTTTCTCATCAATCTCATCCTGCAAATGATCCGATACTCCCATGAAAAACGGTTCAAAATAGGAAATATTATTCAGCTGGTTGTTAATACGATTTGCACAAGGCATTAAACGAACCAAAAGAACCCCCAGAAGTGCTACGGTTCCAAATACATCCGCAGAAGTACGGTTCATCAGATAAATAACAATGAAATAGATTACAATTCCCGCAACACACATGGTTTCTATCAAAAGTCGCGGAATATTATTATACAGCGTGTACTTCTGAACAGCATCCACATATCCCTTGCCGCAGGTTCGGTATGCATCCACAAAATACTTTTCCTTACCGCCGATTTTTACTTCTTTGATTCCTGTCACGGTCTGGCTGATCCACTTAAATAACCCACTATAGTAATTTTGATTGTCCTGACCCGCCTTATACATAATCGGTTTCAAAATCACCTTAATACTTAATAAGGTGATACAAAGAAGACCGGCAATCATAAGACTCATAATCGGCTCAGTCGCAACGGAATATACCACAAGTGCCAAAAAGATAATGCCCTCCGATACCAGCTGTAAGACAGCAAGAATCAGCGCATACATATTATTTACATCCGAGGTAATGTTTCTCTGCACAACAGCGGTGTCTGCATTCAGATAAAATTCATACCCCCTGCGCAGATAATTACGCATCATACGTTCCGAGGTCCGGAACTGATTGGTATATACAAACCGATAGAGCATCTTCTGCTGAATGAGAAGAAAAACATTTTTTAATACAAATGCTACAATCAGAAGTACCATAACCGAAACCGCAAAGATCTGCTCATTCTGCAACCCGGAAATGCGGTACAATTTATTAACCAGCTCATTTTCCGCAATGGCATTGCTGTCTATTACAATTGAAATTACCGGAACAATTACGGCAACACTGAATGCTTCCAAAACTGCGCCAATCAGCATCATAAACAGAAGAAAGACCATAAAACGCTTCTGTTTCTTATCCAGCAACTGTGCCATTTTCTTTAATATTTTTTTCATTATGTCAGGAGACTCCCTTCAAGCGCATAATAATATTGTGCACCCTTTTACTCATCTTCGGTGCATGGCTGAGAATCAAAAGATTCCTTTTTTCCTTCTTGGTCAGAAAAGGATTCCTTTTGATTTCTTTTCTGTTATTCTTCAAATCTGCTATAATCCCGTAACAAACCGTATTCTCTTTTTTCATCATGGATACGGGAATATGCAGCATATAGTCCAGACGTTGGAACAGCCAGAATCTCTTTGCTTCCAATGCGTACATCGGAAATACCTTTTCCATCAGGGCATATGCCGTATCAGAATTCGCAATCATTGCATCATACATGGTTGTCCGAAAACATCCGCGCGTATTGCTCATGTTCCGCAAAATGATATTATACCCTGCTCTTTCAAGGGAATATATCCCATCCGTCTTCATCAGCATCCGAAGAAGCAATTCAAAATCTTCGTTGAGCTTTCCTTCCTGAAAACGAAATTCTTTCATCAAAGAAGCTTTCATCAGTTTGGTACAATACGAAGAATCGCCCACATGCAGCATCAGAAGCCGAAACATCTCATTTCTCGGAATATACTGCACTTCCCCCGAGTCGCGATAAGGCCCTTGTACCAAAGTTCCCTCTTCTGTCCGAATATTCGTCATTACCTGCGCAATCTGCGCATCTTCATGCTTTTTAAAAATGTCCAGCAGGGATGCATACATATCCGGCTCTATATAGTCATCACTGTCGCAAAACCCGATATACTCTCCTTTCGCAACAGTAATACCGACATTTCTTGCACTACTGGAGCCGCCGTTTGGCTTATGAACCACCAAAATACGTGAATCCTGTGTTGCAAACTCATCACACATCTTACCGCTTGCATCCGTTGAACCGTCATCCACCAGAATAATTTCAAGGTTTGTCCATGTCTGGTTTCGAATGGAATTAACGCTTCGTTCCAAATATTTTTCCACATTGTAGATTGGCATAATTACCGAAATCAGCGGTCCTCTGTGGATGCGTTCTTCTGTCTTTTTATTATTCTTTTTGCCAAAAATTTCTTTCAGACTTTTTGCCATTTTTTTATTTCTTCCCTGTCAAATATGCATACATTTTACGCTGTTTTATTACCAAAGCCTCACTAAGCGGTCCGCTTTTTTCAAAGGAACTCTCACCACGCATCAGGCCTTCGCACAACCGCAGCAAGCGTACTGCAGCCTCCTTGGGATTCCACTCTGAAGCAATGGTTTCGTAAGCATTTTGTCCTAACTTTTCACGCAAGGCTACGTCTGTGCATAATCGTTCCATACATGAAGCTAATTCCGCCACATCTCCGCTTCGGTATATCAATCCATTCTCTTCATGCCGAATCAGATAAGGTGCGGCACCGACCGCATGACTTACCACCATTGCACATCCGGCATTCATCGCCTCGTTCACCACAGCTCCCCAGCCTTCACGATAATCGCTGGTAAAAAGATAAATGTGGGATTTTTTCATTTCTTCCCGCACCCGGGCAGGTTTCATAAATCCGGAAATTTTAACAACATCTTCCATCTCATACTCGCGAAGAAAAGTGCGCATCTTTTCTTCACACTCTCCGCCGCCGACGAAATGCATCTGAAAGGCGATTCCTTTTTGTTTAAGACGAAGCAACGCTTCCAGAACATCCATCGAATGTTTCAATTCCAGGAAACGTCCGGCCCACAGGATACGGATTTCATTTCCTTCTTTATAACTTGCAAGCTCAGTCCTGCTTAATTCCTCAAACTCGGTAAAATAGCCCCATTTAAAACGTTTTCCGCGATATGCTTTAATGATTTCAAAATCATCCGGCACATAGCCGCCCGCACACAAAAGATAAACCGGATCCTTAGAATGTCTTGTATGGTCATGATATTTCTTAATCAGGCCACGGGGCGAAATCGCTTTCCACTGTCCTTCACGATAGAGACGCTCCGTGTAGCGAAGGACAATTTTACCGTTCTGTAATCTGGACGCAATGAAACTTTCATCCTCACAACCTCCAAACATAACGATATCACTATTTTCAATCAAGGCCTTACATTCTTCAGGCTTTTCATCATATATCATCAGATACGGAAGCGACGCAAAGTCATCCGCCCACCCCTGGGCAACACGGTCTGCCTCCATGGGACTGGTCTGAATGAAACGATATTCGCCCCCCGTTTCCCGATACAGAACCTCCGCAAGCGGAATCTGATGATGGTTGATATAATTGGATACAAAGGTTATTTTCATTACTTCTCTATTCCTCTATTCCGCATATTTGTTCATAAATTTCCATAAGTCTTTTATAATTTTTACCGGGATTGTGTGTTTCGTATGCACGCTCACGCGCTTTGACAGGAAATGTTCTTACCTTCGTTACATCCTCTTCTTTTACACGAATCGGACGCATTTTAGAAGGATCTTCATATTCATAGGCATCAAATATTTTAAGCACAGCATTGCATAATGCCTTCGTGTTGGTTGCCTCATAAAGAATCCCTTCCTCCATATCCGTCAAAATACTTGAAACACCGCCAACATCAGAAGCCACCACCGGAACACCAAGAAGCATTGCCTCTCCCACCGAATTCGGCGAGTTTTCCATCGTTGAGCAGGAAACAAATACATTGCATCTCAAATAGTGTTCCTTCATCTCCTCTGCACTGAGATTTCCCAGATAAATCACTTTATCCTGAATGCTGTTCTTTTCCATGAGTTCTTTCAAATACTTCCCGTACGAAGCAATCTTAATTTTCTTTCCCAAACTCTCATCACCTGTAATGCAATTACCGGCAACATATATTTTCGCATCGGGATACTCATCAAGAATTGACGGAAGCGCCTGTAACATGAAGTGTAACCCCTTAATCGGATAATCTCCCTGACTGACAAAAATGGAATGTTTGTCGCAATTCTTAACATTCCAGCTTCCCTGATAAAAATTGGAACGCAGTGTTTCATTCATGAAAAAGTATTTCACACGCTCATTGCACTTCATGGAATACTCTCTGTCCAAATCTGTTCTTCCGGTTACATTCCCGGTCAAAGAGAGCGCCTTTTGTTCAAACATACCTCTTTTATAAAACTTCTTCTGCTGCTCAATAATGCTGTCAGACTTTAATAAATCACGCAACGTACTTCTCTTAACAACTTTTTCGGGAAGTCCCGTCAGATATGCATCGGCACATAAAGTACACATCCCCTGAATTCCGATCAATGTCCGCTCCGGTTTATTGAACGCTTTTACCATGGCAAGCGTATGCGGAAATTCTGTTCCAAAGATATGTACCATATCCGGTTTGAAATCTTCTACAATTTCACGCATGCGTGCTTCCAGTTTATCATTATAAATTTCCGGTCTCGTTGTATCTTCATAAAAGGCATAGGCTGCAAGCGCATACTTGCCCTGCCAGTGCTCCATGTCCTTTTTGGCCGGAAAACATACCCCCAGAGTAAGTTCCTCATTCTTCTCTTCCAAAATACGCTCAGAAAGTCCTGCAAGCCAGCCCTCTTTGTTGCCTGCATCCATATTCAATTCTGCTGCCACAACGGGTAGACAACGGTTACATACCCATAATACTCTCATTTTTTGCTACCTCCGGTACAATGCCTTTTTGAGGCTGTCATACAATCCCGAAAACGGACTGCTTGAAGCAATCCACTTACGCAACGGCTGTAAAGTAATCACCAGCCATGCACGATAACGGAACACTTTTTTCCTTCCCTGATACTGCGTCACAATTCGAAGATGCTCTTCTTTATCTCTTTTACGGTTTTCCCGCGTTTCCGAGTAACCGCCGCCTTCATAATCTGCTACCACAATTCCTGTGTAGAGAGGACGGACATTCTTTGTATAAAACTGACGCAAAAAAAATTCATAGTCTGCACGAATCCTGTATTCTGTACGAAACCCTTCTTCCCCCCATAAAGTTCTGTCAAAAATACAGGACTGGTGATTCGGAATATGGCTGAAGCAGACATAGTCCGTAATCTCCTGCGGCATATGAAAAATCTGGTCTGCCTTACGAAAATAGGCATCACCATAATAAATCCGCCGTCCCGGCTCACGTTCTATCACTGCCGCAACTTCTTCCAAAACAGTCGGTGCATAAAAATAATCGCCACAGTTCATGAAAATGATATATTCACCCTGAGCCATACTGACAGCCTGATTCATCGCATCATAAATCGAGGAATCCTTACATTGCACAAGTCTTATGTGTTCATTCTCCTCAATTGTCTGCGTGGAACCGTCTGTTGACATTCCGTCTTTGATTAGAATTTCATAATCATCATATGTTTGCTGTAATACATTTGTTACCGTTTGCGTAAGCTTTTCACCCGCATTGAAGGTAACCGTAATTACACTAAATTTCATTTTTTTAGCTCCTTAATTCAGAATCCAGTTTAAATAAGGCACAATACGTGTCCCGTCATCCTTGCAGGAATAAAGAAACAGCGCAAAGTATGCAATACCTGCTACAATCGTAAGTGACGTAAAAAGAACTCTCTGCCACTTCTTTTCCATGGATATAATCACACCCGGAATCAGAAAAATCTGAAAAATATTCAGAAAAAAGCCAATTCTTGATACCACGGGGATGAAAGAGCAACAAGCATAAACAATCAGTGCCTCCAGATTCAGATTGAAATAAAACATATTTCTTTTGTTTCCCTTAAGCGCACGCTTATAAAAACACAGCGCAAAAAACAAAACGGCTACACATCGTAATATATTGGTAACGGAAGTTTCTCCCGTGTCATAAACCGAATTTTCATAAAACGGGTAAAACTTAAAAATTAACATTCTGTAAAACTGCGGAAACAACAGAAGGCTTCCTGTAAATGCAGTCACAAGCGGAATCGTAATTTTATTCCATTTTATCAGTGCCAACGGGTATGCCAACAGCACAAAAAGCACTGCCTTATGGAAAAGGGCCCCTATCAGAATGCAGATTACGAATTTAACATACTCTTTTTTCAGCAAAAAGCTTGTTGCAAACAATGCTATGGAAAGAACAAAATAGTAACGTACCGCATTAAAGGTAGACAAATAATAGCCAAATACCATAAAAAGAAAGAACGTCATGCCGAAATTTTTGGACTGCTCATACATTCCGCGCAGAAAAAAGAACTGTGTTAAAGCTGCAAAAAAAGCAAAAATCACAAAGTAATTTTCCGTTCCGAAAATTGCCTGAAAAATCCGTACAACCGTGTTGAATCCAAACTCAGTTGATACATGTCTATCTTGCGCAATCAAACTAAAAATAGACGTATATTCCCAATAATCGTGTCCTATTGCCTTTCGAAGTGCAGATACCGCAAACAAAGTTGTAAATAACATAATCAGCAAAATAATGTTTCTTGTGCGATCCATTGTCATGTTATTCGCAGATACGGATACAGAAGCAGTTCCGTTCTCCCGCATGAGCGGCCGCACATATACAGCAATTGCACATGTAAAGATTGTCAGTATGATATATACAATCATGCTCTCTTTTTCTCCCTTTTGCCTTCTTTGATTCCCTTAAGAATCAGCCCGAACGCTTTTACGCCTCGAATTTCACCCTGCAACATTTCCCTCTTGGTTAAGATAAAACGCACTCCCCAGACAGGCGCAAGGCTACCGTAAAGAAACGCAAACAAAACACCTCTGTCAAAGAAAAATTTCTCCGTATATCCATGAAACCATGTCGACTCACGCGGCATTTCTTCACCGATACAAACCGTAGAAGTATATATTTTCAATCCGGCACCGGCACATTCCCGAAGGAACAGACTGTCCTCCCCGTTGCTGTACTTAGCACCGCCACCGAAAAGTTCCGAATAACGTACTCCCGCCTTCATAAGTGATTCCCGACGAATCGCAATACTGTACGCAGGAAAACGACCGCAATTATACCAGTGCAGCTTCTTTTTCTCTTCATTCCAGTAGGTTCTTCTCTCTTCACATACCCGAACATTGAACAAAATAATATCTGCCTTGGAATTGCTGTCAAATTCATCTAAAATCGCTTGTGCATAACCGTTATCATACACAATATCCTCATCGCAAAAAAGAACAATCTCGGCCTCAGCAAGCGCAATTGCCGCATTACGACTTTTTCCGACACCGCGCTCCGCCCTGTTCTCTATCCGAAAAGAATGTCCGTTAATACTCTCCTCCTCAGAGCAAGTCACATCGCATTGATGGATCAACACACCGGCACACTCAGGATGCATGCCTGTAAGCAGTTGCCTTGGCTCGCTATTCAACGCTGAAATAAGCATTTGCAGTCTCATGCCTTCCCACTCCTTGCCAATCAATACTCAAAATTACACCTTTTTTCAAAAAATCGTACTATCCTCTGTTTCCTCATTCAGATCCGCATTCTCTGCAGCAACAGATTGCTGCTTACGCATGAAGAGCGAAATCGGTGTATAATAATAAAAATTCAAAATCCATGCATCTGCATCATACAGTAATGCACCAACAACATTGACGCCCTGCTTTTTCATGAAATTTAAAGCTCGCTCGATTACCTTTGTATTATGTTCTCCGGCGCGTACCAAAAGGATGGTTCCGTCATATTTGGCACATTCCGCTACCGCTTCAGCATTTCCCTCAAAGGTCTCCTTACAATCAAGGCGGAAGTTAGGGTCACTAAACAGCGCATCCCTTTCATCAAGATCTCCTCTTGCGATATCGGTCATCTCATCCTGCTCATTCAAAAGCTTCAGATATAAAAGAGTCTCAAAAGCGCGTTCGCTTCCCGGCTTGACGGAAATATCCGTAACCGCCAGATTCATACAGCCTTCACAACACTTCTTCATATTCAGCTTTGCAATTTTGATACCTAATAAATCACGCTTACGTTCTTCATTTGTTTTCACAGGCTCTTCAGCACTAACAATCTCACGAAGTTCTTTCTCAGTCCGATTATGAAACACTCCGATTACCGGTACCCCAAATCTTCGCTCAAAGGTAACCGGTACATAAATGGAATCATCAAGCGTATAACAGAATAAAATACCAAACACAGCCAGCAGGGCACCTGTCAGCATACCGGTAAGTGCCATTTTAAGGGTCCTGTTATCCCCTTCTATCTTCTCTGCCTTGTCAGCACTCGAGAAAACAACAATGTTTTCGATGTCTACCATCTCTTCGGCAAACAAAATAATCGCGTCCTGAAAAAGACGGGCAATTTCTACCGCCTGTTCCGGTTCATTTCTTGTAACTTTCATAGTGACGAAACGAACATCAGAAACAAGATTTGCCGTAACACATGCTTTTAACTCTTCTTCTGACAGGGAAAAAGACATTCTTTCGCGCACATAGTCGATCGCCTTGTCTGTATGCACCAGATTCTGCCATGTATAATCATTAATATAAATATTGTCCAGACGCACATCCTGAGCATACTCAATGTATAACTCACCCTGCGCCACATACTGATGCTCTTTTACCAGAACATAATTCGTCAGATAATAACCCAATGCAAACAAAATACAACCCGCGATTGCCGCATAGACAACATATTTGAAATTCCTGACGAAATAAATAAACATCAATTTGAGATCTGTGGGCTCATTTCCGTATTTTCTTGCATATAAATATTTTTCTTTCATTCTACGCCCTCCGTACTGCTTGGAGTAATCAAAACCTTCAACGTCAGCAACATCAGTTTCAAATCAAGCCACACGGAATAATTTTCTATATAAGTCAAATCCAGTCTAAGCTTATC
The DNA here is from genome assembly GCA_045530835.1 of Lachnospiraceae bacterium. Classification (GTDB taxonomy): domain Bacteria; phylum Bacillota; class Clostridia; order Lachnospirales; family Lachnospiraceae; genus UBA3766. Next base: position 14,227 of record JAZSCW010000089.1, on the reverse strand, counting down.
ATAAGGTGTTGTATTATATTTTCCATACACCTGCGCGTAACCTGCAAGTCCTGCTTTCACCTTTGTACGGAAAGCAAATTCCGGCATCTCCTTGCAAAATTCTTCAATCAGTTCCGGACGCTCGGGACGCGGTCCGATAAAAGACATGTCTCCTTTTATAATGTTTAACAACTGCGGTAATTCATCAATACGCACTGCACGGATGAATCTTCCCACGGGAGTAATTCTGTCATCCTTCTTCGCTGCAAGTCTGGCAACACCATCCTTTTCCGCATCCACACGCATACTTCTGAATTTCAGAATTTTAAATTCCTTATTTCCCATCGTACAACGTGTTTGAGAATAGAATACAGGTCCACCGTCAGAAATTTTGATTGCAAGAGCAGTAAGCAACATAACCGGTGAAGCAATAATCAATAAAATAATTGCACAGAAAAGATCAATCAAACGCTTAACAAAGCGCTGTTCCACGGTTAAAGCATATTCTCTCGTAAGCCAGATTGGCGAATCAAACAAATGCATCCGCTCAGAGCCCATGATAATAACATCTGAAATCTTAGGCATGAGGTAAACACGAATGGATTGACTGTAGCAAAACTTTAAAAGAATGTTACGGTCTTCAATCGGAATATCCCAAAGAATGACACCGCCGTAGCGAAGCATAATTTCTTCCTGTATCTTTTCAATCCCTTCCGTAATACAAATAGTTCCGGCGATCTGATAACGGTCGCCTCTGCTTGCAAATTTCGTTTTGATACTCTCAATGGAACGCTCACCATGCACCAGGAGAAGTTCTCTTGGCGGAAAGACCATTTTATAGAATGCGTCACACGCATAGGTCCAAATCAGGACAAACACAAGCTCCGCCGCTGTCAGCAAAAGAATCGGTTTTGTTGCGGCAAACCATTCACACATCAGCGAAACCTGCGCATACGTAATGGCATTTACCATAAGTATCGCAAACACCTGTGACAAAAAGACATCAAAAGGTTTCAGATATCCGATTTTGGTTCCTCCGTAAGTTGTTGTGAAAAAGAACAGCAAGACCGCATAGATAGCGATAACAAGCCAGTTTCCCCTCTCCCAGAATACCAGTTTAATTGCATCCACATAATATCTGTACCAAATCAGACCATATCCGGCAACCTGAATCAACAACCCAATCGTTGTTAGCTGTAATACAGTCAATCGTTTGATGGACTCCATTTTTTTCATGTCGGTTTCTCCATTCTCTGCTTAGTTTAAGTTCTTACCTTTATCCGTTTATTTTAATCACCCATACATCCTGCACCTTTTGAATACAGCCCTCTTTCGGAAATGTCTCCATCTTCGAAAATTCCTCTGTTTGCAGGATAAGTTCTTCTTCTTCAACGCTTGCCTGATTCATTGTCACATTCAGGTAGCGGGCAAAAAAAGTTGCATATTTATCGGTCGAATTGATTACAAGATCGCCTCCCGCACCAAAATATCCGTCCAATATCTCAGTAGTAATATCTGTAGACGGATAATACTGTTCATTCGGGAACCCTCCAATCACAGCAACCTTATCTCCCGCACGGTATCCCGGCTGTGCTTCCAGCCGGTCTGCGATACGTAACGCATAGGCATACGTTTTTTCATATCTTTCATTCAGGTTAAAATACGCAATATTTCCGTTAACCATGAAACAAAAAGTCATAACAGCTGTTGCAATTGCCACAATCCATACGCCTGCGACAACCGGCCTATTTTCTTTCAGTATCCTTCCGGCTTTCTCCGCAATCACAAGTGCAAATACAAAGAAAAGTACCCACGGATAGCGCATCAAAAGATGAAAAAAAGCATCCGGTGACATCACACACACCATTGTACTACCAATCGGAATCAGAAGAATCAACAGGATTGTCATAACAATCTTCAGGACATCCTTATATGCCTTCGCTTTCACAAAAAGGACCATATAAAAAACCACCGCCACCACAATCAAAGCGATAAGCGCAACAACCATAAATACATGTTCCGTCAAGACATCGGCACGTAAAAGAAACGAACCAAATGTACGAACTGCCATGTAAATTCCTCGCGGAAGTTCAGAAAGAGGCATCGAAAGAATCCTATCCGTACCCTGGTACCCGGAAATTTCGGCGCCTTTTGCAAACAGCATCAGTTTCAACGTAACCAGATAAAAAAGATATCCTCCAATCCCCATCCCAAGATACCGTAAGGACGGCCACACAAGGTCTTTTCCTTTTTTTTCAGAAACAATATCCGCAAGCAGACCTAATATACAAAGCATAATGGTAACGGAATAATACGCCTGATAAATCCCCAACGAAATGCCAACCATTACCATGCCGGGCAAAAATCCCCATTTATATTTTCTTGTCACGACATAAGCCGCCACAGACAACAAAACCGCAAGCATATATCCATCAATGGTATAAGCATAACAAAACGTAGAAACCACAGCCGGAAATGTCACAACCAAAACCCCGGTCAATGATGCAAAAACTTTATCACGAAGTTCAAATGCCTCTGTAATCAAAACAGCAGTCAAGGCCAGATACAAAATAGCAAGTACCCCGTTTACCCAAGGTAAATCATAAAACGAGCTTATGCCACAGGCATACGTCAAAAACTGCCTTCCGGAAGCAATCATATCCTGCGCAGAATATTGATTCCACAACGAATCATATGTCAAAAAATGATGCGTCATCGGATACATATGCATCACAAAACCGGCAATGATGCAACCAAAAAATGCGCACCACCATTGCGGTTTGATTTTATCTTTTAATTTTTGAAATAGTTCATCCAATCCTGTCATATCATTAACCTGTCCCACCTAGACGCGTCGCAAAACCGCTCTCACAGCCCATTGCACAAAATACCATGCGCTGCAAAATACATTCAATCCCTCAGCTTTGCGGTACAAATTCCAAATTCTTTTCATTGCCACAATTTTATTCGAGGAAAGCGACCGGCTCGGTCTTCTGTAACGCACAAGATTTCTGTCCAAACCGAATGCAGTCTCCCCCTCCCGCAGAAGTTTAAACCACAATGCCGTATCTTCACTTTCCATTACCGGCATTACAAGGCGCTCTTTCGGAATCATTCTCGTATCAAACAATACCGTCGAAGTAAAAATAGTCGTGTTTCCAAGTGCCTGACGGTACGTAATTGTTCCCGGCACTTTGACAATCTTTCCAAGCCCCTTGCCGTTTTCATCCGCAAACTCATAACCGGTAAAAGAAAACGCCGCTTTTTGTTCCTTCATAAAGGCAAGCTGCAAAGCCAGCTTGTCCGGCTCCCACAAGTCATCCGCATCCAGATAGCCGGCATACACACCGGTCGCTTCCTGCATTCCCAAGTTTCTCGCTTTTGCCGCTCCGATATTCCCGCCTGCGCAAACCACGCGAATTCGCTCATCTTCAAAACGTTTGATACACGCAAGCGACGAATCCGTCGAACCGTTCTCTACAAGGATTAATTCCCAATTTTGATATGTCTGCGCCAGAACGCATCGAATCGTCTCCTCTATATACTTCTCTGCGTTATAAACCGGTACAATAATACTTACTTTTTCTTCCATTTTTCCTCCAAAGCACAAAATGGGCATATTATCCTATAGTATAACACACATCTTTTATTTCGTCACTCTTTTCTTCTTACATTCAGCTACATGAAAGTAACGGCGCGGTAAGCGCCATGCAGGGTGTTCCCATAAACTTTTTTTTGAGAATGTGTAGAATGTCTTGTCTGTATGATTTGCCCCATAGACACTGCTTGTCCCAAATTGTCTGAAAAAGTGGACGCGTCGCACAAAGGGCTTTCTATTCCGGTTATACAATGAAAAAATATCTAACATTAGAAAAGGTTCCATTTTTGCCGCTTCCGGGAAACTCTCCCCACCCGCGGCTAATGGAACCTTTTTTTAGAAATAAAATATAATTATTCCTGCAATAAATCTGAATAGTATACTTCTATTATCGGCACTTCCTCTATTACTTCCTGACCAGTCAATTTATATGTAAATATCCTATTTTCTGTACCGACAAATTTACCATATATTTTAATCAAATCAGTTTCTAACCATCTCATATCCTCGTAATATCTTTCATCCTTAATTATCATAGTAACGATATCAGAATAACTTGTTGCAATGAATTCATCCTGACCATAATCTGATCCTACCATAACATCCATAATAATATATTGCCCCTGATATGTATCTTTATATCTTAACAAATCTTTACCACTTGGATAAATCGCCATACTTTCTATTTCATATATACTTAAAGGCTGTTCATAATACCATTTCCCCTCTGAATCCTTCTGCCAATTCCAATGTTTAGGATCTTCCTTCCACAAACTATATTCTTGCTGCAAAAATTCCTGCATTTCCTCTTCCGACTCTATATCCGGAAAATCTGAATATGTTGCCAACACCGCAACAAATTCTGAAAATGTTATGCCATATTTCTCTAAATCCTCTTTATCTTTCTTTTCCTGTTCTTTTTTTGCCTCAGCCTCACGCTCAAGTCTTTCTCGTTCTTCTGCTTCTGCTTTTTTTTGTTCTGAAGCCTCACGTTCAGACTTTTCTTTTGCTGCAGCCTCTGATTGCCTTTCTTTTTCTTCTTTCTCAGACTTTTCTTTTGCTGCGGCCTCTGATTCACTTTTTTCGCGTTCCGCCTGCTCAGACTTTTCAATTATTAATTTTTCTCTGTCTATCTCAAACTTTTCATATTTTTTTTGATTTTCTTCAGATATAAACTCAAATATACCCTCTAACTTTTCCATATCCGTTTCCAACACATTATCAATATCCTCATAATTCTTCTCAATATCGGAAAAAATAATATTAAAGGCGGCATCATATTCTTTCTTTCCGATATATATTTCATAGTAAAAATCATCTTCGACATTTTCAGAGAAATTGTATTCTTCAATTAATTCTATCGCTGCATCATATTCTCCTGAATCTATCAACTCTCTAACTTTATTTTCCTTTGATAAATCTATAACAAAAGCAGTAAAAATAATCCCCACAATAATTAGTCCCATGATAGAACTTACAATTCCCACAATAGCTTTCTTATCCTTTTTAATCAACGCAATAATACCTAAAATCAGTCCAATCATTGATGGCAAAAAACCCAAACATATACAAGAAGATAACAAACCAATAACACCAAATACTATTGATAAAATTGCCAATGTACTATTTGACTTCTTTCTTTTCACATTACTATTTTCATTCATGTAATAAGCCCCCCGATATAATTATTTGTAAAATAAAATACATAAATCACTTTTAGGAATCATACAAACTTTATGATTTACCTTTCTAATTAAGATGCTCAAAGTCTTTTACAAAACTTTGAGCATCTTATGTTTCTTATTTCTATAACAAGCACCTTTTCTAAAAAGGTTATGCTTCAATCAAACTCTCCACATTGTTCTTATTTACAACTGACAGACGGCACGGAATGAATTCTCCGGGGAACGGCTCATCTGCAGCAATGTGGTTATAAAGCCAAATAATCGGATCGTGACCCTGACCAAATGCATCCTGGCCGATTGCCGCTGCGATAACACCTTTCTTAATGTATCTGAAGATTTCCTGATTGTGGTCAAATACATAAAGTTTTACTTTGCCGACTCTACCGGTATCTTCAATCGCTCTAGCTACAGCGCCCGGGAAACCGTTCGTAATATAAAGTGCCTGTAAGTCTTCATGCGCACGTAACATAGCAAGCGCTTTGCGATATACGTCATTATCATCATCACTGATATTAACTTCATCAACAATATGTATCCCCTTATAATTAGAGATTTCTTTCACGAAGCTTTCACGACGTTCTTTATTAACGTTAACTTCAAGATTTCCAATCAAAAGTCCGACATTACCCTTCTTGCCAAGATCTTTTGCCATTTCTTTTGCAGCAATCAAACCGGGTTCATCGGGATCCGGACGAAGGCATGCAACACGGCTGACTCCGGGAGGGCAATCGCAGTTAAAAGTCATTGCCTTCATTCCGCTGGATGCCACACGTCGAAGCGGTTCACCTGCATTTAAGAATCCGGGGAAAATAACACCATCGAATCCACGATCCGCTGCACTCTGAATTGCTGCAGCCACCAATTCATCCAAACCTTCTCCGGGACCGGGTACGAGCGTCACATACTCTGCAATTCCGTTCACCGCTGCAAGCTCTCTGATTGCATAGTTTGCACCACGTCCTACACCATACCAGAAATCATTGTCATACATACTCATCAGCATAATCTTAACCGGTTTGCTTCGTTTGGAACGGGAAGGAACAATTGCTGTATTAAACTGGCTGAGCAAGCCCTGAATACCCATAAGCATACCGCCAAGCTTATCCGTATGCATCGCAATTTTATTTGACTCTGCCGCAACTTCTTCTGAAACAGCTGCAATTTCATGCGTACTTTCGCTGATTGCCTGTGAAGTATCAAACAACTTAGTTGCTTTTTTCTTAGTTTCAACAGAATTATCTGCCATAACTTCAAATTTGCCGGATACATCCTGCATCATGTTATGAATTTCCATAGACTGCTGATTGATGGAACGGAATGAACTGTTAACACGTTCAAAGGTATCCTTACTCTTATTGTATGTATCTTCACAAGTACGAATACTGTCATTTACCTGCTTACTGCTGGTAATAATCTCGCGCACAATCTTGTTAATGGTATCCATACCATCCTTTGTTTTGGCTGACATATCATTCATCTCATCAGCAACAACCGCAAATCCGCGTCCGGCCTGTCCTGCTCTTGCCGCTTCAATCGATGCATTAAAAGCAAGGAGTTTCAACTGCTCGGAAATACCGATAATGAAATCGCCTACCTCTTCAATTCTCTTAATCTCTGCATTAAAGGCTGTCAGAATCTCATCAATGTTGTTCAATTCAACAGACATTGCATTCATATCGCTTTCGTAGCCTTCAAGTTTGGAGATACCTTCTTTACAGCTTGAAACACTCTCATCAAGAAGAGCGCGAATAGACTGCATAGAATGCTCAACATTCTTCATCTGTTCATTATTGGATTCAATAAGTTCTAAATTGTCTTTTACAATTTCAAACTGCTCTGCTGTTTTTCCTGCCACATTGGTAACGCCATCCGCAATCTGCTCATTGCCCTTCTGGTTAGCTTCTACACTCTTTGACAAAACATCGATTGCATCGGAAAGAATAATAACATTTCCTTTGGTAGATTCAACGAATGTCAACAAATTACTCTTAATGGCATTAATGGAACTTGCGATAATGGTTGATGTGCCTTTACCGTCATCCACTTTAATGTCCTCGACATTAAGCTTTCCTTTCACAATCTGCTGTCCTTTTTTTACAATCGCATTGTATGCACTGTTATTCTTAACCAGCATAAAAATGAGAATTGCAATAATCAGTAACTCAACAATCACAAGAACTAATAAAAAAATCTCCATAGCAACCTCCCGGAACGTATTTCAACAATATATTCCTTTCATCCTGTTATTTAGAAGAATTATAACACGTTTTTGTACAAAATAACAGACTTTTTCTGAATTTTTTAGAAATTTTTATACAATTTTTGAAGTTAATACGAGCCGAAAGATACGAGCCGAAAACTATTTCGCGTATTCCCGCTTTTGAAAAACAATATATTCCTCCGAATCAAAAACAATCTCATAGTGATTTGCAAGTTTTTCTCCAAATTGTGCGGCGATATCTTCGTAACTTTTTTCTACCCATTCGGAATTCAGTTCGTCCGGTTTCGCCTTTGAGTATAATATATACCCTGCTTCCTCTGCAAAAATACCGTCCTGCATAATGAAATTAACTCCAATGCCCCCCGGTAACGCGCAAATCACCTTGGGTTCCATCGTATACATAGCAACCGTGTTTGCCCACGTGCCGGCAGACTTGTCCACCTCAAAGACCTCGGAAAATCCTTCTTCCAACGCAATCCACTCCTGCCTTGTCTCCTGCGTCAGGTAGCGCTCCTCCATGAAATATTCCATATTTGCCGGCAAAAACAAAAGACTGACCGCCTGTATCGCCAACACAACATAAAAAAGAATCTTATTTTTCATCAATGCCAGAAAATACAATGCAAAAACCACAACAATCTGGGTTCCGCGCACAAAGGTAAACGGTTCAATGGAATACAGTGTCATATACATAAGATAAAAAAGCGGAATTCCATAAATTACAATTGCACCCAAAATCCCATCATGTCTTTGGTCGGCATCTTCTTTCTTAATCAACATACGAGCAAAAAGAACGCCGGCAAGCAATACCAACAAAACGCTAAAGAGCACATGCCATGGAATCAGTGGATTAGAATACACATAAGTCCACAATTGAATCACCTGTGACATTCCCTGTTTCATCATACGAAGAAACGCCACCACTGCTCCCGGAATATCCAGGGATTTCACCGCTGCCAGCAAAGCTTCCGTCTTATAGATATTGTAATTGCTTGAAATCAGATGCAAAAGATAGTAGCTTGCAAGCGCAACAACGCCCATAGCCCCAACCGAAACCGTAATCTTAATCCAAAGCTTAGACTTACGCAATAATGCAAACACATAGACCGGCACACAAAATGCAAAAAAAACATAGACCTGTACCGCGGCCAGAATAACAAGCGGCGTAATTACATATTTGACAATCGGCTTCGCATCATCGAAAAACATATGATACAGCAGTCCCGCAATCACAATCGCAAAAGCATAACGGAAAATCTCCGACATATTTACCGATAAATAGAGAATAAAAACTGCCGAGGTTGCCTGCAGCAAAGAAAGGCGGATACATTTTTCACGGTTTGGTTTTACACAAAGCAGGAAAATAATATTAGCAAGCGTGATATAAAATAAGTTGACGAAAAAAACAAATCCCTGTGTAATGGGAAATACAAACGCAAAAACAGCATAAGGCCAGATAATTGCCGGACTCCACGCCCCACCGGTTCCAAGAATGGCGTGATTGCCGTTAAATCCCCAGTATCCGACCGGCTGCCCTGTTGTAATGCAATTTTTGATCATTTGAAGATAGGCTGCCTCATCATTCCATTTCAACCCCGGCTCCGGAAAAATACCTGTTTTTATATATCCGACAAGCGCAACTGTCAATGCAATAAAGAGCGGCATACAAATCATAATACCCGCACATATATATTCCGTAAGCTTTTGTTTTTTTGTTTTTTCATTCATTCCATTTCATCTCCGGCTTCTGTAGCATATAAATCTTATTCAGTTTGCCCTCATAATCGTTTTTCAAGCATACCGCATGAATTAAATTTTACTAAAAATTTCATGGATTGACAATATTTATTGTATTTTCTGAGATAAATGGTTATAATACTTTTTGAGAAAATTTTTCTGGAAGATAAGGGGCATACATATGAATTATGTTATGGATTTGATTAGAAATGAAATATTAATGTCTGCAGCATTAAGCTGGGGACTTGCTCAGGTGATTAAGACCATCATTCATCTGATTGTAACAAAGAAGTTTGTAGCAGAACGCCTGATTGGCAGTGGCGGTATGCCAAGCTGTCACTCTGCAACGGTATGTGCACTGACAACTTCAATCGTCATCAACGAAGGAATTCACTCTCCGTTCTTTGCAATGTCTGCAATCCTTGCAATTATCGTAATGTACGATGCAAGAGGCGTTCGCAGAGAAACCGGTATCCAGGCAACCGTTTTGAACGAGATTGTAACAATTATCGAGAAACTTGGTGCAGATGTAACATATGACGAGAAACTCAAAGAATTTATCGGTCATACTCCGCTGCAAGTACTTGTCGGAGCAATTCTCGGTGTCATTATTGCATTGATTTACTGCCTGCTTCTCATCCGCTAAAACAAATCTTTTTATGAAACAATCCCCGTCGGTTCTTTTGAAACCAAACGGGGATTTTTATTTTTTCTATAGGGTTTGCATATACTCTTTGATGGCATCCTTCCAATCTGCAAACATAAAATTCGTTGTATTTTTTAACATATAGTTCTCCAAAACCGAATAAGCAGGTCTTTTGGCCTTTGCAGCAAATTCATCGCTCGTGATTCTGATTACTTTGGTATCTTTCCCTGCAAGACGGAAAATTTCCTCGGCAAAATCGGCCCAACTGCACACACCTTCACAAGTGCCGTGGAATGTTCCGTAATTATCCGTAAAAAGCAACGCATCCATTGCTTTGGCAAGTTCTTTTGCGCTTGTGGGGCTCCCCACCTGATCGTCAACCACTTTTACCTCCGGCATCGTTTCTGCGAGACGAAGCATTGTTTTAACGAAGTTTTTTCCATCGCCGTAAAGCCATGCTGTTCTGATAATAAAATGTCTCTTCGAAAAACGTTCCACAAACTGCTCCCCTGCAAGTTTCGTTCTGCCGTAAGCCCCCTGCGGTCCGGTAGCATCGAATTCGTGATATGGACTTGTTGCATTTCCGGCAAAAACATAATCCGTGGAAATATGCATCATTTTGGCACCGTTAGCCTCTGCGGCGATTGCAAGATTTCTCGGTCCGATGGCATTTACGCGAAATGCAAGTTCTTCCTGATCCTCACAAGCATCCACCGCCGTGTAGGCAGCACAATTAACAATCGCATACGGCTTCTCCTTCGCAACAACTTCCTCTACCTGCGAAAGATTGGTAATATCAAGCTCATCCACATCCGTATTTACACATACAATATCTTCCCGATTCCGATACAGCTCATTCATTGCACGTCCAAGCTGACCGTTTGCGCCGGTAATTATCAATTTTTTAATCAACTCACTCCACCTGCTTTTCTGTTATTTTATTTTTCTCTTATTTATTTTATCCATAATTCCATGATTATGCAAGACATACTCCCGGCAATTTTTTATTTGTCTTTTCAGTCGTTCTATGTTACAATATTTACAATTATATCACAAAACAGAATAACAGAATGGAGGATACTATGAAGAAAGCACAGACAAGTTTCTTTCTCGTGGTTCTGTGTATACTTTCCTGCCTTCTCTTTGCCGGTTGTGAAGAACCGGTTGTTACCATCAATTATTATGCAGATGGAAACAAGGTAGAGGAAGTTCCGGACCGCAACTTTTATGACATTGCAACACTGGATTGCACCAATGGTGACGCCAATGCAACCTGGAACCAGAACACCTGGAGCCTTACCTATACCCCGGTAAAACAAGATACTGAGATTAATGTTTACTTTGAATACACCCAGCACCCCTTTAAAATTGACGGTGTGGGATACGATGATTTGCTGGAAGCTTTCACCTTAATTCCCGAAGGACAGAGTATTACAATTGAACTGACACGCGACTACGAAGGATTCATTTCCACACCTGTCGGCTCGGATATCACTTTGAATCTTAACGGTTTTACGATTGACGGTGTCGGATTCGATACCATCAGCTGCAACAGCAAAATGGTAATCAACGGTGAAGGTACGATTACCAACTCCGTTTTTGGCGAATATTCCAAATCAATTGTTAATTACGGTGCACTTACTTTGAATAACGTAACCATCAAAAATTCAACATCCAATGTGACAATCTGGAACAGCAACAATGGTGGCAGCACCATGGTTATGAACGACTGCTCCGTATCGCATTCCCAGGATTGCATTGTTATTATCAATTCCGGTGAAATGAATTTGAACAACTGCGAAGTTACCGGTGTCGGTCTGGAAACACATCCGACCATTTACAGTAATATCGAAACTGCAGTTCTTAATTTAAACGGCGGTTCTGTAAAAAATACAGAAACCGGATATACCATTTATCGTGAATTCGGTACAGTTAACAATAACGGATGTACAGCAGAAAACACCTACGGCCTTGAATAGGCCGCAGGTGCTTTTTTTAGAATCCAAAATTACTTCCGCTCTTAGCATCTAACATTTTTCTTAACTTAGTTGCATAATTATATTCACGTATTACTTTCTCATATCCTGCCCTGATAATTTCAACGCGCTCACTGTCATGCTTCAGATAGTAATCCGTCTTCTCAAGCAATTCATCAAGACTTCGATACATCACAATCTCTTTGTCCTCTTCAAATTCAGAGGCCAAATCTTCCTGATAATTCGTAATCACGAATCCCTGACAGGCAATTATATCCAACACCTGTCTTGGAATACCGCTTCGGATACAACGCGGCGTCACATATACATTAACCTTACTCTGATTATATATTAACGGAGCTTCTTTCAACGGATCAACAGGTCCATAATTGCTAATTTCCGGATAACGTGTCATATTAGACTCACTGTATAATCTGAAATCAAACTTCCGCGCCAGCATACGACAGGCAAGTTTACGCTCTTCCATGGTGATTTTGCGCGCCAGAACCGATTGTATAATAATGTCTTCACGCTTGGCAAAAAAGAAATTCTGCTTATCATTCTCCGTTTCCTGCGCCAGGAAATCAATGATTTCATCTCCCACCCCACGATACAGCGATTCTTTTCCGTAAGAAAATCTTTTCTCTTTAATCAGTTCTATCAGCTTCGAAAAACGTTCATCCTCCTTGGCCGACGGTAACATACGCGTTGATGCCGTATTGAAAATCGCGCCGACATAGGAAACATCATTCTGAAATCTGTATCGTTTCGTCGCAGCCCCACGCAACGCATTTTCAAGAATCTGTTTATCCGCAGGCAAAGAAAGATACTGGGCAGTATTAATATTGTGCTGTCTCAAATCTTTCAAAAGCATTTTATCAAAAACAAAAATGCGGTTAGAAGGTAATTGCGCCTGATATGAATACAAATTCCATTGCGGCAGATGAAACAACCATGAATAGTATAAAATACCTGCCTTCTTAGCTGCCATTGCCATATTCGTAAAATAATCTACAGAAAAAAGGACCTCCGCATGGTACTCTCCCGCACGGCGAACCACAGAATTAACTTCAGCTTCTGAATCATCTTTAGGCAGCTCTTCCATACGAAATACACGAACAAAATGTCCCATATCACGCAATGTATTCTCAATCACACACTCGTTTGCAAAACCCCATTCACAAAACAAGATTCTCATTCGCTTTCACTCCCTTTTTTTCACATCTTTAGTATAATTTTTTTTTGCGTTACAGTCAATAAAGGAGCGCGAAACAACCTTATTTTTTTATAAAAAAAGATTCTGCTTTTACATTGAAAAACAGAATCTTTTTAAAACGCATGCGTTTTAGCTACAACGATTTCATTTTAGTAGTTCTTGGAAATGTTAATGTACTCAGAACCATCCGGATTGTAGAAAATGTAACCAACTGTAATCTCGTCTGTAATCTTAGACTCAGCCTTGATTCCGGGCGCTGTCTGATCCAAAGCACCCTCAAGAGAAGACTCAAGTGTAGCCTTCATAGCCTCATCAAATACAGGTTCCTCTGCAAAATAGAACTGATAAGTTAAAGTGTTACCGGTTACTTCGTAGGAAATGTCGCTGTACATACCATCAGCTTCTTCCATCTGCTGATCAATACTAGCATCCAAAATCTTTTTGGTAAGCTCATTTCCATAATAAGTCTCCAATGTCTTGGGACCTCCACATGCTACAAAGCTTGCAACAATCATGATGCATACGATAAGTGATAAAACTCTTTTTTTCATTTCGTTTCCCCTTCTTTCTTTTTTCGTATAGAAAATATTATAGGTATTGCAAAAGGGGAAGTCAATGGTCGATTTATCTATATTTTTTGTAATTTTAATTGTTTTTTTATTATATGTGTGAAATTTTCATGTCATTTAACCATTGTGGGCATGTAATTGAAAATACTCATTTCCGTACATGTACAATTTAGAAGTGTCATAATTTTGCTTATTCTTCCAACATGCATAGTTGAAACTCAATTTCCTTTATACATAAATAAGAGCCGGCTATTAACCGACTCTTATGATAGTCATAATTGAATTTACTGAAGCAATGACAGGACACCCTGATTGGACTGATTAGCCTGTGCAAGCATTGCCTGACCAGCCTGTGCAAGAATGTTATTGTTAGAATACTTAACCATTTCAGCTGCCATATCTGTATCACGGATCTGAGCTTCTGCTGCTGTTGTATTTTCAACAACGTTATCAAGGTTATTAACAGTATGCTCAAGACGATTCTGCTGAGCACCAAGGTCAGCACGCTGCTCGTTAAGCTTAGTTATACCTTTCTTAATAGTATCAATTGCTGCGAGGGCATCTGTCTGGCTGGAAACCTTAACATTGTTAACAGAAAGA
>JAZSCW010000028.1:0-88620 GCA_045530835.1 Lachnospiraceae bacterium | reverse complement strand
TTATATTGTTGAGGATGATAAAAGTATCCTGGAGATTGAGGAATTTGCTTTGAAAAATTCGGGATATCATGTTGCAGGTTTTCAAGCGGCTAAAGAGTTCTATGTTGCACTTGAGCAGCATGTTCCGGATCTTGTTTTGTTAGATATCATGTTACCGGATGAGGATGGACTTACGATAGTGAGTAAATTGCGTGAGCATGAAGTGACACGTAAATTACCGGTTATTATGGTGACCGCCAAGACCACGGAAATCGATAAAGTCAAAGGGCTTGACATGGGTGCGGATGATTATATGACGAAGCCTTTTGGTGTAATGGAACTGATTTCCCGTGTGAAAGCACTGTTGCGCCGCACGTTGCCGGAAGAAGCTGAGGTTTCGCTTGCTTTCGGAACCATTGAAATGGATGAAAGGCGTCATCAGGTTACGGTGGGTGGTACACCATGTGAACTGACATATAAGGAATACGAATTGCTTAAGCTGTTTTTATCCAATACGGGAATTGTAATAACCAGAGACAGGATTCTGGATAAAATCTGGGGCACGGATTTTATAGGAGAGTCCAGAACCATTGATATGCATGTCAAAAATCTTCGTAAGAAATTAGGAGAAGAGGGAAGTCTGATTAAAACTGTCAGAAATGTCGGTTATGTAATGAATGCAGAATAAAAGATGATAGTGAAAGCATAGAAAAAGAGGTATCTTTTGAATGAAGCGTAAAATTAATATACAACTGATTTCCATCGCTTTTTTTTCCATTGTGTTGACTATGGTTTTGATTTTGTTTGTTTATTACGGCATTTTTCAAAAGCAGGTCTTTAAAGAACTGACAACTGTAGCTGGTATCCTTGCAGTAGCGGAAAATGAAGATTTAAGCGGTAAAGCAGAAGATAAGAACAGTGTTACATACCGTATGATTGAAGATTTATTAGAAGATGACTTGCGTGTCACTGTAATCGATGCAACGGGGACGGTCCGCTTTGACAATAGTGTCAATCATGAGAATATGTCAAATCACGCAAGTCGTCCGGAGATTGTGGATGCTTATGAGAGCGGGGAAGGTTATGCAATCCGCAAATCGGGAACATTGTCAAGAAGTTCATTTTATTATGCGGTAAAATTATGGGACGGCGGTATTTTGCGTGTTTCCATGGAAGCGCAGAGTTTGTTAAATGTTTTTATCACCTCCTTACCGACGCTGTTGGCGGTAGGGCTTTTTTTGATTATATTATGTATGTTTGTAACGACCTTCTTAACCAAATCACTGGTTCGTCCGATTGAGGATATGGCACAGAATCTGGATCATATTGAAAATATAGCGGTTTACAGCGAATTAAATCCAATTGCGGAGACGATTCGGCGTCAGCATGAGGACATTGTAAAAAGTGCCCGTCTCCGTCAGGATTTCACTGCAAATGTGTCACACGAGCTAAAGACGCCGTTAACCGTAATTTCAGGCTATTCCGAACTGATTGAAAATGGTATGGCATCGCAGGAAGACGTGATTCGCTTTTCACGTGAGATACATAAGAATGCAACGCGGTTGCTTACTTTGATTAATGATATTTTGCGTTTGTCGGAGCTGGATACCGGTAATTCCGGAAAAGAGTTTGAACGGATTAATTTGTATGAAAGTGCTGAAGTTTGTGTTTCCATGTTACAACTCAGTGCTGAGAAGCATAATGTAACGGTACATCTTGAAGGTGAAGTCTGCTATGTTTCGGCCGGTAAACAAATGCTTGAGGAATTACTTTATAATCTTACCGATAATGCGATTCGTTATAACGAGCCGGGTGGAACTGTTGATTTACGGGTAGAGCAAGCAAATGACACAGTGATTTTAACGGTAAAAGATACGGGAATCGGTATTCCAAAGGAACATTGCAGTCGGATATTTGAGCGTTTTTATCGTGTTGATAAGAGCCGCTCGAAGCAAACGGGAGGCACAGGACTGGGTCTTGCAATCGTTAAACATATTGTGGAACAAATCGGTGCTTCCATCAGCATTCAAAGTGAGGTGGGAGTGGGAACCGAGATACAGGTAAAGTTTCCTGTAACGACCGATAAGGAAAAAATGCTGTAAGAGAAAGGCTTTTTGGGGTATCTTTCGGTCAAACCGACCAAAAAAGCAAATTTAGCAAGGATGTGCTTGACGCAGTTTGAAGAATTTGCCATAATAGAAAACGTGTCGTTTACAAAAGAAAAGTTTTTTTACGTTTTTTGGTTATATTTTTAGTTTAAAAGGGAAATCTGTTATCATAGATAACCGGAATAACGTTGGAAAAGAGAGTAACCGGAAATGTGTTGGGCAGTTTACTGCCGGAAAGAGATGAGAATATGCGTAAAACGAAAATTATTTGTACATTGGGGCCGGCTACGGACAAAGAAGGTATTTTGGAGCAGTTGGTTAATACCGGTATGAACGTGGCAAGATGTAACTTTTCACATGGAAGTTATGAAGAACATAAAGGAAGAATGGACCGCCTGAAAGCGGCGAGAGAGGCAGCGGGAAAGCCGGTAGGTATCTTACTTGATACCAAAGGACCGGAAGTTCGTGTGAAGACTTTTCAGAATGGTAAGGTAGAGTTAAAGGAAGGACAGGAGTTTGTTTTGTATTCGGATGACCAGCCCGGTACAGACAAGGGTGTCAGCCTTACTTATCCGTATTTATATTCAGATGTTTCAGTCGGAACCAGAATTTTATTTGATGACGGTTTGATTGAATCTGCAGTAATGCGCCTTGAAGGAAAAGATATTGTCTGTAAGATTTTGAACGGCGGCGTTTTATCCAATAACAAGGGTGTAAATGTTCCGGATGCGCATCTTTCCATGCCTTATATCAGTGTGAAGGATAAGCAGGATATTTTATTCGGTATTGAGCAGGATGTGGATTTTATCGCTGCATCATTTGTTCGTACAGCGGCTGACGTACAGCAGATCAGAACTATTTTACAGCAAAACAACGGCGAACGTATCTCTATTATTGCCAAGATTGAAAACCGTGAAGGTGTGGAAAATATTGATGCCATTATTGAGATGGCAGACGGTATCATGATTGCCCGCGGTGATATGGGTGTTGAAATTCCGAGTGAGGAAGTGCCCGTTATTCAGAAAATGATTATTAAGAAGTGCTGCAACGCAGGTAAGCAGGTTATTACGGCAACACAGATGTTAGATTCCATGATGAAGAATCCGCGTCCGACCCGTGCGGAGACTGCAGACGTTGCAAATGCAATTTATGACGGAACCAGTGCAATTATGCTTTCCGGAGAGACTGCAGCCGGTAATTATCCGATTCAGGCACTCAGCACTATGATACGTATTGCAGAAAGAACAGAGAGCGATATTGACTATCGTAAGAGATTTTTCCATAGAGAAAGAGAAGCTAATCCCGATATTACGGATGCTATTTGTCATGCAACCTGTACAACTGCGCATGACTTGAATGCCAAAGCAATTCTTACGGTAACAAAGTCAGGTCGTTCAGCACGTATGATTTCCAGATATCGTCCCGATTGTGATATCATCGGCTGTACAACGGATGCTAAGGTCAGCAGACAGCTCAACTTATACTGGGGTGTTGCACCTGTAGTGATTCGCGAGAAGCAGGAAGTATTTGGTCTCTTTGAACATGCAGTGAATGTAGCAGAAGACTGCGGCTATTTAGAGCGTGGAGATGTTGCGGTTATTACTTCCGGTGTGCCTATTGGTGTATCCGGAACCACTAACATGTTGAAAGTTCAGGTAGTAGAATAAAAAAAATGGAATTTGTCAAAAAATCCGAATGCCATCAAAGGTCATTCGGATTTTTTATTTCTATCAATTAATTTTCCTGCGGCTTATCCTTCTTTTTGCGGAAAATGAAAACCTTGCTGAAAACGTAATTCAGAATCGTTACAAGTACTGCAGAAATACATATCCTGACAAACCAGTAGTTGATGGTATCATAACCTGCCTGGCTGAAGGAAAGTGAAAAAGTGTTACCAAGCTTAATAATCAGTGGTGTAAAAGGGATTACATTTACAAAAAACCACATGATGAACATATCCAGAAAATAGGTGGATAAGCGCGACGTTGCAAATCCGAAAAATTCTTTCAGAATCTGTTTATTTTTGCTTTTGAAAACCCACATTCTGTTTAGCGGATAGGAAAAAAGTACACCGGAGAGCCAGGTTATTGTTGTAAGAATCAGGTTCTGGAATGTATCTTCCGAATCCAGAAAGAATTTGGCAACAAAGCAGGCCAGCCAGGAAAAAATAGTGGTTAATAAACCGACAATCAGATAAATAATGATTTCTTCATGTTTTTGGTATAGGGATTTGAGTTTTTCCATTGATTTGATTCCTCCGTGTTGTGTCATAGGACTGACCTTGATTATAGCGAAAATTTAATCGTTGTGCAAGCACAGGATATAAGCTATAATGAAAAAGAATAACCATTAAATCATCAAAGATATGAAGGCGAAAAACCCTTCAGATATAAAGGATGTAAAGACAGTGAATTATGTAGTTTTGGATTTGGAATGGAATCAGCCGGTGGATGGTATCAGGTCTGAGGACCGTGAATTACCGTTTGAAATTGTGGAGATAGGTGCCATTCTGTTAAATGAAGAAAGAAAAATAATCGGAGAGTTTACGCAAATTGTGAAACCAACCGTTTATCATGTGATGAATGAGGTGACACGTAATCTGATCCATCTTCGGATGAAAGAGCTGAAACAGGGAAAAAGTTTTCCGGACACAATGAAGGAATTTCTGGAATGGTGTGGTGAGGACTATGTGTTTTGTACCTGGGGCAGTCTTGATTTGATTGAGTTACAGCGTAATATGAATTATCACGGACTCGAACCGATTGATAATCGGCCGTTTCCGTATCTGGATATTCAGAAGCTTTTCAGTATTGCATTTGAAGACCGCAAAGTGCGCCGCTCTTTGGAGTTTGCGGTGGATTATCTGGGGATACCTGTGGATATTCCGTTTCACCGGGCTTTTTCCGATGCATATTACACCGCGAAAGTGATGGCAGAGATTCAGAATCCGGATGTTTTTTCAAATTATTCTTTTGACACATATCATATTCCGGAAACGCGAGCTGATGAGGTAAGTGTGCTGTTCCATGATTACGCAAAGTATATTTCCCGTGGTTTTAAGGACAAAACGGATGCCATGCAGGACAAAGAAGTGACTTCAACACGGTGTTATATCTGTAAAAAGAACGCGCGCCGGAGAATCAATTGGTTTTCTGTGAACGGGAAGCATTTTTACAGTGTTTCGCAATGCGAAAAGCACGGCTATATGAAGGGCAAAATCCGTTTGAAAAAATCGGAGTACGGCAAAATATATGCGGTAAAGACGCAGAAGCTGATTTCCGAGGCGGAGATGGAACAGATTGCCGCAAAGCGCACGGTTGTGCGGGAACACAGAAAGAATCGGCGCACCGTTAAAAAAGAGCAGGGAAAATAACCTGCGCGTGAAAGAATGAATTACATGAAAGTATGCGCATTATATAAGGAAGAACGAACAAATGGGAAAGAAGAGAGCAGAGTCGCAACAGAATAAAAAAAACAGAGTTTCCGGGCTTTTGCGTAAAGGGGCTGAAAAAGAAATTCTGGATCCGAAGATCTTGTTAAGAAATTCTTTTATTCTGACCAAGGCAATGCATCGTGTATATTCCAAAGAAACGTTCCGCCTTTATCACAAAAAATGGAGACGGAATGTTTTGTTTCTTGCTTTGGGGCTGCTTGGGGCAGCGGTTTTGTTGATACTGATACCGCATTGGTATATTCCGGGAATTCTTTTACTGGTTGCGGGTTTGTACTGTCTTGGCATGAGTCGCTTCGGATATTTGTACGGTTCCTGGCGCGAATATCGGAATTTTCAGGAATATTTCGGACCGCTGGTCGAAATGGAGGTAGAGTTTACCAAAAGATATTTTCGTGTCAGAACAGAAAAAGGCACCCGCGAGTTTCCGTATGCACAGATTATTAAGAGAATTGAACTTGCGGATTTATCCATTCTGATTGTGGGTGTAGACGGAGCCATTGTTCATGGTCAGGTAATTGATAAAAAGGCGTTTGAGCCGATCGAGCTTAGTAAGTATTATGATATTTTGGAGGATGCCGGCATTCCGATTTCTTAGGGAAATAGCATGTTGGAAATCAATATTGTTTCGGTTCTGAGACAATGGAGAGTATGAGGGGAGAAAAATATGGCAGGGGAAAAAGAGGGAATTCGTGTCGCAATTTGTGATGATAATGATGCCGATCGAAATTTTTTGAAAGATGCACTTCGGGAGTATTCCAAAGGTCAGAACAATTTGTTTTATGTTGAGGAGTTTGAATCGGGTGAAGAACTGCTCAATGCCAAAGATTGTCGTTTTGTTTTGATTTTTCTTGATATTTATATGCAGGGTGTAAACGGCATGGAGGTTGCAAAGGAATTGAGACAGAGAGGCTCTAAATCGATGATTGTTTTTTGTTCATCATCGAAAGAGTATGCTGTAGAGTCTTATGAAGTTGACGCACTGTATTATTTAATGAAGGATTATGATAAAGATGCGTTATTCCAGGTGTTGGACAGATTTTTTCGAAAGTATCCGGTAGGGCGCAGCATCGAGGTGAAAGCCGGAAGAAATCGTATGATTGTTGCAATGCAGGATATTTTATATGTGGAAGCGAGCAACAAAAAATGTATTATTCACACAATCAAAGGTGATATCGAAGCGAGTGTTTCGATGTCCGAGCTTGCTGAAACATTAACTTTGCCGGAATTTGTCCGGCCGATTCGTTATGCGATTGTCTCACTGAAAGAGGTGATTGCTGTTCCGACTGACGTTATGAGGCTTTCAAACGGAGTCGTTATTCCAATCAGCCGCGGCGAACGGCAAAATATGAAAAAAGCATTTGCAGAGTATCGTTGGATGGTCAGCAAGCTTCACTAGGAGGATAAGAGATGAACAACTGGAATGTCTGGGATGATTTGCTTGTCACAATATCATATGCGCTTTCGTTTGTTCCGGCTGTTTCATTGCTCTATTTTCCGTTTCATAAAGTGATGAATTCGAAGGCAAAAAGGAATCTTTGGATAAGTGCAATTGCTATGTTCGCAATCATGTTTGCGGGCACTTTTTGCTTTATTCATTTATTTGGAATGAGTGATTTGTTTTACAAACTAAACAGTGGTATTTTTTATTGTCTGTTTTTATTCTTGTTGCTGTGTTGTTGTAAGGAAAGAAAGACAGCGATATTGTTTAATTTCGGGATTGTTGGAATTGTTTTTTTATCATTATCGGGTGTGACTTATTATTTTGTAGAACTATTTTCGTTCCGCTACATCTATCTGGGAATGACAATGGTTTATTTTGGAATATTATTGGTGTTTTATATTCCGGTGCTTTGTTTTATTAATCGCAATACCAAAATGCTAATCTCCATTGTAAAGGGCGGAGATTGGGATAATATCTGGTTTTTGCCGTTTAGTATTATGCTTGTCTGTGCTTTATCGATACCGATTGAGGGACATGCAAAATCTATTTTTGAGGTATTGTGCCGTCTTATGTGCGGCGTTTTTGCCATTTTCATCAGTCATTCTCTTTCTAGCAGTCGAGAAGAACAGCTGGAAAAACAACGGCTTGTGACGGAATTGTCTTCCCAAAAGGAATATTACAAAGCGTTATCCCAGAAATTTCAGGAGGAAAAAAAAGCAAGGCATGATTTTCGCCATGCCGTTATGGCGGTTCGCTCTTATATCGATGCAGATGACAAGGACGGACTTGTACAATATTGTGAAAAACTGTTGGAAAATTCCATGTACGGAACGGATATCCCTTTTTCGGGAAATTCCGTTGCAGATGGAATTTTATATCGCTATAGCCTCATGGCAAAGGATAATAATGTGAGACTTGAGATTACGGGTTCTGTTGGGAACGATGTGATTGAGGATATGGACATGTGCGTGTTACTCGGAAATGCGCTCGAGAATGCATTTGAAGCCTGTCTGCGTGTGCAAGAGGATGAATGTCGGATTGGTGTAAGGATAGAAGAAAGCGTAGAGCTTTTATCCATTACCATAAGTAACACTTTTGATGGCAAAATAAACAAAAGAAAAGAGCAAATTTTGTCCCGGAAAAGAGCGAATGAACCGGGAATCGGATTACAGTCCATTCGTGCCATTTGTGAAAAGTACAGTGGTACAATGCATGTAACTTATGATGAAAAAGAATTCAATATTATGATGCTTTTGAATGTGGAAAGAGGTCAAAATCCATCATAAAAGTGCATTTCGCACCGAAAAAATGCATTTCGCGCGGTATCCCTTTTATTTTATTTTTTTTGTGATATAGTTAAGGTGCTTAGAAATAAGTAAGAGGGGATGGGAGATAGAGCAGGTGTCACATAAGGGCAGTTGGTATCTGAAATCAATAAGTTTATTTGCGAAGTGTGAATGTATCAAAGACCTCCAATCGTTTGGTAGACACAATTGTGAAGCTTGATTTTAGAGAATAGTCCTGTTAGCGAAATGTACAAGATTGTTCTTTTGCTGCCCAAGGGGAAATCTGTTGCATTTCATGGATGCTCTTTGTGGATGCCGGCTTCTCATCCTGGCTACGAAAGAGTTTTTTTAGAGGAGTTTTTCAACTCCTTTTTTTTTATCATATAGGAAAGTTCTCGGTAAGAACTTTCCTATATGATAAAAAAACGCTCTGCGATGGATGCACACTCGCGCGCAAGGAAGATGTCGCTGTCGCGACCGCGCTCAGCGCGAGAGTCCGCTTGCGGACTCTTTGCTCTATCATTGGAAAGTTGTTGCGCTGCAACACCGCTCGTTGCGTGTTTATAACAATATTGACATACATTGATATCGTGTGTAGAATAAAACATTGATTAAGGAAAAAACGAATATTCAAAGGGAGAAAACAGATATGAAAATTGCAGTAACGTATGAAAACGGAGAAATTTTTCAGCATTTTGGGCATACAGAGACGTTCAAAATTTATGATGTAGAAGATGGCAAAATTGTAAGGGAATGTGTTTTGGATTCGAACGGAAGCGGACACGGTGCACTTGCCACACTTTTAGAAGGAAACGGTATTGATATCCTGATTTGCGGAGGAATCGGTGCAGGTGCCCAGATGGCATTGGCACAGGACGGAATTAAGCTTTATGGCGGTGTTTCGGGAAGTGCGGATGATGCGGTTGCAGCATTGCTTGCGCAGAAATTAAACTATAATCCGAATGTACAGTGCAATCATCACGGTCATGAGCACCACGGAACCTGTGGTAGCGGCGGATGCGGCAGCCATTGCGGAGAACATTAATAGCCGGAAAAAAGGAGAACATGATGCAACATGTTCTCCTTTTTTCCTGGGTGAAGCGAGTTTGCCGGAAGCGGCAAAAATGGAACCTTTTCCAATGTTAGATATTCTTTCATTGTATAACCGGAATAAAAAGCCCCCTGTGCAGCACGCCCGCTTTCTCAGACAATTTGGGACAAGCAGTGTCTATGGGGTAAACCATACAGACAAGACATTCTACGCATTCTCAAAAAAGTTTGTGGGAACACCCTGCAGCACGCCCCCTCCCGGTAAGAGCTACTGATACCTAAAACTTTTAACTAAATGATTCGGAACTTAAAATTTATATTTATCAAATTCCGAAGACTTATATTTGCTGCGTGTTCTGCGCATAATTGCTTTACGCTTCTTGGCAAAATGATAGTTTCGCATGATACTTCGAATAATCAGGAAAAGAACCAGAGCCGCTGCAATGCAGGAAAGGACGATGATGACGGCTTTTACATTGATGAAAATACTGTTTTCGTCATTGTTTGTAATCGGTTTGGCTTTGGATGGTTCTTCTGTAGCCTCTTCTGAAGATAATGGCTCAAGTGTTTCATCGGAAGTTTCTGTAGAAACTGATTCATTCAACGGTGCAGAAGTGTTTTCGTTGTTTTCAAATGAAAAGGTAGTCAGAGCCGGATTCTGAATTTGTAAATAACTTCTGCCAACACTGTTTCCGTGATAATTGTATTCTACCGTAGCCAGAGCATCTTTATAATCGGATTCATAAACCAGTGTAGAGGTCAAATCTTCAAAGGCAACTCCGTTAGGAAGAATGACGCAGCTTTCTTGTTCCAATGAAATAAAAGGGGTGGAATTTCCGAATACATCGGCACCGGTAGCGAAAAAGCCGCTGTTGTCCATTGTATATGTGGAATCGTTGGCTGCAATGTTTACTTTGGAAAAGTTTTGAAAACCATAATCAAAAAGAGCGATGGTATCCGTAAACTGATAAGGAGATTCTTCTTTTAAAATAACACAAATCAGCTCCATACCGTCTTTTTTGGCACAGGAGACAAGGGTCTGTCGTGCTACGGAAGTATATCCTGTTTTGCTTCCGACAAGATGTTCATATTCACGTTCTTTTCCTTTGACCAGCTGATTTTTGGTGGCAAGTGAAAAACTGTCCGGCTGAGTCGGTGTTGCTTCAAACGTACAGTATGTTGTTCCGGAAATATCGGCAAGCGTTTCGTGGCTGAAGAACTCACGTGCAATCAGCGCCAGGTCACGTGCGGAAGTATAATGGTTATCGTCATGTAATCCGTTTGCATTACAAAAATGTGTATTTTCCAGTCCCATTTCGGCAACCCGTTCGTTCATCATGTTAACAAAAGATTCAGCATCTCCGGCAACATGTTCGCCTACGGCATTTGCAACTTCGTTTGCAGAGAGTATCAAAACGCCGTGCAAAGCCTGCTCCATGGTGATGGATTCACCGACGTCCATTCCTATGTTGGAAGAATCCCTGTCAATACTGAAAACCGCAGTTTCCGAAAAGGTAACGGTTTCATCCAGTTCCGCATTTTCCAATGCAAGAAGACAGGTCATGATTTTGGTGGTACTGGCAGGATAGAGTCTTTCATCTACATTTTTGCCATATAAAATGGTTCCTGTGGACGCTTCCATAAGAATTGCGGCCTGTGCACCGATTGCCGGCCCCTGCGGCCAGCCTTCCAGCTGGTTGGTTTGTACCGGTAAAAGCTTGCGTGCTTCAGCTTCCGCATTATAGTCAATGGGCTCGGCATATGCAGTCAGGACGCTTCCAAAGAGCGTAGCAATGCCTGCCAGGCATGCCATCCATAATTTCATTTTTTTTAGAAACATAAAATTTACACCTCAAAAAATTTATCATTCTATATCATACACTATTTTATCAAAAAACCAAACCCTTAATACAAAAAAATAATAGTTTCTCTTTTAAAGTTGTTTTGAGAAAAACAGAAAAATAAGCAAATATATTGAGAAAAACGTGTAAAGAAATGGTAAAAAACATTCTTTTTAGCAAATATCCTTTGCAATTGTGAAAAAAAGGTGTACAATAAACGCGGCTTTAAAAGGTCAAAATATACATTTTAATAGGAAAAGATATGAGCATTGCGATGGCGTTTGTGAGAGCAATGCGGTTTTTCATGTAATTAAAATGTTGTATTGTAGAAACAAAAATACGATTAGGGCATATAAAATAGTAGAGGTGCATATGCGACTTAGAAATGTAACGGGTTCAAGGGAATATATCGCTGACAGCAGGTTTGTTATACATGAACCGAAGGACTACAGAGGAAAATGGAAGGAAGTTTTTGGGAATGACCATCCGATTAGGATTGAAATAGGAATGGGAAAAGGGCGTTTCATCATGCAGCTTGCAAAGGAGAATCCACAGATTAATTATGTCGGAATTGAGAAATATTCCACGGTTTTGCTTCGCGCCATTCAGAAAATGGAAGAGCAGGAGCTCCCAAATCTTGTATTTATCCGCATGGATGCTGAAGAAATTTGTGATGTCTTTGCAAAAAACGAGGTTGACCGGATTTATCTGAATTTTTCAGACCCTTGGCCAAAGGACCGGCATGCGAAGCGACGTCTTGAGAGCCGGGAATTTCTGGCCCGTTATGATAAATGCTTGAAAAAAGACGGAATTATCGAGTTTAAGACGGACAATCGGATGTTATTTGATTTTGCGGTAGAAGAGGTAGGTGAGGCCGGCTGGAAGCCGGAGGTAATTACCTATGATTTGCATAAGGATGAGAAATTAATGGTCGGAAATATTATGACGGAGTACGAAGAAAAGTTTTCCGCAATGGGCAATCCGATTTATAAGTATATTATTTCCCGTTAGGGCAAGGAGGCAGCATGTTACTGATATTTTTTGCAATCTGGATTATTTTAAACGGTAAAGTGACGTTGGAAATCGCAATTTTCGGTGTTGTGATCTCGGCAGTTATGTTTCTTTTTATTTGTAAGTTCTTGGATTACAGTGTCAAAAAGGAATTAAAACTATATAGAAATGCATGGGCATTGTTTTGTTATGTAGTCGTACTTCTGATTGAAATTCTGAAAGCGAACTGGGGTGTGGTAAGACTGATATATACCTCGCGCTATGAAATTGAGCCGGTTATGGTAACGTTTGAAACACCGTTAAAAAGTAAGTTTTTGAACGTTATTCTTGCCAATTCCATAACGCTGACACCGGGAACTATTACGGTATCCATGGAAGAGGGTATTTTTACCGTGCATTGTCTTGATAAAGAGCTTGCAGCAGGTATGGATGATTCGGTGTTTGTACATATGTTACAGAAGATGGAGAAAGACGAACAGGAGAGAGAGCAGAAGAAAGAAAAAAAAGCGAAAGAAACCAAGGAGGGACGTCATGAATAGCGGAATACCGGCACTCGAAAGTGCATATACAATATTCTTTTCAATAGTAATTGTTATCATTGCCGTACTTGCGGCCCTGTGTTTACTGCGTGCGATTATCGGCCCCCGTCTGGCGGACCGGGTTGTTTCCGTTAATATGATTGGTACCATGATTATTGTGGTGATTGCGCTCCTTTCGGTAATGACGGAAGGCTATCTTGCAGATATTTGCCTAATTTATGCGATGATTAGTTTCCTTGCGGTTATTGTTCTGACTAAGATTTATACCGGAGCTTATAAACAGGCGAAGGTGGAGAAGAGTGAGCCGAGTCAGGATGAACTGGAGGAACTCTTAAAAGAACAGAAGCTTTTCCCGGAAAGAGATCTGAGTGCATACGGCGTTGTGATGCCGGATGCAGAGGATAAGGAAGGAGGTAAAAAGTAATGCAGATTCTGGAATGGTTACGTTTTATAATAGGTGCCACTCTGATTGTGTTGGGACTTTTGACCTTTATAGCGGAAATTTACGGTGTATTCCGCTTCCGCTATGTGTTAAACCGTATGCATGCTGCTGCAATGGGTGATACGTTGGGAATTGCGGCTGCAATCATCGGACTTATTGTGATGAATGGGTTAAATTTTACCAGTATAAAGCTTTTCCTTGTGGTTGTGTTTTTATGGTGCGCATCCCCTGTTTCTTCTCATTTGATTGCACAGCTTGAGGCAACAACAAATCCGGAAGCGGGTGAGTATGAGGACAAATCTTTAAAAGAATTGGAATCAGAAGAAAAGGAGGCGGCTGTGAATGAATGATTTAATTATTTTTATTTTGTTGTTATTTCTTGTGTTCTGTGCGATTGCCGTTAGCTTTTCGAAGAATTTGTTAAACAGCGTTATCATTTTTATGTCGTACAGTACCGTAATGGCGATTTTGTGGGTATTGCTTGAATCTCCGGATCTTGCGATTACCGAAGCGGCAGTTGGTGCAGGTATTACCAGTGTTTTGTTCTTTGTAACACTGAAAAAGATTAATGTAATTGACCAAATGGTAAAAAAAGAAAATACGGAAAAGGAGGCTGAAAAAGATGAGTAAGTTAAGACCTCAGAAAGAATATGAGAAAACGGCCGCCTTTAAGTTCTGGACCTGGCTGGAAGGCAAAAAAGATCCGTATGTCGGTAATCTTGAGATGAAAGAACAAAAAGAGTTCAAGGAATCCAAGGTTGCAGCAGTAGAACGTGTGATTGACCATGAAAAACTCCATGACAAGATTTATGATATGGAGAAAAATAAGGAACAGAAGTTTTTCCGGGTATTTTATAAGGTCTGTGCTATTTTGCTTTGTGTCGTTATTATCGCAGCTCTGATTTTGTGTGCATCTTATCTGCCGGAGGTGGGAAATCCCGAGAATCCGACCAATAACGAAACAATGAAAAGATATGTAGAGAAGGGAACTGAGGAGACCGGTGTTGTCAATACGGTTACCGGTATGATTCTTAATTACCGAGGTTTTGATACCTTTGGTGAAACCTGTGTGCTCTTCATCGCTTCAAGTTGCGTTATGATTCTTTTGATGATGAGTGAAGATAAGCTTCGTGCAAACGAGGCTCCGGATTTTGAACCTAAGGACGATTTGATTTTGCAGACGATTGCGAATCTTTTGGTGCCGATTTTGATGATTTTCGGATTCTATGTCATCGTGAACGGTCATCTTTCCCCGGGCGGAGGTTTTTCGGGTGGCGCGATTATCGGCTCCGGTCTGATTTTATATGCGAGCGCTTTCGGCGAAAAGAAAATACGTAAGTTTTTCAACGAACACGTGTATAAGTGTATCAAAGTAACCGCATTGATTCTTTATGGTTGCATTATGACATATCACTTCTATACCGGTGCAAACGGTATTGAAAACCTGATTCCGATGGGAACCGTCGGAAACATAATAAGTGCAGGAATGATATTCTATATCAACCTTTTTGTAGGCTCTGAGGTAGCTTGTACCATTTATTCATTTTATGCATTATTTAAGAGAGGAGGATTATAAAATGGGTCCGAATTTTATAGCAAACTATGGTGAAGAGATTGCGATGATTATTTTCGGAATCGGTTTTACCAATCTTCTTTTGCAAAAAAATATGATTAAAAAAATCATTGGTTTAAATATCATGGATACCGCGATTTACTTTTTCCTGGCGGTAAAAGGATATATTGACGGGCGTTTTGCACCGATTATTAAGGATGGAATTACGGACGCTGAGATGTATATCAATCCGATTCCGAGCGGTCTGGTACTGACCGGTATCGTTGTTTCCGTATCCGTTACGGCATTGCTTTTGTCACTAACAATCCGTATGTATCAAAGATATCACACATTGAATCTGGATGAGGTATCGACACAATTGCGTAAGGAGGGCTTGTAGGAATGGATTTTATTCGTAATTTTCCGGCCTTTTCCATCGTTTTGGCGATGATGGCAGCAATTGTTTCCTCTGCGCTCAAAGGCAAGTGGGCTAAGTGGGTGAATCTGGCGGTCATTTTAATTATCATGGCAATGTCCGGTTGTGTACTGGTTTATACCTACCAGCTTGGAGACAGCTTTGTTTATACCATGGGACGATTCGGCGCACCCTGGGGAAATGAGCTTCGTGCAGGTGTGCTCGAAGCAATGATGGCGCTCTTTTTCTGTGTGATTATGCTGCTTTCGCTGTTGGGCGGGCGAAGACATTTTTACATAGATGTGGAACCGAGCAGACACAGTCTGTATTACATTATGACGAACCTGCTGTTAAGTTCTTTACTGGCGCTGGTGTATACAAATGACTTGTTTACCGCGTACGTTTTTGTGGAAATCAATACGATTTCAGCCTGCGGTCTGATTATGGTTGTGCAAAACGGTCGTACCATTGAGGCGGCAATCCGCTATATGATTATGAGTCTTCTTGGTTCTTCCCTGTTCTTAATCGGTATTTGTATTTTGTATGACATTACCGGTAACCTTTTGATGACAAGCATTTACGAAGAAGTTGTCAATATTGTGGCGGACGGCACTTACATCGTGCCACTGGTAATCGCAATTGCACTGCTTACGACAGGTCTGGCGATTAAGAGTGCGTTGTATCCCTTCCACTCATGGCTCCCGGATGCATACGGCTACTCGACCATATCTTCGTCTGCAATGCTTTCGAGTTTGGTTTCTAAGGGATATATTTTCCTTGTCATTAAGATTATTTTCCGTGTAATCGGATTTGAGCATTTCCATGACAGTAAAATCATTAACATTATTTTTGTCTTTGGTTTGCTGGGCATGATTATGGGATCTTTAAATGCAATTTGGGAAAACGATATTATGCGTATGATTGCGTTCTCCTCTGTTGCACAGATTGGTTACATTTACATGGGCTTCGGTCTTGGAACAAGAGAAGGTATGATTGCTGCAATTTTCCACATCTTTTCACATGCGGCAACCAAGGCTCTTTTGTTTGTATCTGCGATGGGTCTGCGTGACGTATCGGGAGGCAGCAAGCGGTTTATTGATTTGACCGGCGCAGGGTATCGAAATGTGCTTGCCGGTGTCGGTTTCACGGTCGGCGCTCTATCCATGGTCGGTATTCCTGCATTTTCAGGCTTCGTAAGTAAGCTTTTGTTCGGTCAGGCGGCTGTAATTAATGAAGGTAAAATGCTTCCGACATTGATTGTTCTGGCAATCAGTACTGTATTGAATGCAGTTTATTTCATGAAGACGGTAATTCGTATTTATACAAAGGAAGAGACGGAGTATTCGACCATCAACGAATTGAAGCATCCTAACTACGCCATTTCCATTACCATGTTCATTGTTTTGAATCTGGTGCTTGGTCTTGCTTCCGAGCCGATTCTGAATCTGGTGCAGTATGGTCTTGTGATGTTCGAGTAGCAGTAAATGAAGGATTTGCTTTGCGTAAAATGCAAATCTCCAATTGATGAGAAAAGAGAGAAGCAACATGAAATATTTGATTCTTTTACCTGTGATAGTTCCCCTTTTGATGGGGTTAATCCTGTTTCTGATTCCCGGGAAGGCGCTTGAAGCGAAGGCGGGAGCGAAACATCCTTATATAAAAACGCATATTCTGTTTGCAGTAGGAATGCTGTTATCTGCGGCAGTAAGCATATGGGCGATGGTAAGCGGTATTGCGGACCGGCCGGTGGTTTTGTTTGAACTGCTTGACGGTCTTTCCGTGGAGTTTGCCATCGATGAGACCGGTAAGTTATTCAGTCTGGTAACAACAATTGGATTTGTGGCAGCAGGCGCATTTTCGTTCCGATATATGAAGGGCGAAAAGTCATATTACGGTTTCTATATCATGACCTATGCTGTTTTGCAGGGGCTTGATTTTGCCGGAAATCTGCTTACCATGTATTTGTTCTTCGAACTTGTGACGCTGCTTTCCTTCCCGATGGTATTGCAGACACGTACCCATGAGTCACTTATGGCGGCACTAAAATACCTGTTTTACTCCTTGTGCGGCGCGTATATGGGTCTTTTTGGTATTTATGTGCTTTATCAGCATACAACAAGCATTTCCTTTAAGGCAGGCGGAACCCTCGATATGAATCTGGTTTCCGAGCATCCCGGCTTTGTGCTTGCGGCGATTTTGATTGCACTTCTCGGTTTCGGTGTAAAAGCGGGTATGTTTCCGCTTCATGCGTGGCTTCCGATTGCGCACCCGGTTGCACCGGCACCTGCATCTGCGGTTCTCTCCGGTGTCATTGTTAAGGCCGGTGTGCTTGCAATTGTGAGAGTTGTCTACTTTATTGTGGGACCGTCCTTTTTACAGGGTACATGGGTACAACTTGTTTGGATGATTCTGACACTGGTAACCGTGTTTATGGGTTCCCTTCTTGCTTATAAGGAAAAAGTATTAAAGAAGCGTCTCGCATATTCCACGGTCAGCCAGCTTTCCTATATTTTATTCGGGTTGGCACTGTTGAATCCGGTTGCGTTGACTGGTTCTATGTTACATGTTGTTTTTCATGCTTTTATCAAAATAGTTCTCTTTCTCTGTGCCGGTGCAATTATTCACAAGACAGGGTGCGAGAATGTGGATGAATTACGCGGCATAGGTAAGAAAATGCCGATTACACTGATATGTTTTACCGTTGCATCCCTTGGATTAATCGGTATTCCACCGACAGGCGGTTTTTTGAGTAAATGGTATCTTGCCAATGGTGCGCTTGTCGCAGAAGTTGGAGCAATCCGTTATATCGGTCCCGCAATTCTTCTTGCCAGCGCATTGTTAACGGCAGGTTATCTTTTACCGATTACCATCAAGGGATTCTTCCCGGGAGACGATTTTGATTACGAGGCAAATCCGCGTAAAGAGGCGTCTGCCTGGATGTGGGTTCCTATGGTTGTACTTGTGCTCCTCAGTGTTTTGGGCGGCTTGTTCCCGGGCATCATTCTGGATTTAATAGAATGGATTCCGGCAGTAATATTTCACTAAGAAAGGGGATTTGATATGTCTGACATTTTAATACCGATAACCGTATTGCTTCCTCTCATTGGTGGGGTGCTGATACCGGTTTTACCATTTAAAAAGTTGAAATACATGCATATTTATGTGGAATGCCTTGTGATTGTGACCAGTATTATGGTTGGCTATCTGCTTTTAAATAAAATGGGCGTTACCTATGATTTGATTCGCTTTTCCGGAAATTTAAGTCTTTCCTTACGTCTGGATGGACTGGGAAGTGTATTTTGCGCGATGGTTGCATTGCTTTGGCCGTTTGTTACGCTGTATGCGTTTGAATATATGAAGCATGAAGGAAAAGAGCATTCCTTTTTCATGTTCTTTACGATGACGTATGGTGTAACGCTTGGAATTGCATCCTCTGCGAATCTTGTAACCATGTATTGTTTCTATGAATTGCTGACGCTTGTGACGTTGCCTCTGGTAATGCATACCGGAAGCCGCGAAGCAATTCTGGCAAGCCGTAAATATCTTTACTATTCGCTTGGTGGTGCTGCGTTTGCATTTATTGGCCTGATTTTTATGATTTCATACGGAAGTACGGATTTTTCTTATGGCGGAACTTTGAATCTCGGAATGATTGGTAACCGTGAAAACATTTTGAAACTTGTCTATGTTATGGCTTTCATGGGATTTGGTGTCAAAGCGGCACTCTTTCCTTTCAACGAATGGCTTCCGCAAGCGGGTGTAGCACCTACACCGGTAACAGGTCTTTTGCATGCTGTAGCAGTCGTAAAATCCGGTGCTTTTGCAACAATGCGACTGACTTATTATTGCTTTGGTGCAGCGTTCCTGAAGGGAAGCTGGGCACAGTATGTAATCCTTGGATTTGTTATTTTTACGATTGTTTATGGGTGTTCAAGAGCTCTGAAGGAAACGCATCTGAAGCGTCGTCTTGCGTATTCCACGGTTAGCAACTTATCCTATATCCTCTTTGGTGTAGCACTGATGTCGCCGTTAGGATTAATCGGTGCATTGTGCCATATGATTTGCCATGCATTTATGAAGCTTCTTTCCTTCCTTTGTGCAGGAGCCGTAATTGTACAGAGCGGTAAAACTTTTGTACATCAGCTCGACGGAATGGGCAAAAAAATGCCGCAGGTATTTATTCTGTTTACCATATCAGGACTTGGACTGATGGGTGTGCCGGGACTTTGCGGATTTGCCAGTAAGTGGCATCTGGTGAAAGCGGCATTGGCAGACGGCGGTGTGGCAGGTGCAATCGGAGTCGGTGCATTACTGATTTCTGCGTTACTGACTGCAATTTATATGATGACTATTTCAGTGCGCGCGTTTGCAAAAAACGGAAATTCGGAGGATAAGGGAAGTGACCCTACCTGGAGAATGATGATTCCGCTATATCTGTTTGCAATTTGTTGTTTGATTTTGGGTGTGTTCTCTGGGCCGATGGTTTCTTATTTCGGACAGATTGCTGCCGGATTGATATAAGGAGGAAAAAAGATGAGTACAAATATTTTGGTTTTAATTCTTATTTTCTTCCCGATGGTTGGTGCGCTTGTTTCTTATCTGATTGGACTTAAGAGTAAAAAAGCACGTGATATTACCGCCAATGTGGTTGCCATAGCTGAATTTCTTTTGACTGTATTTACGGTTGTTAATTCCTGCTCCGTGATAGCGGATATGGCGAAAGAAAGCGGTCTAGCCATGACTGCCAAGATATACGGTGCGGTGATAAACTTCAAAATCAGTGTTCCGGAGATTTGCGGAATGGGATTAAACTTTTCCCTTGACGGCTTCCGAAGCATTTATGCTTTGGTCGTAGCTTTCATGTGGATGATGGTTACTTTGCTTTCACCGCAGTATTTTGAAAAGTACAGAAACCGTAATCGTTTTTATGCGTTTCTTTTATTGACACTTGGTGCAACCATGGGTGTATTCCTGTCAGCTGATTTTTATACAACGTTTATCTTTTTCGAGATAATGTCACTGACTTCTTATGTATGGGTTGCGCATGACGAAAAAAAGGCTTCCATGAAGGCAGCAGAGACTTACCTGGGAATTTCCGTAATCGGTGGTATGGTAATGCTCATGGGACTTTTCATGGTTTACAGTGAGATTGGAACGCTTCGTTTTGATGAGTTAACTAAGGCACTTGTCCCGGTGGAGGGCCGGAATATCATCAGCAAACAGGGTATTGCCGGAGCAATCTGTATCTTCTTTGGTTTTGCGGTAAAAGCGGGTGCTTTTCCGGTACATATCTGGTTGCCAAAGGCACATCCCGTGGCACCGGCACCGGCATCGGCGCTGCTTTCCGGTGTACTGACCAAAACCGGTATCTTCGGAATCCTTATGGTAAGCATGTCCCTTCTTGCGCATGTGAGGTGGTTTGGCTTTGGGTTACTTGCCGTTGCGGTAATTACAATGCTTCTTGGGGCACTTCTTGCACTGGCTTCCGTTGATTTGAAGCGTGTGCTGGCATGTTCTTCCCTGTCACAGATCGGATTTATTCTGGTAGGTGTTGCGGTATTCATGATTTCCGGAATGGAAAATGAGCTGGCAGCAAGGGGAACCCTGATTTATATGGTCAATCATTCCGTGCTGAAACTTGTTTTGTTTATGGCGGCCGGTATTATCTATATGAATACGCATACGCTTGATTTGAATGCCCTGAAAGGCTATGGACGTAAAAAACCCGTTTTACATGCCTGCTTCTTAACCGGAGTGCTTGGTATTGCAGGAATTCCGTTTTTCAACGGATATGTTGGTAAAACACTGATTCACGAGGGATTGGTGGAAATTTCTTCTATCCCGGGATGGGTAGAGTCGCTGTTCCTGATTGCCGGCGGTTGTACACTTGCTTATATGTTAAAGCTTTATATCTGGATTTTCATCTGCAAAAACAACAATGCAGAGGTGCAGGAGAAATACGATACACAGAAGAAGTACTTAAAAGTGCCGGGTGCGATTGCACTAATCGGAAGCGCACTGGTTATTCCGGTACTTGGCGCAGTGCCGAATGTGACTGCGGATACGGTAATGGATTTTGGACAGAGCCTGTTTGGCATTGAAGCAGAACATGCGGTACACTATTTTGCTTTTCATAATATGAAAGGCTCGATTGCTTCCATTGTAATCGGTATCACACTTTACCTTTTACTGGTAGTGATGTTCTCTGTGGAGAAAAAAGAAGAAGGCAATGTATATGTCAATTACTGGCCGGATTGGCTGGATTTGGAGAATCTGTTTTATCGCCCCATTTTCATTAAGTTTATTCCTTTTATCTGTCATGTGGTTTGCAGATTACTTGACGGTTTGGTGGATAATACGGTAATCATTCTTCGCAAAACGTTATATCGTGACAGCAAGCTGCCGCATGAGTTACCGGAAGGTAATGTGATTACGCATGCAGCAGCGATAGTAACACAGGATATTGTATGGGTACTGAATCATACTGTTTTGCGTAACAGACCGATTCGCAAAACATTTGACCACTGGTATGCAATCCATTGGGAAGAATATGCGGAAAACAGCCAGATTATCGGCCGAAGCTTATCCTATGGTCTGATGCTTTTCTGTGCGGGTCTGGTGGCAACTATTGTCTACCTGCTTCTGGTGGTATTCCAGGTGCTGGTATAGTGACAGAATTTAACTGTTTTCAAACATGTAAAAAGCCCGAAAGAGAGGGCTTTTTACACTTTTTTAAAAAAATATAAGAAAAATATTGCATTTTAGAAAAAACTTGTTATAAAATAAACTGTGCGTTTGCTAAAAAGTTAAACTTTGGAAGTTCAGGCGCAAGAAGGAGGAGAAAAAATGTCATACGTTGATGAAGTCATTGCAATGGTAGTTGAAAAAAACCCGGCTCAGCCGGAATTCCATCAGGCGGTGAAAGAGGTTTTGGAATCTCTTCGCGTAGTTGTGGAAGCAAATGAAGAAGCATATAGAAAAGATGCACTTCTTGAAAGAATTGTTACACCGGAAAGACAGCTTTTGTTCCGTGTTCCCTGGGTAGATGATAAGGGACAGGTACAGGTTAACAATGCATACCGTGTACAGTTTAACAGTGCAATCGGACCTTACAAGGGAGGAATCCGTTTACATCCTTCTGTTAACTTAGGTATTATCAAATTCCTCGGCTTTGAGCAGATTTTTAAGAATTCCTTAACCGGTCTTCCTATCGGCGGCGGTAAGGGTGGTGCTGATTTCGACCCTAAGGGTAAATCCGACAGAGAAATCATGGCATTCTGCCAGAGCTTTATGACTGAACTTTGCAAATATATCGGCGCAGATACCGACGTTCCTGCAGGTGACATCGGAACAGGCGCAAGAGAAATCGGTTATATGTACGGACAGTACAAGAGAATCCGTAACGTATACGAAGGTGTTCTTACAGGAAAGGGCCTTTCCTACGGCGGTTCCCTTGCAAGAAAGGAAGCTACAGGTTACGGCTTGTTATACTTCACCAAAGAAATGTTGAAGGCTAACAACATTGATATCGCAGGTAAGACAGTTGCTGTTTCCGGTTCCGGTAACGTTGCAATCTACGCTGCAGAGAAGGCTACTGAAATGGGCGCTAAGGTTGTTACCGTATCTGATTCCACAGGCTGGATTTATGATCCCGAAGGAATCGACCTTGATCTTTTGAAAGAAGTGAAGGAAGTTAAGAGAGCAAGATTGACAGAGTATGCTGCTGCAAGATCTTCAGCAGAATATCATGACAAGAAGACGGAAGGAACCAACCAGTGGTCTGTTAAGGTTGACATCGCTCTTCCTTGTGCAACACAGAACGAGTTGCTTATCGATGATGCTAAGGCACTTGTTGCTAACGGTGTAATCGCAGTAGCAGAAGGTGCTAACATGCCTACTTCCATCGAAGCTACAGAGTATCTTCAGAAGAACGGCGTAATCTTTGCACCGGGTAAAGCTGCTAACGCAGGTGGTGTTGCTACTTCCGCACTTGAGATGAGCCAGAACTCCGAAAGACTTAGCTGGTCCTTCGAAGAAGTTGATGCTAAACTTCAGGGTATCATGGTTAACATCTTCCACAATCTTGATGATGCTGCTAAGAAATACGGTATGGAAGGCAACTATGTTGCAGGTGCTAACATCGCAGGTTTCTTAAAGGTTGTTGATGCTATGACTGCTCAGGGAATTGTATAGTTTGAAGTACCTGATTTGAAATATTTGATATTAAAAGCCCGTAATCCTTGGATTGCGGGCTTTTTGTAAGGAGGATGCCTGTGATGGTACTTTAGGAGGATTGTGCGGGTAAGACTGCTGATACCGAAAATTCTTAACTAAATGACATTGGGGCTTGACAGCCTTTTTATTTTATGCTAAACTCGACAAAAATTGAAACAGAGGATTTTAGAATGAGAACACAGATGATTTTGGCTATGAGCAAGCTGAATAATAATAATATCTAGGCATCGTCAATCGTCGGCCACAGCCCGATTGGCAGATGCCTTTCTGACTGTGGTTGAGTTCTAAATCTAATACAGATAGAATGAACCACATTTTTTTGAATGTATTTTCAGAGGAATGTGGTTTTTTTATATGATAGGAAATTCCTATCATGTAAAAAAACCGTGAGCCTGCGCAGCTCGCGGAAAGGAATGTTGTTGCGTTGCAACACCGCTCGCGCGCGAAGAATGTGCAAAGCATATTCTTTGTTCTTTGATAAGAAGTGAACGCGCTTGACGTGAGAAGTAGTAAAAAGGACTCTTTGTTCTCTATAATTCATATAAAAAAGGAGGAGAAATGTATGAAGCTATTATCAATCAAAGAATTTATGAAAGGTTATGAACAGATGAACGGACAGATCGTGTTAGTCAGTGGTTGGGTGAAAACCAAGCGACTGGGAAAAGATGTGGGGTTTGTGGAAATCAGTGACGGAACCTGTATGCAGAGCATTCAGGTGGTGACTGAGGTAAGCAAAGGATTTGATATGTCTTTTGGTATCGGTTCCTGCTTATTGGTGAGAGGAATCCTGAAGGTAACACCGGATTCGAAGCAGCCATTTGAGGTGTTGGCGGAAGAAATTACGGTTATGGGAGCGTCCGAAGCGGATTACCCTTTGCAAAAGAAACGCCACAGCAACGAATACTTAAGAACGATTCCGCATTTACGTCCGAGAACCAACCTTTTTTCAGCGGTTTTCAGAGTTCGCTCCGTCGTGACGCATGCAATTTTGGAGTTTTTATATCAGGAAGGTTTTGTACAAATCCAAACGCCATGTATGACCTCATGTGAT
This sequence comes from Lachnospiraceae bacterium, assembly GCA_045530835.1. Classification (GTDB taxonomy): domain Bacteria; phylum Bacillota; class Clostridia; order Lachnospirales; family Lachnospiraceae; genus UBA3766. The sequence continues at coordinate 64,216 of JAZSCW010000028.1, read as the reverse complement.
GGAGAAGGTGCAGGAGAAGTATTTCGCTTAAAAACCGAAGAATTTTTCGGAAAGGAAACTTATTTGACCGTAACCGGACAGTTGCATTTAGAGCCTTTTGCACAGGCGCTTAGGAGAGTATACACGTTCGGACCGAGTTTTCGGGCAGAAGATTCCAACACCCCACGTCATGTTGCAGAATTCTGGCAGGTGGAGCCGGAAATGGCTTTCTGTGATTTGGAGGAACTGATGGATACCATTGAGACAATGTGTAAATTCATTATTTCAGCTGCATTAGAAGAAGCAAGGGAAGAATTGGAATTCTTCGACCGCTTCGTCGAGCCCGGATTGGTGGCGAAGCTTGAGCAGGTAGTTGCGGTTGATTTTGCCAGAGTCTCCTATAAGGAGGCTGTGAGACTACTTGTAGAATCCGGAGCAGAGTTTCAGATTCCCGCATCCCTGCAGACCCCCATTCAAACGGAGCATGAAAGATACTTAGCAGGAGAAATTTTCGGAAAACCGGTATTTGTAACAGATTATCCCAAGGAGCAAAAAGCATTTTATATGTATGTAAATGAGGATGGAGAGACAGTGGCCGCCACGGATTTGCTTTTTCCGAAGCTGGGAGAAATTGTAGGCGCCAGTCAGAGGGAAAGCAGACTGGAGGTGTTGCAGAAGCGTATTGAGGAATGCGGTTTGCGAAGTGAGGACTATGAATGGTATTGTGATTTGCGAAGATACGGAAGCTGTACACATAGCGGCTTTGGTTTGGGGGTTGAAAGAATGATGCGCTATATTACCGGAATGGAGAACATCCGTGACGTAATTGCCTACCCCAGAACACCGGGAAACATATTATTTTAGGGGGTATTTTATGTTGTATTTAAAAGAAGCAAATTATGAAGATATTGAAAAAGAATATTTGTTTGTAAAGGATATGCCCGAGGAGGAGAACGGTTTGACCAATCCCTGGTTTGGTGTTCCTTGGGAGGATTTCAAAGAAAAAGCCATAAAAGAGATGATAGATTTCTCAAAAGGGGAAAACCTACCGAAAGGATATGTGCCGGAAACGTTCTTGTTTTTATGGGATGATAAGCAAATTGTGGGACAGTTTCGTATCCGTCATTATCTCTGCGACTCCTTACGGATTGGCGCCGGGCATATCGGATATTTTATCAGGAAGGATTTGCGTGGAAAGGGTTATGCCAAAGAAGGTCTGAAGCTAACCTTGGAGATTGCGCGCAAAATCATTCCGGAGGACGAAATCTATCTGAGAGTCGATAAGAAAAATCCGGCTTCTTTGAAGGTGATGCTACATAATGGAGGAGTAGTGAAGGAAGAGGACGAAAACAAATATTATGTAAGAATACCGGTTAAAAATAAGCTATAAATTTATGCATGGATCCTTATCATCATTTTCAGAATAGCAGAAACATCATGATAGGAGCATGCAAAAATGGATTAAAAAACGTAATGTTACGGACCTTCCTTACGAAGCTTATTAAGCAAGTTATTTCGATGACTTACTTCTTTTGTTTTCAATCATAAGACATATACTAAGGATTATTTCGACAAAGAATATAAGTGCAGCAATGATAACAGGCGGATAGTTGCAGCCGAGTAAAAGGACCACAATTGGCAGTAAAATGGAAACCACATAGTATGTTTTGGATTCATACAGCCAGCCAAACGGAAGGAAATGTGCGCCAAAAATCATGGAGTATACCATCAGAAATTTTTCAGGCATTGCGGTATATACCCACATTGCAATCAAAATATAAAGTATTTGATTCAGCGCAAATAACAGGCCAAGATTACTAAAGGGATTCCCCTTATTTTGGAAATCAACCCCGATTGATTTGGAAATAAGGTAGGCCATGGGAACCAGAAGCGTCGAGCAACAAAAGGTAAGTAAGTTTTTTGTTAAAATGGATAGGGGGGACAAGTGAATACATAAAACGGCTCCCCAGATTAAAACAGAAGCAATAATAAAATGAAGGCCTCTTTTGGATTTTTGAATATTATCTTCTTTCAGTTCATGAAGAGCTACAATTAAATTTTCTCTATTTTCCATTTTCGATACTCCTTTTTTGTTGATATTCCTGCAATGATTTCGTATAAAGATCGCCCTGCTTTTTACTATATCGTTGATATATTGCAATACAGCAAAAATACAATGCTAAAATAATTCCGGCAAAGACAAACCATTCTATAACGGTTCCGGAATTTTGGAATACTCCGAGCGCATAGAAACAAAAACATTCGTACAGGCTTATTACAAGCATAAATCCTGTCAGTCTTTTGACAAAATGCCATCTTTTGATGAACAGGCATGTGAAGAATGAGCTAAAAAGAAAAACGCCACCGATGCTCAAAAGAATCATTTTTACTAACAGATTCGTGGGAATGGACGGTAAATTATGAATGGAATGGTATATTAACATAAGGATAAGAAACCATGTAGTACAAAAAGCAGTGCCGTTTCTCATCCATATCATGAATTTAGTGAATTCGTCTTTATTTTTACGCATATGTTCCTCCTAAATTGATAATATATTGCGAATAGTTTTGACATACTTTCTGGATATGCTAAGTTGCTCATTATTGCACATTGTCGCCAGAATTGTTCGATTCAGTTCCGGCTTTAGCGAACGGATTTTATTAATATTAACAATCTGCGATTTTGAAATCCTTACAAAATCTTTATCAGAAAGAATGTTTTCGAGTTCATACAGGCGCTGATTGATTTCTAACACATCATCTTCGGTATATAGAAAAGTGCGGTTATCCACGGACTCAAAGTACAATACGTCTGACGAATCAATAAAATAGGACTCATTTTCTTTTCTGGCTGACAGCTTGCTGTCAAACAGTTGGATATGGGATTTCAAGCGTGTTACATGGCTATCAATTTGCTTACATTTGATGATAACCTGCATGCTGTTTTCTTTGTGTTCGACAATCTGAATATCCATTTTTTCACCTCCGAGATTTATTATACATAAACTTTTGGGGCATTCAACCAATTTAAGGTAAGAGGTACAAAAACGCCACCTAAGAAGCCGAATGGCAAATGTATTGACCGGCTATTATTTGTTTGCTATTCTTATAAAATGATATTTTAGGTAAAAGAGGGATTAAAACAAATGAAAATATATGATATTTCACAGGAAGTTTTTGGATGCGAGGTTTTTCCGGGAGATGATGTCCCGCAGAAGGAAGAAGTAATGCGCATGTCGAAGGGAGCGTTATATAATCTGACTTCTTTTCAAATGTGTGCTCACAACGGAACGCATGTGGACGCGCCGTTTCATTTTATACAGGATGGAAAAACAATCGAAGAGATGCCGCTTGATAAAATGATTGGTCTTGCGTATGTGACGTCCTGTCAGGGAGAAGTTACAAAAGCAGTGGCTGAAGAAATGGTGCAAAAAGCATGCGAAAAAGATATGGAAGCTGCCCGGAAGATTCTAATCAAAGGTCGGGCAATTGTATCCGTGGAGGCAGCTGAAGTGTTTGTCCATGCAGGCATCGATTTGCTGGGCGTGGAACTTCAGTCCGTTGGTCCCATGGAATCACCGATGCCTGTTCATAAGGTGCTCCTTGGCGCTGAAGTGGTTCTGTTGGAAGGAATTCGCCTTAGAGAAGTGAGTGAAGGAATATACTTTCTGAACGCGGCACCGTTATCACTTGGAGGTTCCGATGGAGCGCCCTGTCGGGCAGTTTTGATAGAAAGGGAATAACGGTATCAAATGAGAAAGATTCAGAAACTCCTGATTACTTCATTTCGCTACCGCCCCATTCAACAACAGTAAATCCTTCGCGTTCAAATGATTCAATCACCGGTTTTTCAACTTCAATCGGCTCTTCGAGTGACTGAAAAACCATAAAAACGCGAAGTATGCTGTCCGGCTGCGGATTTACATGCAATTTGGCTGATTCCGTATAAACTTCCTCCTGGAATGTAATCAAGTTATACGGGTTATCCTGCATTCGGGGCAGCCAGTATACAATAAACTCATTATACTCTTTCGGGGTAAGTCCCATTGCCGCAAGTGTCGTCTGCAGAAATTCCGCGGTATCTTCCCCTGCAACGACATATCCTTTTGACATATCATATTCTGCTTCAGTGATTCCTTCCCAGAACAAATAAGAATATTCCAATCCGGTGGCCGTATCAATAAGAACACCGTCCGGATGAGCTGTTACATTCCAACCGCCGTTATATGCGGGATATGTGCAAATCAATTCGCCGTCGTATTCCAGTTGCACAGATACGTCCATGGTTTCTTCCGGGTATAGATATATGACAGGTTTGTCATCTGACATCCACGGATCATTTGTAATTTGCGGGTCATTCCTAAAATAAACCGGCACAAGGATGCCCCCCATTGCTACTAAACTACCGATTAAAAGCACAATTAAGGTGACTGCAATTGCTGCGATAATCCATTTCTTTTTACTTGTATTTTTATCGTCCATTATATATTTTCTCCCTTACTTTGTTGGATATAGTCACATATTATATCATATTTTTCAAAATGTCCAGCTACGCTCAAAATGATATTCGCATTCCGGAAAATAAAAAAAGAAGATTTTGTGTTGACAATAGGAATGATTAGGAGTATTATCAAAAACAATTATTAAAAACTACAAGAAAGGAGTTCAAACAATGCAGAGAAATTATTATGTTCCACAGCTTCATATGGTTGTCGTCGAACCCGTCATGTTATGGCCGTTGGGTTTTGTTGCTGATGGAAAAATATTGCATTGTGAGAATTCAGACATTCTATAGCCGAAGGTTATTTCGGTGTAGGATAGTTTTTTATAATCATATATTGCAAGAGATTTTATACCATCAGCGAATATTCGTTGGTGGTTTTTTTATCAAGATGAAGGAGGAAAAGAATATGGAATTTAGAATGGCGAAGAAAGAAAATCTGGAGCAGGTATACGAATTGGTGCAGGAAACAATCAGGGAAATATACCCGAAGTATTACTTAAAAGAAATCGTTGACATGTTTTGCGAATTTCATAATAAGGAGCGCATTGCACAGGATGTGGAAGCCGGAAATGTCTATATTCTTTTCGATGAGGATCAGCTGATTGGTACTGGAACAATCAATGCGAATCATATTACAAGGGTTTATGTTTGGCCGCGGCTTCAGGGCAGGGGATACGGTACTTTTATCATGAACCACCTGGAAGAATTGATTCGGGAAAACTATGATTCTGCTGACATTGACGCATCCTTACCGGCCTGCAGATTATATGCACACTTAGGATATCAAACCATAGACCATGGAATGTGGGAATGCGCAAACGGTGTCATTCAGGTATATGAAATCATGAAAAAGCAGTTGAAAAAACATCCCGCTGACAGCTTGAAATTCCGACCATATAAGCCGTCTGATGCGGAAGCGATTGTAAGCTGGATTAAGGATGAGACGGTTTTTCGCAAATGGAGTGCGGACAGATTCGGAGACTATCCGATTAAGCCCGAGGATATCAATGATAAGTATTTAGAATGCAACGGAGACTGTGAGGAGCCGGATAACTTTTATCCTATGACGGCAGCAGACGAGAACGGCCCTGTCGGACATATGATTCTGCGCTATACGAATCCGGAGAAGACAACAATCCGCCTGGGTTTTATCATCGTTGATGAGAGTAAGCGCGGCAAGGGATATGGTAAAAGAATGGTACAGATGGCAACGAAGTATGCTTTTGAGATGCTGAAAGCCGAGAAAGTTAACCTTGGCGTTTTTGATAATAATCCGGCAGCATATCATTGCTACAAAGCAGCAGGGTTTGAAGAAATTAAATTAGAGAAAGAGATTGTTCTTGAAATTCTTGGAGAGCAATGGAAGATTATAGAATTGGAGAGAAAGAGAGCATGAATTACATAGAGAATTATTACGCGAATTATGATGAAGAAGGAAGACTTCTTAAGAAGTACGGACAGGTGGAATATTTGACAACCATGAAGTATATCCATGAGTGTATCGGCGGAGATGAAAAGAAAAAAATACTGGAGGTGGGGGCCGGAACCGGACGCTACAGTATTGCATTAGCCAAGGAAGGCCATGAGGTGGATGCACTTGAGTACACCAGGCATAATTTAGAGATTATGAATTCCAAAATCGATGGCCTTACAACAATCACAACACACCACGGAACGGCATTGGATTTATCGCGATTTGCAGATGAAACTTTCGATTTGACCCTTGTTTTGGGTCCTATGTATCATCTTTATACGGAGGAAGACAAAGAGAAAGCGTTGCAAGAAGCCATTCGTGTCACAAAAAAGGGCGGCTATATTTTAGTTGCATATTGCATGAATGAAGCGTGTGTCATTCAGTATACGTTCAAGGCCGGAAATATTTTAGAGTGTCTTAAGAAAAATATGCTTACCAAAGATTTCAGATGTATTTCTGAAGAAAAGGATCTGTTCGAACTTGTTCGTTTGGAAGAGATTGACGCGCTGAATGCCAAGTTTGAGTCGATTGAAAGAATCAAGATTGTGGCTACGGACGGCGCGACAAATTACATGCGTGAGTGTATAAATGAAATGGATGAAGAAACGTTTGAGGTGTGGATGAAGTACCATTTCGCCACTTGCGAGAGAATGGATTTGATTGGAGCAACAAACCACAGCTTGGATATTTTAAAGAGAATTCATTAACAGGTAAAAGCTACAAGTCAAGTGAAGAACTTGATATGGTAGTCTGTGAGGATTGCTATAATGTAATGAATGAAGTCATGAACAACTTAGATTAGTGATAATAGCATCAGCAGATTTTGCGTTTTTTGGGGGGCGCAAAAGAAGTCCGGAATAAAATGATGACAATCAAGGAATTCAAAAGGTAAAAAGACTTGCAAAAACAAAATATTGTGCTATAGTATCAAAAAAAGGCTGTGAAGAGAAGAGTAAGCGGTTAGATATGTTACAGAGAATCCGAATTGGTGAGAGCGGATACAGAAGGAACTGCCGAACATGGTCTCGGAGCTGCGTACCGAAGCAGGAATGCCAAGGCTACGACGGGTTCACCCGTTACAGTGATAGACTATCGATGAATCATTTCTCGTCCGTAGTCGATAAGGCTTATATCGTGAGGTATAAGTGAATTAGGGTGGTAACACGAAGCGACAGCTCTCGTCCCTGAAAATCATTTTCAGAGAGGAGGGCTTTTTTATTTGTTATTCAGATATTCAAAAAGGGATTTCACATAATGTGACGCACAAGGATTAGCGAAACTTTTTTATCCTTGTCGTGCTTTAGACAGAAGGTTTTCTAAATGTTTCTTCAAAGTATCCGGGAAACAGACGCAAACGGTTCAAACGTAGCGTCCATGCTACGTTGAACCTTCCGACAACATCGTGTTGCCGGATTGCTGACAGAGTTAAGAAACATTAAGAAAATCTATTGTCCAAATCAAAATCCAAGCATAAAAAAGTTTCGCTGCTCCTTGTACAAACCTGTTTTGAGTCCCTTTTTTGAATATCTGAATATGAACTGTAACTTTTAACCGCCCGAGGCAGAAAGGGGCTTTGGGTATCGTGATATCACAGAAAGAAATGAGGTAGAGATTATGAGTAGAGTATTGATTACCGGCGCTTTTACTGGCAAACGGTGAAGGCCGGCATTTGCCGGATCAAATCGTGTCGAGTGAATACCTGACGCTGGAAGGAAAGAAAATTTCCACAAGTAAGAATTATGCAATTTGGATTAAGGATTTGATTGGTAATTACGAAGCAGATTCCATTCGCTATTTCTTCATTGCGAACGGACCGGAAAAGAAAGATGCGGATTTCTCATGGCGTGAATACATCAACAGTCATAACGGAGAATTGCTTGGTGCATACGGTAATTTCGTGAACCGCTCCCTTGCTTTTATTCACAAATATTGGGATGGTGTAGTGCCGCAGGGAACTTTAAATCCGGAGACGGAGAAGAGAATTGCGACATTGTATGAACATGTCGGAAGTCAAATCGAAGAGGGGGCATTCAAGGATGCCTTAGATGAAATCTTTGAATTCGTAAGAGGAGCAAACAAATTCTTTGATTCCGAACAGCCGTGGATTACACGTACAACGGATGAAAAAAAATGTCAGGATACCCTTTATCAGTGTGTACAGATAATTGCCAATCTGGCTGTGCTTCTGGCGCCGTTTTTACCGTTTTCATCCGAGAAGGTAACCAGATGGCTGTCGATAGAGATTAACTGGGCCCAGAAGAATGTTCCCGCAGGCTTCAAGCTTCCGGAAGTGGAGATTCTGTTCCAAAGAATCGATAAAAAAGTCATCGAAATTGAGTCCGAAAAACTGAAATCAATCTTATAAAAGCATATTTTAGGCAAGTCATGTTTGAAAATTGGTAACTTACGTTTCCGCTACTTGTAATAAAAAATAACTGTGCTAAATTGGTATCAGGAGGTGCGCATAAATGAAAATCACAATCAATATTGATGAGAATGTTTCGGAAACGGAAATTACAATTAACTGCAATCAACTGACGGATGAAATAGAGAATATCATGGCAACCCTGCGGATTCTGAATCAGCAGATGCTGGTAAGCAAAGAGGAAGAAACCCACCTGATTGATGTAAGCAGAATCTCTTACATCGAGGCGCTTGAACGTAAAACCTTCGTTTATACCGAAGATGATGTGTTTGAATCGAAGCTGAAATTGTACGAGATGGAAGAGAAGCTTTGCAGGTCGGGGTTCTTCCGCATCAGCAAATCCTGTCTTGTGAATCTGAAGTTTATTAAAACCATCAGAAATGATGTGGAACGACGGATTCGTCTGACGTTAAAAAACGGCGAACAGGTTATGGTTTCAAGACAGTATGCTGAAGAAATAAAGAGAAGACTGGGGGTTATGTAGATGATTAAGAAAGATACCATATTTGATTTTATGACAAATGTTTTGATGATTTTCGGTATTTCGGTAATGTGTATTTTACTGTTTACGTTTATTTTCGGTGAAGATGCCAAAGAAGTTTCCACAATTTTTGCATTGGGAAACCAAGGGATCGCACTGACAACGCTGCTTCAGTTTTTTGCATCCTCGTTTCTGATTACCGTATTGGAATGGATGTTTTTCACAGATAAGATTTTCAAAAAAATGTCTCTTGCGGTACGTTTTATTTTAACGTTTCTCTCAATTGTGATTCTCATTGCGGTGTTTGCGGCGATATTTGGCTGGTTCCCGGTAAACATGGTTTTGCCGTGGATAATGTTCCTTGGCTGCTTTGTAATTTGTGCAACCGTCAGCGTTGTACTGTCGGTTTTGAAAGAAAAGAGGGATAACGCCAAGCTGCAGAGCGCACTCGAACTTTTGAAAGGAGAAGATGAGTGATGCAGGCTGCAATCGAATTGATAAATATCAGCCACTCTTTTAAGGAAAAAGAGGTATTAAAAAATATCGGACTGAAAGTGAAAAAGGGAGAAATTTTTGGACTGCTCGGTCCTTCCGGGGCAGGAAAAACGACACTGATTAATATCATAACCGGACAGTTGCAGGCAACAAGAGGCGAATGCTTTCTTGCAGGAACGGAGAGCAGAAAGCTTAGCGGGGAACAATATCGGCAAATCGGTGTGATGATGGATCATTTTGGTCTGTATGAAAGAATGAGTTGTTTCGATAATCTGAAGTTCTATGAGATGCTTGACGGCAAAGGAACATCCCATATTGAAGAGGTACTGGGACGCGTCGGTCTGGCAGATGCCAAAAAGACGTCGGTCAGCAAGCTTTCCAAAGGAATGCGAAACCGCCTGTCTTTTGCAAGGGCAGTCCTCAGAACCCCTGATTTTTTGTTTCTCGATGAGCCGACAAGCGGTCTTGATCCTGCCACAACGGATGAAATCCATCGGATGATTCTTGCGGAAAAAGAAAAGGGAACGACGATTTTTTTGACCACACACAATATGCATGAGGCAGCAAAGCTTTGCGACAATATCGCCCTGCTTAACGAGGGTGAAATTGTGGAATACGGGAATCCGGAGGCGCTTTGCAGAAAGTATAATAAAGTGCAGAAATTCCGCCTTCATTTAAAGAACGGTGAAGAGATGGAGCTGCGACAGGAAAATGCGCAGATTGAAACGTTGATTGCTTATCTGCGAAACGGGGAAGTGGAGACGTTACATACTTCCGAGCCGGACCTTGAAAGCATATTTATGGAATTAACGGGAGGTGAATTGAATCAATGATAAATCATATTCTTGCCGTTTTGTGGAAGCAGTTGAAAGATACTTTGAAAAACAAAGCAATTCTGATTCAGTTCGTCATGTTTCCGGGCCTGACCCTTGTGATGGAAAATGTAATTGAGATTCCGGGAATGCCGGAGCATTTCTTCGCGAATCTGTTCGCAATCATGTACGTTGGAATGGCGCCGCTTACCGCAATGTCTGCAATTATTGCGGAGGAGAAGGAGAAAAATACATTGCGTGTTTTACAGATGTGTAATGTGAATGGCATCGAGTATCTGATCGGTAATGCAATTTATATTATTGTAATCTGTATGCTGGGTTCTGTGACGATTGCACTGGCGGGCGGATATCGCGGGAAAGAGCTGTTTTTGTTTATGATAATCATGTTTATAGGACATACAATCTCTATACTCGCAGGCGGCGCAATCGGTGTTTTTAGCGGCAATCAGATGGCAGCAACATCATTGACGGTTCCTTTGATGCTTGTATTTTCCTTCCTTCCCATGTTATCATTTTTCAACGATACCATTGCCAAGGTGGCGAAATTCTTTTACTCGGGACAGTTGTATTTTATGTTAAACAACCTTTCGGCAATTGAGGTGAAAACGGAGAATGTCCTGATTCTTGGTACGAACCTTTTGCTGGTCATGGCTTGCTTTTTACCGGCATATAAGAAGGCTTTTGTAACATAAAATATTGTAATGCAGCCCCCAAAACAGCGTAAAGATTTTAGCGCTTGAATAAAACTCTTTGACAGACCGCCTTCTTAATGATAGAATAATATTAATATAATCCCATGAGGGAGTAGCAAGCGTATAACGTAGCAAGTCAACATACTGACCTTTTGGTCTGGCTTGTTTTAAATTGCGAGACTCATGTATAGTAAAACTATGCATGAAGTCTGTATTCCTGAAAGATACCCAAGTATAGTTTTACACTGTACTTGGGTTTTATTAATTTATAGGAGGAAGAGTAATATGAAAATACTTGAATTTGGCGATAGCGGTAAAAGAAAGATTATTCTTTTACATGGATTTCAGCTCCCGTGGCAGGTGTGGAACAAATATATAGAACATTACCAAAATGATTTTCATGTGATAGTTCCCATTCTATCCGGGCATAATCCGGAAGAAAAAGAGGATTTTATCTCATTTTCTGCAGAAGCAGAGGCAATTGAAAATGATTTGATTCCGCGCTACGGAAAAAATATGTATGCAGTCTACGGTATGTCCATGGGTGGTGTTTTAGCGGCAACGCTTTGGCAGAATCAGCGTTTGACTTTTGAAAAAGTGATTTTTGATGGTTCACCGCTGGTATCCTTGAATGCGATTATGAAAGGATTTATGAAGAAATTTTATCTTGATATTACGCATAAATCGCAGCAACGGGATAAGAAAACCGTGGAGCAGGCAACCAAAGTAATCATTTCGGAGGATAATCTCGATAACCTTTTGGACGTGCTTGATAATATGTCTGATGAAACTGTTGTAAACAGTATAAGCAGCATAGCAGATTTTGAATTGAGAAAAGATATAGATGCGCCGAATACAATCGTATATTTTTTTCATGGAACTGCTCCAAACGAAATGCTTGCGAAAAAATCAGCGAAATATGTACGGAAGTATTATCCTAACACGGTGGTGAAATGTTTCAAGGGTAAATTTCATTGCGAAAATGCGTTGTTTAACCCTGAAATTATGATTGCAGAACTGGATTTGGTATTGAAAAACCAGATGGACTCGGAATTTATATGAGATAAAAGCTTGTATTGTACGAGTTTTTTGCAAATGTTTGTATCTATGCAGATTTTTTTACGAAAAAGATACTATTTATATTTGATTTTGTCACAAAGCGCTGCTAATTAGTATCTATAGACAAAAAGTAAGCTCCGGGATACTTTATTTAAGAATTTTAGTATCCGGGTCAGAATAAAACTTCTATAGATACTAAAGGATAAATAATATAAAATAAGTTGATGTTTTAAGGAAAACAACTTATAATATTTTTATATATGAATTCAATTTTTGGGCTGACCGAAAGGTCCCGGTCCATTAACCGGCGGGGATTTACCCCGCCACTTGTATTTATAACTGCAAAAAAGGAGGAAGAGAACATGGCATGGTATGAGGAGGCAGTTTTTTACCACATTTATCCGTTGGGACTGACAGGGGCACCCAAGCAAAATCCTTATGGGGAACCGGTACACCGTTTAAATACAATAATTCCCTGGATTTCACATATCAAAAAAATTGGATGTAATGCGATTTACATCGGACCGCTTTTTGAATCTGTGGGACACGGCTATGAAACAACTGATTATAAAAAATTGGACAGCAGACTCGGAACTAACGAGGATCTTACAAATTTTGTGGCGGAATGTCATAAATTAGGAATCAGAGTGATTCTGGATGGCGTGTTTAATCATACAGGACGCGATTTTTTTGCTTTTAAGGATATTCAGGAGCATAGGGAAAATTCCCGGTACAAAGATTGGTATTGTAATGTCAATTTTGGAGGAAACAATTCCTATAATGATGGTTTTTCGTATGAAAACTGGGGAGGGTATGACCTTCTTGTAAAGTTAAACCAGCACAATCCGGAAGTAAAATCGTATATTTGTGATGTAATACGTTTCTGGGTAAGCGAATTTGACATTGACGGAATCCGTCTGGACGCTGCGGATGTTCTGGATTTTGATTACATGAAGGCGCTTAGAGAGGTAGCAAATGAAGTGAAACCGGAATTCTGGCTCATGGGAGAGGTGATTCATGGTAATTATTCGCGTTGGGCCAATGACGGAACGCTTCATTCCGTGACGAACTATATGCTTCATAAAGCACTCTACTCCGGTCACAATGACCACAATTATTTTGAAATTGCACATACAATTAAATATGTAGGAGGTATGGTAGGCGATAATCTGAAGTTATACAGTTTTGTGGATAACCATGACGTAGAACGTATTTATACAAAGCTTAACAACAAGGCACATTTTATGCCGGTTCACGTAATGCTTTACACATTGCCGGGGGTTCCGTCAATTTATTATGGTTCGGAGTTTGGTATCGAGGGAAGAAAGGAACAATTTTCAGATGATTCCTTAAGACCTGCACTGAATTATGATGATTATAAGGACGCAGTCAATACAAATTCCTGTGCGAAATTGATCGCCGCCCTTGGCCAAATCCGCCAGAATACACCGGCCCTTTGTTACGGTAATTATGAACAATTAGAATTGCAGAATACCTATTTTGCATATGCGAGAACGCTTAACGGAAAGTCTGTGATTACGACAGTCAACAATGGCGATAATGATGTCTCCATGAATCTTGCATGCGGAGATTCTGCCGAATATATCGGTGCATTGACGGGAGAACGTGTATTTGCAAACGGCGGACGTATGCAGGTGCGTGTGTCGGCCAATGCCGGAGAAATTTGGATTCCAGCAGAGCTTTGCAGTGAAAGCCGGGCGATGATTAAGACCGTAGAAATTGAGAAGGCACCGGAGCCGGCAAAGGTTGTCCGTGACACAGAGAAGGAAACCTCCCAAGAAACGGTAAAAACGAAAGAGAACCCTGTCGAACCTCAGAAAGAAGAAGCGGTAAAGATACAGGAAGAAAAGAAAGAAGATCCGGTAAAAGAAGAGAAGAAGACCGAACCGGCAGTTGCAGACCCGAACAAACGCTATGAAGATATGTCTGTGGAAGAACTACAGGAAGCGATTCTTGAAAAAATGAGACGAAACGGTCCGGTGACCGACTACATGTTGGGCACAGTCAGAGAAAATACACATCACGGTTCCTTATTAAACTGGGTGAAAAGTTTTCAATAAAAATAGTGTCAACTGACGGATAGAATATAGATGTAAATAAAAAATCCCCCTGCGTTACCTATTGCTTGTGACGTAGAGTAACGTCCTAGAATAGGCGTTGAAAGGAGGCGAGAGCAGTGTCAAAATACACGACAGGAGAAATGGCTAAGCTTTGCGGCGTAACGGTTCGAACCGTTCAATATTATGATACGAGAGGCATTCTTGTTCCCGGAGAATTAACCGAGGGAGGAAGAAGACTTTATAATGATGACGACCTTCGCAAGTTAAAAGTAATCTGTTTTTTGCGGGAGCTGGATTTGCCTATTAACAGCATCGCTGATTTGCTCAAAGAAGAGGATCCGGGAAGTGTAATTTCCCTTCTTTTAGAGCAGCAAAAACAGCAGTTAATAGAAGAAGTCCGTGAACGTCAAGAACGCCTTGCTAAGTTGAAGGAATTGGACGCAGGACTTAAAAGTATGGAACATTTCTCAGTTGAATCCATAGGTGACATTGCTTATTTTATGAAAAATAAAAAAGAATTAATGAAGATGCGTTGGAAGATGGTAGGTTTGGGAATCATTATGAATCTTATTGAGATTGGAACCATCATTCTGTGGATTATGACCGGTGTCTGGTTGCCTTTTGTACTGGGTATGTGTGTTGTTGTTGCAATTGGAATTTACATTTCCGCGTATTATTATAAAGAGGTTGCGTATATCTGTCCAAAATGTCACACGGTTTTTAAACCAAAGTTCGCTGAAATGTTTTGGGCAAGGCATACGCCTAACACGAGAAAACTGACTTGTAAGAGCTGCGGACATAAAGGGTTCTGTGTGGAAACCTATGCGCAGGAAGCAACAAAATAAGGCGATTTTGACATAAGAGAAGTTACAGAAAGCATATGAGGATGAAAGATTATGAAAACAGATAAAAAGAAATTTATAATTTACATGTTATGTTCTTTTGGAATTGCATGGCTTATTCAGATCATTGCAAGTATTTTTGCAAGAATGGGAAATACATTGGTTTTTCAGGGATTGATGATGATTTGCATGTTTGCCCCTTTTTTGGCTACGCTGATTGCAAGAATTCCTTTGAAAGGGATGGGGTGGATTCCGAAGTTGAAAGGAAACATTGGCTGGATTCTGCTTACCTGGTTTGGACCGGCTATTATGACGGCTTTGGGAGCAGTGCTTTTTTTCCTTATTTTCCCGGACAGACTGGATTGGAACGGTTCGTATATGGCAATACAACTTGGCGAAGAGGGATTTGCGCAATTACAGGCAACCGGATTAAGTATTCCGCTCTTACTTGTGATTTCCGCTGTACAGGTAGTGACGTATACGCCGCTGATTAACGGTCTCCTGGGATTGGGCGAAGAGGTTGGCTGGCGAGGAGTCATGTATCCTGTATTGAAAGAAAAACTCGGCCGTGTCAAAGGTATGATCGCAGGTGGTATTATTTGGGGAGCATGGCACTGGCCGATAATGATTCTGGCCGGTTATGAATACGGCATGGAATACTGGGGCGCACCGTTTCTTGGTATGGCGTTGTTTTGTCTGTACGCAACTGCTGCAGGTATTTTCCTGGATGTTTTGTATGAAAAGACAAAGTGTATCTGGATTCCGGCCATTGGACACGGTGCCATTAACGGTGCTGGAACGCTTCCGTTACTTCTGCTGAATGCAGAGTATGCGGACGAGATGACCGTAGGACCTGCCCCGATAGGCATTGTTGCAATGATACCTGTTATTGTGGTTTCTGTAATCATGCTGGTGAAAACTCAAAAATCAGAGTAGGAATGTTTACAACAAAAATATGTGATTTTTGATGATTCAGTACACAATCCGGAAAAATGAGAGGATGCGTATGCGTTTTTGACCGTGCATGCTGCCCGGCATGCAAAAAAGAATTGTAATTTTGCGAAAAATACATATAATAAAAGAAAACATTGTTTTATGGGACATACCACAGTGCCCGGAGCGGTGTTTGAAAGATTATTAGGAGGTATGAATTATGAAATATGTATGTGATGTATGTGGTTGGGTTTATGATGAAGAAGTAGGTGATGAGAGCATGGGAATCGCAGCCGGAACCAAGTTTGAAGATTTACCGGAAGATTTCGAATGTCCTTTATGTTCTGTAGGAAAAGATTCATTTAGTCCTGAAGCATAAGTTTACTTAATCTAATGTTTTAGCGGACCGTGTGGCAACCAAGGTGAACGAGGAAATATATTTGCATAAAAATAAAATGAATTGAAATGCTGGCAGCGCATTTTACACAATGCAGACCGACAACAGGTTTACATCGTGCGGAATGCGCTGTTTTGTTGCATGATTAAGTGAAACGGTTAGAATGTATTCAGGAAACTTCGTCTTAATGATATATAGATGATAAAAACCTTGTGCAAAACTAACAAAAATATCTTAAAATAACAGAAAAAATAATGAAAAGGTTCCATTTTGTCTAAAAATATGATATTATTTTTGCAAGATTAGTGCAATAGCCTCTCAAAAGGGTCTGTACAAAAGAATGATTCGATACCGATAACGTTTTTGGAAAGGTTTCCAAAAATTGATTCGGTATCATCATAGAAGCAGGAGGACAAGAATATGGCTGTATTTGGGAATGGTGGCGAAGCAGGAAGCAAGGACTTGGAGACTCTCAAAATATTCTTGGATCGAATGACAGAGGGTGATTATTCACCGCTTCCTATAAAGGAATTTGAAGATCGGGAGTTTGTTAGCAAATTTAATTCGTTTCTTTCTTCAGTAGAATCGAGGGAACGCAGATTAAAAGGACAGGCAGCAAAGTCGGGAGATACGCTTACTGCGACAGCCGGTGAGCATGACAGAAGACTGGATATTAAGCTTGCAGAGATTAAACAGTTACGTGTTCCGAATCAGGAAATGAGTTCATCCATCCGTAATGTGCAGAATGCAGTGGAGCATATTCAGGACAGTACACGTACAGCGAAATTATCTTCCGATCGTGGAATGATAGCTATGGAAACAAGCGGGACTGCAGTAGCACTTTCTGTGGAACAGATTGGAAAAGTAAATGAGCAGATTGCAGTATTTCGTGAGAAGGCTGATAAAATCAGCCAAATTATCGATATGGTGAAACATATTGCGAAGAAGAGCGGATTGCTGGCACTGAATGCTTCCATTGAGGCTGCAAGAGCCGGAGAAGCGGGAAGAAGTTTCTCGGTTGTAGCAAACCAGATTAAAAATCTGTCCGCGAACACAACGGCATCTGCAGATGATGTGGTGAAGTACGTAGAAGAACTCATGACTGAGATAGAAGATCTTGAGAAGGTAATGGAAAAGGCTACAGATACATTACAGAGTGGAAATCAGGGTGTTCAGGATTCCCAGCAGATGTTAAAAGAAGTTTTTGCGCAGATTGCGGTCGTAACAGCAGATATTGAAGCGATTAATAAAGAGATTGACAAACAGTCTGCGTTAAACCGTGATATGGCATCTAATATTGAATCAATTGCTGAGACAAAATTCCGTTAAACAGAAGTAGATAGTATTGGCACAACTGCCGAAAGGCAGCGTCGCAAAGCTAGAGGGGCTAAAGTCTGACAGAACAGATATGCCAGCCAGTTGCAGAGGATAATTCATTTTTCTGATTGAAAAATGAAAGACGAAATGACAACCGGCCGGCTTCCGGCTGGTTTTGTTTCTTACATCATAGGAAATTCCTATGGTGTAAAAAAACTTCGTGAGCCTGTGTAGCTCGCGGAGAGGAATGTGCAAAGCACATTCTTTGAGTATTGATAGGTAGCGTCCGTTCTATGGGATAGTTGTAAATGGGGAAAAGGAGATTGTCTATATGGAAAATTTGATTTTCGTAAGCTATAGCTCGAAAGATCAGTCAGATGTTGCAGAAATCGTGAAATTTCTGGAGGAGGAAAAGCTGACATATTTTAAGGCGCCGGAAATGATTCCGCCGGGAAGTAATTATGCAAGAGAAATTCCGCAAGCGATTCAGTCATGCAGCATTTTCCTGCTTTTGCTTTCGAGACATTCGCAGGAATCTATGTGGGTGGAGAAAGAACTTGATTGTGCGATTAATCACCGCAAAATCATTATTCCGGTGCAGCTGACGCCGACACCGCTTAATGAAACGTTCCATTTTTATCTGAATAATGTGCAGCTTCTGCCGTATTGGGAAGAAGCAAAAGATTCCTTATTTTTACTTGTAAGAAGAATTCGGGAAATCGTTGCAGCCCAGAAAGCGCCTCATTTGGATCCGTATCATAATGAGGATCTTGAGGCGAATAAAGATGGTATACGTCGTTCCAATTACCTGCAGCCCAATCAGGTTCCGGTAGAGTGTGAACGTTGCGGCAGCGGACTTGAAGAGGTTTACCGCGGGACATACCGTTGTGTTAATTGTGGTAACATTCATTATGATTCTTATCAGACAATCCGCAATTATCTTAGCATTGCAGGACCAAGAACGATTACACAGGTATCGGATGTGACAGGTGTGCCTCGAAAGACGATAGAGTATTTTTTGCGTGATGAGCGTTTTGAAATTCCGTCTAAGTCCAAAGTTTTTCTGGTATGCGACGGATGTGGTGTGGCAATCAGAACCGGTTGTTTGTGTGAGTCATGTAAGGAAAAGGGAGTTAAACCCGGTAAGAATGATGGGAATAACCGCTATTGTATGGCATCCGTCAAATAGGGAGGCGATAGCTGATGAAGCGAAGCATATGGCTTGTCTGCAATCGTAAATCCGTATTGGTAGAGACGCAGCGACAGCTTAACCAGAGCGGCGGTTTGAAAGCGTATTGCTTTTTTTCACGGGAAGCACTTGTAGAAGGTGCTTCCCGGTTGGTAGGAAATGCCGGATACGAACCACCATCGCTGATACTAATAGAATATCATACAGATGCTGAGCAGAATTTTTTATGTATGAAGTATTTGCAAACAAATAGGGCACTTGCAACCGTGCCCGTTTTTTATATTACCAATGAAACAAATTGGGAAACAGAAAGTAAGTGCTATGAACTTGGTGCGACTGTTGTGTTAGAATATCCGTTTTCGGCACATTCCATTCTTCGAATTGAAAAAGCGGCAGAACAGCATGAAATGACACGCAGCTATGAAAAGATGATTTTGCAACAATCCATGGAGTTGAAGGCGGCTAAGGAAATTCATCTTTTGAATGAGAAGTTAAAGGTCAGAAATGATTTTTTATATCATATTTTCGGGAAGTATTTTCCGGAAGAGGTTGTCGAAGTAATTCTGGATAAACCGGAGGGCGATTCACTCGGTGGGGAGAAACGAACGGTAACTGTTTTGATGGCAGATTTGAGAGGATTCACCTCTTTATCGGACCGTCTGAGCGGAGAAATCGTAGTGGATATTATAGACCGTTTCCTTGGAGAGATGACGCAGATTATTACGGCATACAAGGGGACCGTTATTGAGTTTATCGGAGATGCGATTCTTGCGGTATTCGGGGCTCCCATAGAAACAGAGTGTTGCGAGGAGCAGGCGATTGCAGCGGCCATCAGTATGCAGAATGCAATGCAGAAGGTAAATGAAGAGAACCGTAAGAAGGCATATCCGGAAATTCGAATGGGAATCGGCATTCACAAAGGCGAGGTTTTTATCGGAAATATCGGTTCGGAGTATATGATGCGTTATAATGTTATCGGGCAGGCCGTTAACTTGTGTTCCAGAATTGAAAACTTCAGCCTGGGCGGGCAGATTTTGGTGTCAAAGCAGACCTTAACAGAGATTGCGGGAAATATCAGATCCGAAGACACCTTTTATATTTCCATGAAAGGAATTCGTGTAAAAATACCGATTTGTTCTGTTATCGGCATGAGCGGAAAATATGAGCTGACCCTGTATCGGCCTAAACCCGGGGAAATGCGCTTCCCTGCAGCCGGCGACGATCATGTTGTGTTGTATCTGATGCGTGAAAAGTGTACCGTTGAGCTTTCTGCCAGAGCCCGTATTCTTTCCTATAATGATGTTTGTATCCGGTTGCAATTGCTTGAAAAAAGCCGACAGAATCTTGCAACACATATGGATGTGGAAATAGTTTTGCGTGATGCGAATGCTTATGGTAAAATAGTATCCTGTTCAGACGAACAGGTGGAAATATGTTTTACGTACATTTCAGAGCATTTTTTGGCATTGGCATAAAAGTATCATGAAATTTTAAGAGAGGAGGTGGGAAAATGAAAGATTACGTCAGATGTAACGGACAGAAACTGCCCGGAGAATGGTATCGCTTTACCGGGAAACCGCTAATGGTCGTCATTACGAATGCATGGGACGATGCAGACTTACAGCTTTATTTATCCCACCTGCGAGAGTCGGATGCACAAGTCCTCTTGTTAATAAGGGAAATTGCGGACGGAACAGAGGTCTGTTGCTTTAGCGTTACTCCCCGGATTAAAGCAATCGAGTTTATGGATTTTATGTTTGGCTCATATGGTGTAATGAAAGGTGACCGTGAACTGGCAATCGGAAAGATGCCATCAGTCCTCCTGATGGTACAGATGGAAGAATGCGGTGATGAGTCGCCGGCAGCTTATTTCATGCGGCGGGCAGCTTTATACTATTCCGAAACCGATTCGATTGAGGCGCTGTATTTCGTGGCAGAGAATGAAACGCGTGTCAGTCAAATACCGAAATATCATAAAAAGGCTGTAAAGTGGGCATTTGTGAAAACATTGGATATAGCACCTGCCGGTCAAACGCTTTGCATTAAGTCATTGGAAAGTGAAGATGGTGTATGTTTTGCATCCAATGAGAATCTGTATATTATGATTGGATGTCTTGGAGAAGTGTATGAGATTGCACGTGCCAAGTTTGAAAACTCATATGTAGAGACCGGAGAAAAACTGGATGTGTTTGATACTTTTTTTGATTTTATGCCTGCGGTAGAGTTGCCGGAAGACGGAACATATTGTGCTATCGACGAACTGGCAAATATTTGCTACCCGAAACCCGGAACCGGAATTTTGGCCGTTGCGCTGGAGCGACGCACCAAAATTTACCGCAAAGATTCGGTAGATTATTTTGTCGGTAATCCCGGAGATTATATGGCAATTCGTTGCGACGACATGACAGATATTTATATCATCCAAAAAGAAGTATTTTTAAGAACATATGAAGAAGTTGCGCAGTAAAACAGCCGGTTAGCAGCTGCGTGATAAGGCTATACGCTGAAATTGAATAAATAAAAAGGCATCCCTATGAGAGGGATGCGCTTACTTTCTTGATTGCCTGCAGGGTCTCATCACTGATGTGATGTTCGATTTGGCAGGCATCTTTTGTTGCAATTTCTTCCGGAACGCCGATTTTTTTGAAAAAAGCAGAGAGAACGGTATGCCGTTCATATATTTTATCAGCGATGGATTGCCCTTCTTGTGTCAGGGTGATTCCGCCACCTGCATCAATATTGATATAGCCGCCTTCTTTGAGAAGTTTCATTGCTCGGCTTACACTTGGTTTTGAAAATCCCATCTCGGTGCCGACATCTATGGCACGTACGTAATTACTCTTTTTAGATAAAATATGTATGGTTTCTATATACATTTCACCGGACTCTAACAAGTGCATATCATGTCCCCCATTTTTCATTTTTTTATTCTGGAAATATTTCTTCTATTTTCCCATAAAAAAGAATATCTTGCAAGTAGATATCGATGAATCAGGATATCTTAAAATGATGCTTGACATTGGCAGGAAGTTAGTGTAAACTAACCACAGTTAGACAATGATAACTCGATTAGCAAATGCTAATCGGAAAGCTTGTAAATAGAGATAATCAGAATCGAAGGAGTAGCTATGATGCCTTTAAACTTAGCAGATGTGGGTGAACAGAATGTAATCAGAAAAATAGGAGGCAACCCTGAAGTGAAGAAACATTTGGAAAATCTGGGTTTCGTACCGGGCGGTACAGTGACTGTCATTAACTCGCTTGGCGGGAATCTGATTGTGAATGTCAAAGAAGCAAGAGTTGCCATCAGTGAAGAACTGGCACGTAGAGTGATGGTGTAGGAATATGACCGTCAGAGTTCGGGATAAGGAGGAGAATATGAAAACATTGAAACAGGTAGGAATTGGTGAGTCTGTCAAAGTTGTGAAGCTGCATGGAGAAGGTGCGACCAAACGACGTATTATGGATATGGGTATTACTAAGGGGGTAGAGGTGAGCGTACGCAAGGTTGCACCACTTGGGGATCCGATTGAAGTAACGGTTCGCGGTTACGAATTGTCTTTGCGTAAAGCAGATGCGGATATGATTGAAGTGGAGTAGAACGTGAACACAAAAAAAGGAAATCGAAGGAGAAAGAAGTATGAGTATCAGAATAGCCCTTGCGGGAAATCCAAATTGCGGTAAAACCACATTGTTTAATGCGTTAACGGGCTCGAATCAGTTTGTCGGAAACTGGCCGGGTGTTACGGTAGAAAAGAAGGAAGGAAAGTTGAAAAAGCACGAAGAAGTAGTGATTACCGATCTTCCGGGTGTATATTCGCTTTCCCCTTATACGCTTGAGGAGGTTGTAGCAAGAAATTACCTGGTAAATGAGCGTCCTGACGCAATTCTTAACATAGTGGACGGTACGAATCTTGAACGTAATCTTTATCTTACAACACAGCTGATTGAGCTGGGAATTCCGGTTGTAATTGCGATTAATATGATGGATATTGTAGAGAGAAACGGTGATAAAATTGACACGCAGGAGCTTTCAAGACAGTTGGGTTGCCGGATTGTTACAATCTCTGCATTGAAGGAAAACGGTATCGAAGAAGCAGCGAAGATTGCGATTGACGTTGCCAAAGAGAAGAAGCCTGTGCCGGCACATACTTTCAGCGGTGCAGTGGAACATGCACTGGCGCACATTGAGGAAGCAGCGCTTCACAGCATGGATGCCGGTTTGCAACGCTGGTATGCAATTAAGATTTTTGAGCGCGATGAGAAAGTGCTTTCCTTTTTGAAAATTGAGGAACAAAAGCTTGCGCATATCGAAGAAGATATTGTCGCGGCAGAGCAGGAACTGGATGATGACGCAGAAAGTATCATTACCAACGAGCGATACGTATACATAGCATCCATTCTCAAAGGCGCGTATAAAAAGCAGAATGCGGGAGGGCTTACTACCTCTGATAAAATTGATAAAATCGTCACCAACCGTTTTCTGGCTCTGCCGATTTTTGCTGTGATTATGTTTCTTGTATACTATATTTCGGTAACTACGGTAGGAACATGGGTAACCGATTTTACCAATGACGGATTGTTTGGAGAGGGATTCGCTCTGTTTGGAAAAGTATGGGTGCCCGGTATTCCGGTACTTGTTGAAAGTGTACTTACAAAGATTGGCACGGCAGAATGGCTGAATGGTCTGATTCTTGATGGTATTGTAGGCGGTGTTGGGGCAGTGCTTGGGTTTGTGCCTCAGATGCTTGTATTATTCTTTTTCCTTGCATTCCTTGAGGCGTGTGGTTACATGGCGCGTGTTGCTTTTGTAATGGATAGAATTTTCCGTAAATTCGGTCTTTCCGGTAAGTCCTTTATTCCGATGTTAATCGGTACCGGTTGTGGTGTTCCGGGTATTATGGCATCCAGAACCATCGAAAATGACAGAGATCGTAAAATGACAATTATTACAACCACATTTATTCCCTGTGGTGCAAAGTTACCGATTATCGCGATGATTGCATCAGCACTTTTTGATGGCGCTTTCTGGGTAGGGCCGACTGCATTCTTCATCGGTATTGCAGCCGTGATTGTATCAGGTATTATATTAAAGAAAACGAAGCTTTTTGCAGGGGATCCGGCTCCCTTTGTTATGGAGTTACCGGCATATCACTGGCCCACAGTGAAGAATGTTCTTCGCAGTATGTGGGAGAGAGGATTTTCCTTTGTTAAAAAAGCAGGAACCATTATTTTGCTTTCTTCCATTATCATCTGGGCAGGTACTGTGTTTGGTGTTGTAGACGGTGCATTTGCATTTGATACGGAGATGCCGTTGGAATCAAGCATTCTTGGGATCATCGGTGGTGCGGTTTCCTTTATTTTTAGCCCTCTTGGGTTCGGAACTGCCAAGGCAACGATTGCAACCGTGATGGGACTGGTGGCCAAGGAAGAGGTAGTAGGTGTATTCGGTGTACTTGATTTTGGTGGTATGACAAAGCTGGCTGCATTTTCCTTCCTGATTTTTAATCTCCTTTGCGCGCCCTGTTTTGCGGCAATCGGTGCGATCAGAAGAGAAATGAATTCAGCGAAATGGACTTTGTTTGCATTGGCTTATCAGTGTGGGTTTGCCTATATGATTTCATTGATGGTATATCAGTTTGGTATGCTAGTTACGGGAAATATGAACATTTTTGGCGTAATTGCTGCAGTAATTTGTCTTGGGATTTTGCTTTTCCTTCTTTTCAGAAAGGCACCTAAAGGTGTAAAATAGAATCTCACAGGAGGTTTGAAGCATGCAGTTTTATCTTGCGCCGATGGAGGCAGTAACCGGATTTGTTTATCGTAATGTATACTTATCCATGTTTGATGACATGGATAAGTATTTTGCACCTTTTATTTCTCCTACGCAAAAAAAGATTCTTAAGACAAGAGAGCGTAAGGATGTTGCACCGGAGAATAACAAAGGGATAAATCTGGTGCCGCAGATTTTGACCAATCAGGCGGAGCAGATGATAGAAACCTGCAACTTTCTGGGGAAGCTTGGATATCGGGAGATTAATATCAATCTGGGGTGCCCGGCAGCTACGGTTGTGACCAAATGTAAGGGAAGCGGTTTACTGGGAGAACCGAAGCGCCTGGAGCAGTTTTTGGAGGAATTTTTTAGGTGGAATCTGAAATTACCGGAAGAAGAGCGCTTTTTGCTGTCTGTCAAAACCCGTCTTGGGTTGGAAGAGGCAGAGGAGTTTTCACAGATTCTGGAAATATATAACCGTTTTCCGCTAAAAGAGGTAATGATTCATCCGCGAGTGAGGAAGGAGTTTTATAACGGTTCGCCGGATTTGGATGCATTTGCGCAGGCATTTGAGACCTGTGTACATCCGGTTTGTTATAACGGAGATATTTGGACGGCTGAGGATTATGCTGCGCTTGTAGAGAAATTTCCGAATCTGGGAAGGATAATGCTTGGCCGCGGCGTAATTGCCAATCCCGGTCTGGTGCGTGAAATCAAAACCGGTCAAAAGGTCAAGAAGGAAGAATTGTATGCATATCATGATGCACTCTACGAAGGTTATCTGGCAGATTTGGGTGCTGAAAAAGATGTCTTTTTCAAGATGAAGGAGCTTTGGTTTTATCTGGGCAGAAATTTTGCAGAATCAGAGAAAGCGGTACGTGCAATTCAGAAAGCGAAGAAAGCGGAAGAATATAAAGATGCAGTGCGCGCACTTTTTGCGCAGGAGTTGAAATGATAGAGGAAAAGAGAGGGAGTTTGCTATGTTGACATGGTTAGCTGCAAATGCGGCAACAATTATGATATGTGTGATTCTGGCAGTCATTGTAGTTGCCATCATTATGAAGTTGATTCGGGATAAAAGGGCAGGCAAATCTTCCTGTGGCTGTGGTTGTGCAAACTGTGGCATGCAGGGAATGTGTCATGAGCAAAAGAAGCAGTGACGCAGCCGCAACCGTCCGATACATCGGATGAACTGTTAACATATTTTTGTGTAAAAATAGAATTTGAAAAGAAATGATTTGACAACAGCAAAAAAATGCGTTATTATTATCAATGGTCACTTTAGATGACTGATTCATTGATTACGATGCGTGGCTCAGCTTGGTAGAGCGCTGCGTTCGGGACGCAGAGGTCGCAGGTTCAAATCCTGTCGCATCGATAGAAAAATAACCTATGCCGGATGGTATGGGTTATTTTTTTCATATTCTTTACCGCGCAGCCAACCGGTTGAACAGACAGAATATGCTATAGATTCTTGTCCGGATGCAATCAACAACAGATAAAAGGAAGGAAAACAAGGGGATGCCGCCTTACGAAATTATATTCGTTAAGGAGACATCCCCTATAGAATTTTAGAATAAATTAGGATACATTCCAACACTATAGCCTAAAATAATCAGTAAAAGGAAAGCTCCGGCAAAAAGAGCAATGGTATTCAATACAATTCCCAAAATGGTATAAGCATGGGTGCGGTTACGATTGAATATCGCAATAATACCCAAAAGCATTCCTATGGGAGCGAGGAAAGTACCAAGACTGTAGAGACATATGCAAAGAATACTTATGATTCCGATAATAAAGGAAATGATACCCAAAGTGGAATGCTCTTTGGAACTGTTTTTCATCTGTGTGGTTATTTTTTCAGGCAAAATGATGAAATCCTCATGCGGGATATTCAGCGAGTTCAAGTGTTTATAAATGGCTGTGCGGCTGTTTGAAAGATTCCTGATGTCAGCATTGGCCGTTTTGGCAGCATGGGATAAATCGCGGTCGCTTGCTTTTTGGGCCTGCAAATCGTGGAATGCCTCCAAATGCGCTTTGTATGAATTTTGGTATGAACACAATTCATCATATAATGCCAGATACTGTCTGCTTCCTTCCGGTTTTTTTTCGAAATAAGTAAGTAAGCGTTCATGTTCTTTCCGAATTACTGCATAATGTATTATGGATGAATAGTATGCTCTGTTTGCTTCATCTGTACGATGCAAATAATTAGCGTGCTCCAAAATCAATTCATTGATATATGACTGCGGCTCTATTTGCATGATCTTCTCAAGAGACCTGATGAAAGCGCATTCGAGCGCAACCAGCAGTTTGGAAGTTTCCTCGCGGTCTGTTTGTACAACCATGCCGATGTCATTTTTTCGCGAGTTATAGACGTATTGGCTCTGCGTCAGTCTGATGATATCCTGATTAATGCGTTCAATAATGTTACGAAATTCTTTTTGCACTCCGGGCGTATAGGTGTCTGCAAGCAGGGCTGTATCATTTATCAAAACGTTGAAATTCTGGCGTCTTTTATTAAGGTCAGTGTCGTAAAGTGAAAGATTCACACGTCCGTAATCACTGTAAAATATTGCTTCGATACTGGAAGGATCGTTTTGAAGAATTAAGTCATAGTATTTTTCGACATCATGCCAGTCTTCCTGATTCATGGCACGACGCGCATTGACATAGTAGTTTTCAACCTGCGATGAAGTATCAATCTGCACGGTTCCCTGTACATGAACCGTACCTTCAATCATCAATTTGCGAGCTTCTTCCACAGAATACTGTGTTGAGCAACTCTGACAGACATAAAGGCCGTTTTCTTTTATAATATTCGAACTTCCGCAAAGTTCACAAATTAGTTTTTTCATCAAAAATCCCCTTTTTTAGTAATGCTAATTTATTATAGTTTTTTTTACTTTCATAGTCAATATAAGGGTTTTATGTCAAAAATAATCCCCTGCCGTTGCGGGGCAGGGGATTTCGTGAGACTTAAAAGCGCATTTTTAGCATTCTTTGCTGGACTTGTTGTTCTGGTTGTTCTGACTGTTTTTGTTGTTCTTGTTGTCCATGCTGTTCTTTGTCTGGTTGTAAGAGTTGTCTTTGGTAGATTTCTTTGTGCTGTTGTAAGAGTTGCTTTCGTTTCTGCTGCAATCCTTGTAAGAATTGTTTTCCTGATACTTGTTGTCCTTCATGTTTCACCTCTCCTTCCCGGAGTAGTGACAGTTTGTCACAGTGCGCGTGAGCGCGTCTCCGATGCTTTTTTAATCTATCTTGAATGAAACGCAAACACGAAAAGAAGCTTTGACGCGCTCACGTTTCTGAGATTATTATCTGCGTTTTTATGAAAAATACGCTGGTAAAATCTGCAACACGTATTTCTTTAAATTGTTAAAAAAAGAGGTTGAACATCCAATGTCATTTAGTTAGGGAAGGTTTACAACAGCAGTTCTTAACCGGCGCAAGCCGCCATGAAGGGTGTTCCCACAAACTTTTTTGAGAATGCGTAGAATGTCTTGTCTGTATTGTTTACCTTATAGACACTGCTTTTCCCAAATTGTCTGAGAAAGCGGGCGCGCCGCACAGGGGCTTTTTATTCCGGTTATACAATGAAAGAATATCTAACATTGGAAAAGGTTCCATTTTTGCCGGAAGCGGCAAATGAAACCTTTTCCAAATGAAGATAAACTAATCATTGCATAAAAGTCACAAAAAGCCCCTGTGCGGCGCGCCCCTTTCGAGTTTTTTGGGGAGAGTGTCTATGGGGTAAACCATACAGACCATAGTCGTTCTCGCATTCGATAACTTGTTTGTGGGAACACCCTTCATGGCGGCTTGCGCCGGTTAAGAACTGCTGATACCTAAAACTTTTAACGAAATGACATTGGTTGAATATCGAAGTTTTTTATAGTTCCTTGTTTTGAAATAATTTAATTGTAATCAGGCAGGATACTGTGTAGCAGATAAGGATGACGGCAAAGGTGGCCGGGAATAAACCGTACTGCATAAATGAAAGTGAATTGTTCATTGTTGTATTGATCCCCTCTGAAATTGTCGGATTTTTGAAAAGGATGGGAAGCAGTGCAACGCCGCCGAAAATAATACCGATGCAGACAAAGTAAGCCATACGTCCTTTTTGCACCCCCAATTTAAACATGAAAGGGAGCGACAGTGTCGGCATCGCTAATCCCAAAAGCAGGATAACACTTAAATCAATCATTAACACCGGAAGATTTAACGTTCCGTTTATTTGCTGAAAGAGAAAATGTGAAACTGCTATGAGGATGAATGTTATGCCTGTTAAAACAGCACCTATGAGATATTTGGCAATAACAATCTGAGCGCGTGTATATGGAAGTGTTCCACAGTACTGCATCCATTTGTTATGCTCATCATAGGAGAGCAGGGTAGAGGGAAACATTCCCGCAAGGACACAGGGGTAGTATATGAAAAATTTTTCTCCGGAAAATAAGGATGCGATGAGAAAAACAATAATAATGAGTAAATGCATGCGGTAATGTTTTGCAATCATATAAAAGTCTTTGATAAGAAGTCCCTTCATGTTATTTTTCCTCCTTAATCATATAAATAAACAGTTCTTCTATATCAATCGGGCTTAACTGCATTGCGCCGGGAACCAAATCTCTTTTCACAATTGCCTTTGCGCCATATGAATTGATTTTTTTCTGTAAAATGGCATCTTCCGATAAGGCATCAAGTTCTTCCTTGGTGCAGTGCAAAATGCCATATTCTCCAAGTAATAAATCTTTCTCTTCGCAGAGTAAAAGTTTTCCCTGATGAATAAAAGCGATGTAGTCACAAAGCTTTTCCAAATCACTTACAATATGAGATGAAATCAGGATAGAGTGATTTTCATCGCGAGTGAAGTCGCTTAGCATTTCGAGTAATTCGTCGCGTGCAATCGGGTCCAGTCCGCTGGTTGCTTCGTCAAGGATCAAAAGCTTGCTGTCATGAGAAAGCGCAATGGCGAGTCCAAGCTTCATTTTCATACCACGGGAAAATTCCTTGAATTGCTTGTCCGGCGATAACTTGAAGCGTTTCGTAAGTTGTTCGTATTCCTCCTGTTTCCAGGTGCGGAAGGTATGCTTCATGATGTTGCCGACCTGTTTAACATTGACACAGTCGGGAAGGCCGACCTCATCGAGGACAACACCGATTTCTTCCTTGGTGAGACGCTCGTTTTGAAGATTGTCGCGTCCAAGAATAGTAATGCTTCCGCTGTCTTTCTTAATCATATTAAGAATCAATTTCATGGTGGTACTCTTACCGGCACCGTTTTCACCGATTAAGCCCATAATACAACCGCTTGGCAGTGTTAAATTCAAATTGTCTAAGGTAAAAGAATCATAAGATTTCGTCAGATTTTTAATTTCAAGTGCGTTCATTCATTCTCCTCCAAACTGAAACGAATCATGGAAATGATATCCTCGGCAGATAAATTGCACGAAGCGGCAAGCTGAAGAATTTCTTCAATGTGTTCTTCAATTTTCTTGAGGTTTTCTTCGCGCAGCAGTTCAAGGTTGCGTGGTGCAACATATGAGCCTTTGGCTTGAACCGTATAGATGAAGCCGTCGCGTTCAAGCTCATCATAAGCGCGTTTCGTTGTAATGAAACTGATGCGCAGATCCTTTGCCAGCCCTCGGATGGAGGGGAGCATATCATTTTCTTTCAAGGAACCGTTTATAATCTGATTCTTGATCTGTGTATAAATCTGATCATAAATCGGAGCCCCGCTTTTGTTATCGATAAGTATATTCATGTGATCACCTCTGATATAACTGTATATATGCATTATATACAGGTGTATCAGTTCTGTCAAGTTATTATTTTGAAAATTTCTGAAAAGAACTGACGGGACTTCGGCATCAGAAAATATATAAAAAAGATTTTATTCGGCAAGAAGCCAGTCAAGAAAGGCCAGCGTGCGCTCTTTGTGTGGTGCGTTTACGGCTATGCAGAAGTAAATATGTGCTTCGCCGCTGTAGGCGCCGCTTTCCTGCAAACGCACGCTGTCTGTAATATCGATGCCGGTAAAACAGCCGTTCAGAATTGGTGTTTCATCGGAAGGATTTGTGTTCTGCACTTCAAACCGGATTAGTCTGTCTTGATAAAAGGAAAGTTCTTCCTCAGTCAAAAAAACCTCCAAATCGCTTAGGAGTCCTTCGCGTGCAAATTCATCAAAAGCCTCCTCTTCGCAGACAAAGAAATCGATTTCTCCCAATGTAAGATTGGAGAGCAGTTTAGAAAGTGTCATCTGATCCGCATTCTTCAGAGAAAAGGTTGAATTGAAGTATACAGTTTCTTTTTCTTCCTCAATTTGTGCATAGGTAAGATAGTCTTCCAGAAAAACATCGTCTTCAACGTTCATCCCCTGTGTAGCATTAACGAAATATCCGTAAAGTGCGGTATCTGCTCCGCAGAAAAAAGATTTTGCAAAGAAAACAATAGCCAGAACTGCAATCGGCACACCAATCAGCCAGGCTTTGAAATAATACAGGTAATATGTAATTCGCTTCCCCATGGGAAGCGCGGCAGCTTCTTTCAAATGCTTTCGCCGTTGTGCAGCAAGCGGATGTTTTTCAGGATTTTTCATAGGTACATACTCCGGGTTATATAAGTTTATAAATCAAAGCGGAAATATCTGACTGCATTATAATAGGAGATATTCCGAACAATTTCGCCGAGGGTATCAAAGTCGGCCGGAAATTCACCGTTTTCTACCAGGGTACCGAAGTATTCACAAAGAATACGACGGAAATATTCGTGTCTGGTGTAGGATAAGAAACTTCTTGAATCCGTCAACATTCCGACAAATCCTGCGAGGTGGCCGAGGCTTGCAAGATTTGCAAGCTGATTCTGCATCCCGATGCGATGATCGTTAAACCACCATGCACTTCCGTGCTGGATTTTGGATACGGCAGAGGAATCCTGGAAACAGCCGATGATGGTACCGATGGCAGCATTGTCATTCGGGTCAAGGCTGTAGAGAATGGTGCGAGGCAGTTCATCCGTGCAGTCGAGCGCGTCGAGAAAATCTGCAATAGCGCCGGAAGGCGTGTTATTACGGATGCAGTCAAAACCTGTGTTGGCACCGATACGGGCAAACATTTTGGTGTTGTTGTCACGTTTGCAGCCGAAGTGTAACTGAGACGTCCAGTTCAGCTTCGCATATTCGCGGTGTACAAAGAGAAGGAATGCCGTATGGAAACGGTTGGTTTCCGTAAAATTGGGCATTTCACCGCGTAAACGTGCTGCAAAAATCCGCTCGATTTCCTCTTCGTCTGCCGGTTCAAAAATCATGAAATCAAGGCCGTGATCGGCCAGAACACAACCATGTTTATCAAAATAAAGCATTCTGTCCCGAATTGCCCCTTTTAAATCAGAAAAAGTGTTGATTTTACATTGGCAAACACGCTCTAATTCGGTAAAATAAGATAAGTAGTTTTCTTTTTCGATGTTCATTGCATTGTCTGGACGAAATGCCGGTAAAACCTGTACGTCAAAAGACGGATCTTTTGCAATTGTTTCATGGTGGCAAAGGGAATCTATCGGGTCATCCGTTGTACAAAGCAGTGTGACGTTCGATTTTTGGATAATATTGCGTGCACTTAAATCTGCGGACTGCAATTTGGCATTGGCCTGTTCCCAGATTTCTTCAGCGGTGTTGCGGTTCAAAGGTGTGGTAATACCGAAATAGCGCTGTAATTCCAAGTGGCTCCAGTGATAGAGCGGATTGCCGATGGCGCTTCCGAGGACTTCAGCCCATTTCAGGAATTTTTCTTTGTCGCTTGCATCGCCCGTGATGTAGCGTTCTTCTACTCCGCAGGAACGCATATAACGCCATTTGTAGTGGTCTCCGCCAAGCCATAACTGTGTAAGGTTTTCAAATTTGACATCATTTGCGATGTCCGCAGGGTCGATGTGGCAGTGATAATCAAGAATCGGCGTGGTCTCTGCATATTCGTGATAAAGCCGTTTCGAAGTTTCGTTTGATAATAAAAAATCATGATTCAGGAAGGGTTTCATTTTTTTCCTCACTTTCTCCCATCCGTGCGGATGTGGTCTCTCCTGTTGCGATAGGTTCATATTTGATAAGAAGCGCTTCTGTTACAAATGTATCCGCATAGCATTTAAAGCCCGGCAGGAACAGTAACAGAAACAGAAACGCCGGCGTGTTATAAGTCCAATAAAGGATGACGGCAGATGCAATCCAGAACACAATCAGTCCGAAGGTCTGTTTGGGATGAAGCATCGCCAGCATCATCGGATACGTAATTGCGCGTCCGGTAGTAATTACAAAGCGTGACAGCCAGATGAAACAAAGCGTTGCAGCACTTGCATAAACGGCTAAAAGTACCAGAAACAGCCAACGCATTCCGAGCGCAAGGTCGCCCGGCTGATGATAATAAAATAAAAAGGCAAATACAAACAGTGCACCAATCATGCCATAGATTAAGGTCAGAATGCTGCCCTGCTTAAAATTTTCCCTGAAAGATTTCCAAAAGTCATGTGTGGGACGGTCAAAGCCTTTGCGGACTGCCTTGATCATTGCATAGTAAGCAGCACTTGAAGCAGCTCCGATTGTAAAGACCGGTAAGGAAAAAACAATCCAAAGAATGCCAATCCAGATGATATTCCAGAATTTTACCAGGAAACGATATAATTTACCTTCAAAATGAAAGAGATTCATTTAGTGTTCCTCCCTTTTGATAAAATCATTCTTTTTTATTTAGAAAGAATGGACAAATCATGGAATTTTGCGTAAAATAATATCACTACCATACAAGTATACAACATAAATAAAAAAGAGGGAATACGAAATGTTCAATAAATTATGGCTAAATTATGAAAAAAGTGAAATTTCAACGCCGGCAGAGCAGAAACTGGCTGCCTGTATGGAATACATTCGATTACGCAATGTGTCCAAAGAGAATTCGATTGTCCAAAGTATTTTGGAAGAATGGAAGCTTGCCGTCAAGGGATTGTTCGGGACGGAGAGTACGGTTTGTGACGATTTGCCTTCAACCGGCGGGGTGACACTTACGTTATGCGCGAATGAAGCTTTTACGGATGCAAACGGAGCAAAGCAGGATGCTCTCGGTGAAGAAGGATACTATATTTTTGCCGGAAAAGAGGGATATTTTGTCAGTGCATCCGGGTATAAAGGTCTGTTATACGGTACGTTTGCTTTTCTTTCCCTTTTAAGAAGGGGGAAGTGCAACGAGACTCTTTGCGTGGTACAAAGACCTTCCAATCCGTTGCGTATGCTGAATCACTGGGATAATATGGACGGTTCTGTTGAGAGGGGGTATTCCGGCGAATCATTTTTCTTCCGAAAAAATGAGGTGCTTGTAAACGAGCGTACCCGTATGTATGCAAGAGCGGTTGCATCCGTTGGGATCAATGCGGTTGTAATCAACAATGTAAATGTTAAAGATGCTGCAACGTATCTGATTTCACCGCGTTATTATGAACGTATGCGTGAATTGTCGGAGTTGTTTGCTCAATATGGCATTTCTCTATATTTAAGTGTTAATTATGCAATGCCGCTTGAATGTGAAGCGGATGCGGCGTCGGGAATCGGGGTGTTAGAAACGGCAGACCCGCTTGAGGAGCGTGTGCGTGCATGGTGGAAGACTAAATGTGACGAGGTTTACAAAAACATTCCGCTGCTTGGCGGATTTTTGGTTAAGGCCGATTCAGAAGGGCGTCCGGGTCCTTTTACCTATGGGCGGACCCAGGCAGACGGTGCGAACATGCTTGCAGAGGCGATTGCGCCTCACGGCGGATTGATTATCTGGCGTTGCTTTGTATACAATTGTCAACAGGACTGGCGCGATCGCACAACCGACCGTGCGCGTGCCGGATATGATTATTTCAAAAATCTGGATGGCGAGTTTGCCTCTAACGTTATTTTACAGATCAAAAACGGACCGATGGATTTCCAGGTACGTGAACCGGTATCACCGTTGTTTGGCGGTTTGCAAAAGACAAATCAGATGCTGGAGGTGCAGATTGCGCAGGAGTATACCGGGCAGCAGGTACATGTATGTTATCTGATTCCGTGGTTTAAGGAAGTGCTT
This sequence comes from Lachnospiraceae bacterium, assembly GCA_045530835.1. Taxonomy (GTDB): domain Bacteria; phylum Bacillota; class Clostridia; order Lachnospirales; family Lachnospiraceae; genus UBA3766. The sequence continues at coordinate 29,651 of JAZSCW010000028.1, read as the reverse complement.
GCTTTTCAGACCGGTCTGCAAACGGATAACCGGGCGTTTGGAGAGGATGTTACCGTAGCCGATTTGGTAAGCGGCAGGGCGCTCTCACAGACGAATTGCGGTATGGCGGCTGTCTGCAATACAGGAAATGATTATAACTGGACCGGGCATGACCTGGCCGGGGCTAATCTGTATGGATTCGGACGACTTGCTTTTGATACGCAGCTGTCTGCTGAGGAAATTGCAAAAGAGTGGATTGAACTTTTTTATATCGGACAGATTGGTGAAACCGGCTATGCTGCAAAGCACGGAGACGTGATAGAGGAAACGGTGCTCTCCATTTTGATGCGCTCCTGGCCGGTATATGAGAAATATACTTCGCCGCTTGGTATCGGCTGGATGGTGGTGCCGCATTACCATTACGGGCCGGATGTGGACGGCTATGAATATTCACGCTGGGGAACGTATCACCGTGCGGATCACAAAGGAATCGGTGTGGACCGTACCATGCGCGGAACAGGCTATACGGGGCAGTACAATGAGCCGAATGCATCCATGTATGATTCTGTTGAAACAACGCCTGAGGAATTGCTTCTTTTCTTCCACCATATGCCCTATGAGTATCGTTTGCAAAGTGGTAAAACCATTTTGCAGCATATTTATGATACGCATTTTGAGGGAGCTGCGGAAGTGGAGGAGATGCTTGCCGACTGGAAAAAGCTCGAAGGATTGTTGTGCGAGAGCAAATACGAGCGTGTGTTGGAGCGTCTGATGCGTCAGGAGTCGCATTCCAAAGAGTGGCGCGATGTGATTAACAGTTATTTTTATCGTAAAACGGGTATTGCGGATGAGAAAGGACGTCCTCTTTATTAAATTACAGTGACTGTGAAAACGGGGAATATCTTAAAAAAAGAAAGTTGCGCGGAAGTATTGTGCGAAAAATATATGGCAGAAAAGGAGAGGTTTTATGAAGGTATCAGCTATTTTTTCAAAAGGTATGGTCTTTCAGAGAGACAAGGAATTTGTTGTTTACGGAACGGCGGCGGCCGGTGATGTAATTACGGCAGAGATGGATAACCAAAAGGCTGAGGCTGTTACGGATGAAAGCGGACATTTTGCGGTAACGCTTCCTGCATTTCCCGCAGGCGGTCCGTATACATTGAAGCTTGCTGCTTCAACCGGTGAAACGGAAGAATACAGCGATTTATGGGCAGGAGATGTCTTTTTAATCAGTGGTCAGTCCAACATGGAGCTTCCTGTAAGCAGAACATTAGATTTATATCGTGCGGAAGTAGAAAATGCCGATTATCCGCAAATCAGAATGTTTCAGCTTCCCAAAGCGGAACTTTTCGAAGGTCCGCGAGACCTTCTGGATGATGGAGAATGGATTGCAGTAAATCCGCAGAGTGTTATGGGATTCAGCGCGGTTGGTTTTTATTTTGCCGAGATGAAATACAAAGAAGACGGTGTGCCGGTAGGTCTGGTGCATGCCGCAATCGGCGGAGCACATATCGAAGCTTTTATCAGCGAAGAAACGCTTGTGAAAGAAGCAATCAAAATGCGTGCGGCTGCGGTAAGACGTGGTGACTTGCGCAGATGTGAATGTGATAACAACGGAAGTTGTAAATGGTGCTATGAACAGCAGATTGCCCTCAATAAGGATCCGGAGTACGTGCGCGCGGTGCAGCAGCAGGAAGGCGAGCGTGCGATGAAATGGTATACAACACGTGACCGTCACGATATGGGAATTGCAGGCTCCTGGGAAAAATCCGAGTGGACTGCAGAAGAACTTCGTGAGGCAGATGTGGTTGCGATTCCCGGAATGTGGGACAATATCAACTTGGGAAAAATGTGTGGTGTTGTATGGCTCCAGCGAGTTGTGGAGGTGCCTGAGCATTTTTGCAATAAGCCGGTTGAACTTCGTTTGGGAACACTTGTGGATGCAGATGTTACATATGTTAACGGTATTCAGGTTGGCAGAACGGAGTACCGCTATCCGCCGCGCCGTTACCCGTTGGACACAACGGTCTTGAAACCCGGTCGTAACGTGATTACCATCCGTCTGTCAATGGATGCAAATGTGGGCGGATCGAAGCCGGATATGCCGTATTGCCTGAAATTGGGCGAAGAAGAGATTTCGCTTGAGGGTAACTGGTATGCACGTATCGGTACCGTGGAAGAGCCTCTTGCCGGCGGAACATTTTTTGCATGGAAACCGACTGCTTTGTATAACAGTATGATTCATGCAGTTCGTTATTGCCGTTTTGCAGGTATTCTCTTTTATCAGGGAGAATCCAACTGTGAACTTGCAGAGGATTACGTTTATCTGCATCGTGCAATGATTGAAGAATGGAGAACCTTGCTTGGTGAAGTGCTTCCGTATATCTATGCACAGCTTCCTGATTTCGCGGGAGAAGGCGGTGGCGGATGTGATGCATGGATCCGTATGCAGCGTGCACAGGCGAAAGCACTGGAAATCCCCGCTACAAGAATGGCTATTCTGCATGATTTAGGACAGTACAATGAACTTCACCCGCAGAATAAGAAGGAAGTGGCGAAGCGTTTCTATGCTTGTTGGCGTTCGTTTTTCTAAAAATCGTTGACATATCTCCAAAAGCAAGGCAAAAAAAGATTGCTTTTTGAGGTAAAAGCAAGGTATGATAGACTAAGGTGTGCAGGTCTCCTGTAAGGATGCCTGTGCACATAACGGACAGAATGGAGAGTTAGGGAATGATAAATTTGGAAAAGCTTCCCGGAGAATCTGCAAGAGATTATGCGTCAAGATGCCTTACAAGAAATATTGTAAGTCTTGAATTGAAACCGGGAACCGTTTTGAGTGAAAATGAGCTGGCGAAGGAAATGGGAATCAGCAGAACGCCGTTGCGTGAAGCGTTAATTGATTTGAATCATTCGCTTGTGGTGGAAACAATTCCGCAAAAGGGAAGTTTTGTATCCCTGATTGACCCTGATTTGGTTGAAGAGGCCCGTTTTATCCGCGAAGTTCTGGATTTGTCGGTGATTGAGATTGCATGCCGCATCGCTACGCCGGAGGATATTCTGAATCTGGAAGCGAATGTGAAGTTACAGGAGTTCTATCTTGAGAAATACATGCCCGAAAAAATCATGGAGCTGGATGATACCTTTCATAGAATGATTTATGTGATGGCGAACAAGGAAAGAACATATAAGATGAAGGCGAGTATGATGATGCACTATGACCGTGCCCGCGCGCTCTCTCTTGTTACCGTGAAAGATACCAAAATAGTGAATGACCATCGTCTGATTATGGAAGCAATCCGCAACCGTAATGTGGAGGAGGCTCAGGCACAGACAAGAAAACACTTAAGCCGCTATGATTTGGACAAAGAAGAAATCAAGAAGGCTTATCCGGAATATTTCAAAATATAGGCTTAACTTTATTTGCGGATGGAAATCCGAATTTCAAGGGCTGCCGCTTTAACGAAGGAAATTTCGTGAAGCAGTGGCTCTTTTTTTGTGCAAGGAAGGTTCGTAATTTCCAATAGCAAAACTCAACGACTGTACAGAGAATTAACTCAAAATTGTTACATTTATACAAAAAAAATTTTAGATTTAAGTAAATTTGTTAATGGAAATAACAAAAGAAATATATTATTATGCTTGTATACAAGTATAATAGAAAACTAAAATGATGCAATTTAGGAGGTTACAATGGAATCTGAGAATTTGGTTCAGAGCGGGACCGGCGAAGAGACTGTTGCAGGAAGCAATTTGGATAACAGCATTATCGCTACAGAGGATCCTTCCCGCTATCAACGAAAAGAAGAAAAGAAAGGAAAATTCCGGACCGGTCTTTGGAAACATTTGAAAAAGGAATGGCCGTTGTATGCGTTCTTCATCATTCCGATTATTTATTATGTGATTTTCCGTTACATACCGATGTTTGGTAACATCATTGCTTTTCGAAAATTTCAGGCCGGCGGAAGTATCTTTGGTGTGGAGTGGTCCGGATTTAAGTATTTTAAAATGTTTTTGAATGACCCGGCATTCTGGAGTGCGTTCAAAAACACACTTGTTTTGAATATTTCCTACCTGGTGGTACGTTTCCCACTGACTTTGATTTTTGCGTTGCTGCTCAATGAAATCAAGTGGCTGCCTTGGAAAAAGTTCGTGCAGACAGTATCTTATCTGCCCCATTTCATCTCCATGGTTATCGTGGCAGGTATGATTCGCGAGTTGCTTTCCACAAGCGGCCCGATTAACAGCTTTTTGCAAAGTATCGGTCAACAGGCAATAGAGTTCATTGCTTTACCGGAGTGGTTTCCTACCATTTTTGTTGTGTCAGGTATCTGGCAGGGTCTTGGATGGGGAAGCATTCTGTATCTGGCGGCAATTGCCGGTATCAGTCCTGAGTTATATGAGGCAGCGACTGTAGATGGTGCGAACCGATTCCAGAGAGTGTTGCATGTAACCATCCCCTGTATTTTACCGACCATTACAACATTGCTGATTCTTGATATCGGTGGTCTGGTTGGTTCCTCAGGTGCATTTGAAAAGGTATTCCTGCTATATAACCCGATGACTTATGAGACTTCTGATATTGTATCAACACTCGTTTACCGCATGGGTGTAAACTCCGGTAACTACAGTTACGCGACGGCAATCGGTTTGTTTGAAGGTTTGATTAACCTGGTATTATTGACCTTGGCAAACTGGATTTCGAAAAAAACCGCCGGAAGCGGATTGTGGTAAAAGAAAGGAGGAGATAAGAAGTTATGGCTAACGAAGAAATCGTTTCAGTAAAAAAAAGTGAGTCCGCTGCAGACTCCGCCAAAAAGCCTGTAAAATCCATGCGGGTTAAAGAATCCTGGCAGTATAAGACCTTTAAGGTTTTTAATACAATCCTGATGCTGATTATTTGTGCGGCAACACTGTATCCGTTCCTTTATCTGGTGGCACAGTCATTTTCCTCAGAGGCAGCAATCGTCAAAGGATTGGTAACTATTTTTCCGGTTGATTTCAACCTCATTACTTACAAGTCGGTATTGGAAAAAGGTGATTTCCAGAGATATTACCTGAATACGGTTCTTTATTCCGTATTCGGTACGCTGGCTTCGGTATTTTTTACCGCGCTGCTAGCTTACCCGCTTTCCAAATCGCACTTGCGACTGAATAAGTTTTTTACACCGTTTATCATTTTTACCATGTATTTCGGCGGCGGTATGATTCCGAACTACATTTTGATGACGGAGCTTGGACTGCGAAACAATCCGGTATCTTTTGTTTTGCCCGGATTAATCGGTACCTACTATGTGCTGTTGATGCGTTCTTTCTTCACAAGTCTCCCTCACGAGCTGGAAGAGGCGGGCGAGATTGACGGACTTTCCAAATTCGGCGTATTTTTCCGCATTGTAATTCCGCTTTCCAAGCCGATTATTGCAACAATGACGCTGTTTTATATGGCAGGATACTGGAGTAACTGGTTTAATGCATTCCTGTATCTCGACGACCGTGAAAAATGGCCGGTTGCATATTATCTGCGCCAGATTATCATCGGTGCATCCACTTCTGCGGATCCCGGCGCGGTATCATCGGACAGTATGCAGATTGCGGCAAACATCAAATCCTGTTCCATGGTGTTGATGGCAGTTCCCATTATTTGCGTATATCCTTTTATCCAGAAGTATTTTGTACAGGGAATGATGCTCGGTGGTGTTAAGGGCTAAGGGATAAAAACGGTAAGATAAAAGCAAATAAAAAAAGATATTTTCCTTCATAGGGAAGGATGATATAGAAAAGAAAAACGGAGGATTTTTAGAAATGAAGAAGAAGTTATTGTGCACAATGCTTTCCGTAGCGATGCTTTCATCTATGGTAGCATGTGGAACAGATGCAGGAACCTCATCAGAGCCTGCACCGACAAGCGAGGCCATTAGCGGCGCTGAGGCTTCCGAGGAAGCAGAAGATTTGGGTTACACCTTTGGTGACACCTTCTATTCAGAGGAACCCGTTAAATATTCCATGGCATTCAGTGATGCATCCTGGTATCCCTTGGTTGATTCCTGGAAAACAGACGGTGTATTTGCCAAGATTAAAGAGTTAACCAATGTTGAGCTTGAACTTACGGCAATTGATTCCGGTGATTATGATAATAAGATTGCATTAAGTGTATCTGCCGGAGATGCTCCTTATATTATCCCGAAGATTTATGATGAGTCCAAATATGTTGACGGTGGCGCAGTTGTTCCCGTTTCCAAGTGGACACAGTTTATGCCGAATTTCACCAACTTTGTTGAGACATACGATATGGAAGCAGATCTTGCCACCATTACACGTAATGACGGAAACTTTTATCGTCTTCCCGGTATGCTTGAAAAGCCGCTTCAGGACTATACATTCATGATCAGAAGCGACCTTTTTGAAGCTGCCGGTGTTGATGTTGCAGCAATCGAAGAGAACTGGACATGGGATGATTTGTATGATGCCCTTGTGAAGGTAAAAGCTTACATGGTAGCAGAAGGAATGTGTACCGAAAGCGACTACATCTGGTCTGACTTATGGTGTGGTGCTGAATCAGGACAGCAGTCAGGCGGTAATCTTTTAAAGCTTATGGGTTATACTTATGGCGTAGCTTCCGGTTGGGCAGTTGGTGACTGCATGATGTATGATGAATCTTCAGATTCCTGGTACTTATCTTCCACAACAGAAGATTACAAGGCATTTGTTACAATGGCTAACAAATTCGTTGCAGGCGGAATCCTTGATCCTGAAACTTTTACACAGGATGACTCTACTGCAACCAACAAATTCTTCCGTGGCGAGACGGCAATCATCAGTACAAACCGTGGACAGATTGCTACCTTCCAGGCCGGTTTACAGGAAGGACTCGGCGAAGGAAATTATGAGACATACCTTTGCGTTATCCCTCAGGGAAGCACTGCAACCATGGCTGAAAATACCAGACTTGAAAACGGTGTTATGATTACAACCAAAGCTTACGAGGAACTCGGTGAAGAAGAATTCATTAAGATGCTTCGTTTTGTTGACTGGTTATGGTACTCAGATCAGGCTTATGACCTCATCAAATGGGGTGTTGAAGGTGAAACCTACGAAGTGGTAGACGGCAAAAAGCAGCTTATGGATGGCTGGTACTGCGGCGGTCTCGGATATGGCGATCCTACTCCTGATGATACAGAGGATAACAAGGATATGCGTCTGGAGTATGGTTATGCAGGCGGTAACTTCTATTACGGACACACGGTAGCCCAGATGACTGACAACTTCACACCGGAGACACAGGATTTCTGTGACAGAGTATCCAACTACCGCGGATTAAGAGAGATTAATCCTCCTCTGGCATCTACTCCCGATGAAAACGAGCAGTTGAACCTTTGGATGACTCCGTTGAAGGATAAAATCAATGCATGGACATTGAACTTTGTAACAGGGAAGAAAGACATCAATGCTGATTGGGATGCATACATCAAAGATTGTGAAGCTTCAAACAGCCAGTCTGTTGTTGATCTTTACAATGAAATTCATTCCAGATAAAAATAAAAAATAAAACGGCGAAAGGGGTTTCCTACGAAGCCCCTTTTGTATCTGAAAAAGAGGGAAAATAATCATTTTTTATGTTTAAAAAATAAGATTCCGGTAAAGAATAACAACAGGATTTACGGTGACAGTTTTCAATTGGAAGAAGATGGCGCCGGGAATTTTGTTTGAAACAGAAGGGGAAAGTATAGGGCAGATAATTGAAATAAAACAAAGGCGGGAGTATAATGTTATTGATAAGGAAATAACTAAAATAAAAGGAAAAGGAACGTTAACTCTTTTATTTTTGCCCGGATGCAACATGGATATGAAATGACTTGTATTCCTGCAGTATTTTGAATGAGAACGTTCGGAAAGAAAGAGGTACAAAAGTATTATGGAAATGACATTCAGATGGTTTGGTAGTAAGTTTGATTCTGTTACATTGAAGCAGATTAGACAGATTGCAGGTGTGAAGGGTGTTATTACCACATTGTATGATTCCGTTCCCGGCGAAGCTTGGGAAAAGGATGCGATTTTAAGCCTGAAAAAAGAAGTGGAAGATGCCGGTTTGAAAATATCCGGTATTGAGAGTGTAAATGTGTGTGATGCGATTAAGGTGGGCGCACCGAATCGTGATGAATGTATTGATAACTATATTAAAACCTTAGAGCGTCTGGGAGAGGCAGATATTCACATGGTCTGCTACAATTTCATGCCGGTATTTGACTGGACAAGAACAGAGCTTGCACGTTTGCGTGCAGACGGTTCCACCGTTATGGCATATACCCAGGATGCAATTGACCGCATTAACCCGGATAACATTTTTGAGTCGCTGAAAGACGACTGCAACGGTTACATACTTCCGGGTTGGGAACCGGAACGTATGGCAGACATCCGCAAGCTTTTCGATATGTATAAGGATATAGACGAGAAGAAGCTTTTTGAAAATCTTGTTTATTTCCTGAAGGCGATTATGCCGGTTTGCGATAAATATGATATTAACATGGCGATTCACCCGGATGATCCGGCATGGAGTGTATACGGCCTCTCCCGTATCATCACCAGCAAGGAAAAGATTCTGAAGATGCTTAATGCCGTGGATAATCCGCATAACGGCGTTACTTTCTGTACAGGTTCTTACGGAACCAACCGTGATAATGATCTGGTGGATTCCATTCATGCAATGAAAGGAAGAATTCATTTTGCCCATGTCCGCAATTTGAAGTTCCATTCCCCTACGAATTTTGAAGAATCCGCACACTTATCGGAAGATGGTGATTTCGATATGTATGCAATTATGAAAGCACTTTATGATATCGGTTTTGACGGTCCGTTACGTCCTGATCACGGAAGAATGATCTGGGATGAAGTTGCTATGCCCGGTTACGGCCTTTACGACCGTGCGCTCGGCGCAAGCTATTTGAACGGGCTTTGGGAAGCCATTGTAAAAGCAAATCAATAAAAGGAATTGAGGTTTTGGCAATATGCAGACAGTTTTAGAGAAGATTAAAAATGCAAAGATGGTGCCTGTAATCGCGTTGCAAAGGGTAGAGGATGCTGCTCCTCTTGCGCGTGCACTGACAGAGGGAGGTCTTCCCTGTGCAGAGGTAACCTTCCGGTTTCCGGACGCGGATAAATGTATTATGGAAATGAAAAAAGCATGCCCGGAGATGTTTGTCGGAGCAGGAACCGTTCTGACGACACAGCAGGTGGATCTTGCAATTGCGGCAGGTGCTGAATTTATCGTAAGTCCGGGCTTAAATCCCGAAGTGGTTGAGTACTGTTTGTCCAAAAATATAGCTGTTTTGCCGGGATGCGCAACGCCTTCCGATATTGAGAAGGCATTAAGTTTCGGTCTTACCTGTGTTAAATTTTTCCCGGCAGAGGCAAATGGCGGAGTTAAGATGCTCAAAGCACTTTCTGCACCGTATAACAAGGTTACATTTATGCCTACAGGCGGCATTACGGATGCAAATATGAATGATTATTATGCACTTGCGAATGTGATTGCATGTGGCGGAAGTTTCATGGTACCGGGAAAAGCAATCAAAGAAGGTGATTTTGCAACCATTACCGCATTGACGAAGAAAGTGGTGCAAAAACTCAATCCCTGTGAAAGAGAGACTGCTTTGAAGGGAGCTTGTGTCAATAAAAGTGCAGGCCTTGATTTTGCGGCACTCAAAGGGAAAAAGGTGGTTACGTTCGGCGAGCTGATGCTTCGTCTTGCGCCCGAAGGTTATTACAGATTCCTTCAGGCAGATACTTTTCAGGCAACTTTTGGCGGTGGTGAGGCAAATGTGGCTGTATCGCTTGCCAATTACGGTATGGATGCAGCATTTGTTTCCAAACTTCCGAAGCATGAAATCGGACAGATGGCGGTTAATTCCTTGCGCAAATTCGGTGTGGATACTTCCATGATTGTACGTGGCGGAGAGAGAGTCGGCATTTATTATCTCGAAAAAGGCGCAAGTCAGAGACCGTCCAAGGTAATTTATGACAGAGCCGGGTCTTCAATTGCAACCGCATCTAAGGCTGATTTTGACTGGGACTCTGTTTTTGAAGGTGCAGGGTGGTTCCATTTTACCGGTATTACTCCGGCACTTTCGGATGAACTCGCTGCAATTTGTGAAGAAGCATGTATTGCGGCCAAAGAGAGAAACATTGTAATCAGCTGTGATTTGAATTACAGAAATAAACTCTGGTCTAAGGAAAAGGCCGGAGAAGTGATGGGACGCCTTTGCAATTATGTAGATGTCTGCATTGCAAACGAAGAGGATGCGGCAGATGTATTCGGCATTAAGGCAACCGGTACGGATATTACAGGCGGTACGTTGAGCCACGAGGGATATAAAGATGTGGCAAAGCAGTTAACCGACCGTTTTGGTTTTGCTTACGTGGCAATTACCCTTCGAGAGTCTTTATCTGCCAATGACAATAACTGGGCGGCGATGCTCTATGATGGGAAGGATTATTATTTCAGCAAAAAGTATGCCGTTCATATTGTGGATCGTGTGGGTGGCGGTGATTCCTTCGGTGCAGGTCTGATTTATGCCATGGCAAATGCTTATGCACCTGCTGAAACCATTGAGTTTGCGGTTGCAGCAAGCTGTTTGAAGCACTCCGTCGAAGGTGACTACAACATGGTGGGTGTTGACGAAGTGAAAAAGCTTGCACAGGGTGACGGTTCAGGACGCGTTCAGCGTTAAGGGAGAAACTCTTTGGGAACATTATAGGAATAGATGAGGTTATAGAGATGTTGAAACTGAATTTGGAAGGTATCGGATGCCGTGAGGCATGGGAAGCACAAGGCATTAAGCTGCCCGAATACGATATTGATAAAATGCGTGATAACACGAGAAAGAATCCTGTATGGCTGCATTTTGGCGCAGGCAATATATTCAGGGGATTCATTGCAGTGTTGCAGCAGAAGCTTTTGAACGAAGGCTTGGCAGAAAGCGGTATTATTGCTGCGGATACTTTTGACTTTGACATGATTGACAGAATTTATAAGCCGTATGACAATCTGGTGTTGAATGTCGGACTTAAGGCTGACGGAAATACAAACATGGAAGTAGTGGCTTCTCTTGCGGAGGCTGTGAAGGGCGATTTTTCAGATGAAAAAGAGCGTCAGAGACTGGAAGAAATCATTTCCTCGAAGTCCCTTCAGATGGTAAGTTTTACTATCACTGAGAAGGGATATGCGCTTCATGACATGGAGGGTGAGCTTCTTGATATCGTGAAGCAGGATATGCAGAACGGACCTGAGAATTTGCACCATGCAATGAGTGTGGTGACGGCGCTTTTATGGACACGTTTTCAAAATGGTGCTTATCCGGTGGCATTTTGCAGCATGGATAACTGCAGTCACAATGGTGAAAAACTGAAAACTTCTGTGGTGGAGATTGCACATGCGTGGAAAGAAAAAGGTTTCGTTGGGGATGATTTCCTTGCCTATATCGAGGATGAATCCCGCGTTTCCTTCCCTTGGAGCATGATTGATAAGATTACGCCGCGTCCTGCAAAGGAAATTGAGGAACTTTTGGAGCAGGCAGGCGTTGCGGATATGAAGCCGGTCATTACGAACAGAAATACGTATATTGCGGCTTTTGTCAATGCTGAAATTCCGCAGTATCTTGTAATGGAGGATCGTTTTCCGAACGGCCGTCCTGCGCTTGAAAAAGCGGGTGTTTATCTGACGGACCGTGATACTGTGAATAAAACCGAAAAAATGAAGGTGACTACCTGTTTAAATCCCTTGCATACAGCAATGGCCGTTTACGGTTGTCTCCTCGGCTATGACCACATTGCCAAAGAAATGCAGGATGCTGACATCCATGCGCTTGTTGAACAGATTGGCTACAAGGAAGGTCTTCCCGTGGTGACAGATCCTCAGATTATCCATCCGAAGGATTTCATTGACGAGGTTATGAATGAGAGACTGCCCAACCTCTACATTCCGGATATGCCGCAACGTATTGCGACCGATACAAGTATGAAAATTCCCATCCGTTTTGGTGAAACCATTAAATCCTATCTTGCTGCAGCGGATAAGGATGTGAATTCTCTTACCTTCATTCCGCTTGCAATTGCCGGATGGTTCCGCTATTTGCTTGGCGTGGATGATACGGGTGAAAAGATGGAATTAAGCTCTGATCCTATGCTTCCCGAATTAACAGAGAAGCTTTCCGGTATCAAGTTTGATGATCCTTCTTCTTACCACGGTGAGTTAAAAGAAATTCTCGCCAATGAGACCATTTTTGCAACAGACCTTTGCAAGGCCGGTCTTTCCGATAAAATTGAAAGTATGTTTGTAGAAATGCTTGCCGGTGCTGGTGCGGTTCGGGCAACCCTCCATAAGTACGTAGAGCAGGCAGCAAAATAAGTATAATCACGAACTGAACAAAGTGACACAGACTCATTTGTTCAGTTCGTTTTCTGATAAGGGAGTTAGTGAGTATGAAATTAGTACATAACAACGAGGCGAAGCCCTTTTATCTGGAAGGGGATGCCTTCGAAGGTGTGCGCCGGATTGCAGGTAAGGTGTGCGAGGATATCCGCAAAGTGACGGGAATTTTACCGGAGCTTCTGACCTATGAGGAGGGCGTAGGAACCGGTGGCGTTCTGGTTGCGACTGTCGGACATTCGCCTGCGCTTGAGAAGCTGGAAAAAGATGGGAAACTATTTGTGGCCTGCGATGTGGGTATCTTCTTTTCCGCTTGACGGGCCGGGGCTTTTAAATGCCGAACTGGCGGACCTTTACGGCGTGGTAATCGGCAATTCGCATCATGAGCCATGTCTGCGAGCGAGCGAGGAATGGGACAAGGTGAAGGGGCCTGATTCCATTTACGGACAGGACTGGAATTACTACGTCAATCGAGACGGTTTGCTTCGCTATTGGGAAGACGGTCTCAAAAGAAGCGGTAAGTATGAGGGCATCATTACGGTTGGTATGCGTGGCGAACGTGACAGCTCCATGCTTGGAGAGGATGTAACGCTTGCACAGAACATAGATTTGTTAAAAGAAATCATTACGCAGCAAAAAATGCTGATTAGAAAGCATGTAAATGAAGATTTGAGCAAGGTTCCCATGATGCTTGCGCTTTATAAGGAAGTTGAGGCATACTATTACGGAGATGGGGAGACGCCGGGACTAAAAGACTGGGATGGGCTTGAAGACATTACACTCATGCTTTGTGAGGATAACTATGGAAATATGCGTACGCTTCCTACGGCTCAAATGTGCGAGCATAATGCAGGCTTTGGTATGTATTATCATTTCGACTATCATGGCGGTCCGATATCCTATGAGTGGGTGAATTCCACACCGATTTCCAAAGTTTGGGAGGAGATGTGCGAAGCATATGAATACGGAATCCGTGATATCTGGATTGTAAATGTGGGTGATTTAAAGCCTCAGGAATTTCCGCTTTCTTATTTCATGGACCTTGCGTATGATTTTGAGAAGTATGGAACGAAGGCACCAAATGCGACGCAGAAGTATACGCGGGCTTTTGTGGAGACACAGTTTAGAGGCGCTTTTTCCAATACGACGTCCTTTGGGGCAGAGGGGATGACAGCAGATGACCAATTGGATGTGCTTGCTGTGGTTTTAGAGGAGTATACGCGCATTAACGGTATGCGTCGTCCGGAAGCATTGCATGCACAGGTGTATCATCCTGCACATTTTGAGGAGAATAAAAAGATGTGTCGCAGGGCGGAGCAGCTGATTGCGCTTTGCAATTCTCTTAGGGCAAATTGCAGGGAAGAGATGTTGCCTGCGTTCATCGAGTTAGTCTACTATCCCGCGGTGGCGTCGGCGAATCTTTTGCTGATGCAGAATTGGGCGGGAATGAATACCTTTTATGCCAGGGCCGGTATGAGCCTTGCCAATGAATATGCAATCCGTGTGGAGCGTGCGATTGAGCATGATGCAGCGTTGATTGAGGAATATCATGGCATTTTAGACGGCAAATGGAATCATATGATGTCCTCAAACCACGTGGGATTTGTGAATTGGAATGACGAAGGCTGGAGTTTCCCGCAGTGTGTCCGCGTGGAAGAGACAGATAAAAAAGCACCGGCAATACGGATGCAGGGAGAGGATGAAATTATGGTGCTCGACGTAAACGAGTGTGGTTCACGGATTCCGGGCGCAAGTGATTGTGGTTCACGGATTTTTGGTGTAAACAGACGCAGTTATCACATTCCCTGTACGGCGGGCCGTCTTTGCATCGAGCTTCTTGCAACCACGAAGGATAAGATGAAATATGAAGCTGTGGCTTGCGGAGAGATAACGGTAGATGAGACTACGGATTGTTACATAATGAAGAAAGAGCTTACTGTTTCCTATCCGGCCGGAGTGCCCGGGATGGCAGGAAGTCTGACAATCTGCTTTGGGAGCGGAGAGAATATTGAGATTGTTTTTGAACGTGTGGCGCCGAAACTGGTGGGGCATATACCGCAGAATCCGTTGATTGCCGCTTATCCGGAAAGGTCGGATATTACCGAAAAAATCACGGAAACCGGAGCTTATCTATGAAGTGGAAGTATCTGAGGCCGGGGAGTATGAATGTACACTTTATATTTCACCGACCAATCCGCTCTATCCGGGGGACGCGCAGCGCATTGCAATCGGAACGGCGGTTTTGATGCAGGTGTTAAGTACGTTACCGGAAGGTTTTGATGCCGGAAATTGTCACAATCCGCAGTGGAATCAAAATGTACTCGATAATATAAGAAAGTGTCACGTGCATCTTCCCCTGGTCGAAGGAATCAACAGAATCCGCGTTGCAGCAGTAGACGCAGGAGTTATGTTACAGCGCATGGTGATTTGTGCGCCGGGTGAAAAAGTGCCGGTATCTTATCTTGGGCCGGTTGAGTAAGATGGGTTTATATGTTTTATAGATAAGAAGGTGATTAGAAATGGCAAAAGAACAGAATTTTACGCAGGGGCGCATTTTTATCCCGCTGATTAAATTTTCCCTGCCTGTGTTGTTAGCACTGTTTTTGCAGGCGATGTACGGGGCTGTGGATTTGCTCGTGGTAGGACAATTCGGTGGGGAACTGGCGGAGGTTTATGTGTCTGCCGTTGCAACGGGAAGTCAGATTATGCACACTATTACAATTGTAATAACGGGTCTGGCAATGGGATTAACCGTTTATGTGGCAGCCAAAATCGGTGCAGGTGCCAAGGAAGAGGCAGGTCGCATCATCGGAACAGGAATTTGGCTGTTTGGATTGATTTCTATTCTGGTAACAGTTGGCATGATTGTTGCTGCACCGGCTGCGGCGAAACTAATGCATGCACCGGAAGAAGCATATGAAGCGACGGTAACTTATATCGTGATTTGCTCTGCCGGAACCGTTTTCATTGTTGCTTACAATTTGCTTGGAAGTATTTTTCGCGGGATTGGTGATTCGAAAATGCCGTTGATTACGGTGGCAATTGCGTGTGTGCTAAATATTGTGGGAGATTTACTTTTTGTAGCCGTTTTTTCGATGGGGGCAGCAGGTGCTGCGCTCGCAACCGTTCTTGCACAGGCTGTCAGTGTTGTGCTGTCGATTCTGATTATCCGTAAAAAAGCATTACCGTTTCATTTCAGCATAAAATATATTAAACCGGTAGGCGATGCAATCGGACAAATCTTAAAACTCGGTGTGCCGATTGCTCTGCAGGATTTGCTGGTAAGTATTTCGTTCCTTGCTATTCTTGCGATTGTGAATGAATTGGGATTGACGATATCTGCCGGTGTGGGTGTGGCTGAGAAAGTATGTGCATTTCTGATGCTGGTTCCTTCAGCATACATGCAGTCCATGTCTGCCTTTGTTGCACAAAATATCGGTGCCGGTAAGTCTGAGCGTGCACGAAAAGCGCTCTGGTGCGGTATTGCATCTTCCCTTGCGGTTGGAATTTGTATTGGTGTTTTTACTTTTGTGCGTGGAGATATTCTTGCAGGTATTTTTGCGAAGGATGTACCGGTCATTCTCGCAGCAGCCGAATATCTTAAGGCTTATGCGATTGATTGTCTGCTGACTGCGTTTTTATTCTGCTTCATCGGTTATTTCAATGGTTGCGGAAGCACCACTTTTGTGATGATACAGGGAATTGTCGGCGGAATCGGTGTGCGCCTTCCCATGTCCTGGATTCTAAGCCGGATTCTGCCGGTTTCACTTTTTAGAATCGGACTGGCAACGCCGATGTCAACCATTGTACAGATTATTCTTTGCGTTATTTGGTTTATATTGTTGCGACGAAAACAGAAAAAAGTGCAAGCGGAGCTTTAAAAAAATTGCAGGGGAGCTGTCCAAAGTCAGTAGCATTTAATGACTTTGGACAGCTCCCCACCATTTTTAGGAAGGATACACGGGTTTCATTGTTTCGGCCTTGGTAACGGCATCTTCAAGACTCATATCATAGAACTCAGAGGCCGCAAACAGACGACCGCTGTGTCCGTCATCAACGAACGCTCCAACAATAACGCCGGGAAGGGCAGATTCCGGAGCACCCGGTGCATTCGGACCGCCAAGGTCTGTGCGACACCACCCGGGATCTGTCAGACTGATGATGACATTGCTGCCTTCCAGTTTGGAACCGACATCAATGGTTACTTTATCAAGAGCAGCTTTGCTGGCAGAATAGCCGGCCTGCTGCGGGTCAAGTGCAATGCCGCTGGTGGTATTTACGATGCGGCCGAATCCGTTTGCCTGCATTTTCGGAATGAAATGATAGCAAATCATCATCGGCGCAATGGTATTTACCAGAAAACTGTGTGTGTAATCACTTGCCGGTGTGGTCAGATAATCCGTACGGTAAGCAATCTGCAAACCGGCATTGTTTAAGATGATATCCACGGGATGACCGCTTTTATCGATTGCGGTAAGCATTGCGGATACGGCATCCAAATCCGATAATTCAGCCTCGTAAAAGAGTACTTCCACCGGATATTCAGCCAGTTTGGCACGTAAAATATCAAAATGTGCGAGTGAGCGGCTGTGCAACATCAGATTGCATCCGCGTTTCGCAAGTTCAAGGGCGGCGAGGGCTCCGATTCCACGGGAAGCACCTGTTACCAATGCCCATTTATTTCTAACATCGACCATGTCTTTATACCTCGGTCTTTCTATGAATTCAGTGCTTTCTTGATTTCTTCAAATTTCGCAATGACGTTATCACAATATGCATCAAATTCAGGGTCCTCCACTTGTAAGGAAGGGTTTGCAAGTACATTTGCGATGGTCTCACGGACACCGGTGTCGAAGCGAACTGTTGCAACGAAATCGGGAACGGCTCTTTTTACTTTTGTATTGTCAAAGATAACGGTATTAGCCTTGTCGCCGATTAAACCGCCTTCGAAATCATAATCGCTGGTTGCAGCGAGGAAATCGGAAGGAACATAGTAAGCATTCAATTCTACGCCGAGTGCTCTGGCGATGGATTCATAAATCTGATTCCAGGTCAGGGATTCATCTGACGTAATCTGGAATACTTCGCCCAATGCGTGCGCATTGCCCATCAAACCGATGAAAGCTTTGGCAAAATCGCGGTTGCTTGTCATGGTCCAAAGTGTTGTTCCGTCGCCGTGAATGATAACGGGCTTGCCCTCCAACATTCTTTTCACCACCTGCCAGCTGCCTTTGGAACCGTGAACGCCCAAGGGAACGCTTCTGTCATCGTAGGTGTGGCTGGGACGGATGATTGTAACCGGGAAGCCTTCTTCACGATAGAGCTTCATCAGATAATCCTCGCAGGCAATTTTATCTCTCGAATACTGCCAGTACGGATTTGCCAGCGGTGTGCCCTCTGTGATATAAGGACTAGCCAGCGGTTTCTGGTATGCGGAAGCGGAGCTGATGTACATGAACTGATCCGTTTTATCCTTGAAAAGACGGTAGTCGCGCTCCAACTGCGCCGGCACAAAGCCGATAAAATCACAAACGCAGTCAAAATGTAAATCTTTGATTAAATCGGCAACTTTGGCTTCATCATTGATATCTGCCTGCAAAATCTGAATGTTTGCAGGAAGCTCGTCGCTTCTGTTTCCACGGTTTAAAAGATATAACTCCCAGTCCGGATTTGAAGCAAGTGATCTGGTAATCGCCATGCTGATGGTACCGGTTCCCCCAATAAATAATGCTTTCATTTGTTGTACCCCTCTGAATGAATGTTCTCTAAATGTATTGTATAAGTTCCTGAATGAATAATTTTGATTGATAAAATCATATGATTGCACAAACGTAGTGTTACGTCGGTTTATAAACTTGCATGCGCAGCAATCTTGTAGATGCTTGCGATGTCTTCAGAAGAAAGTGCAACGAAACCGCCTGTTTTGCCGCCGTTCAAACCAAATTTTTCTACGAGAACAGGAATGTCTTCCTCTTTCGCACCAAGTTCTTCAAAATTAATAGGCATGCCGATTTCACGAAGGAAACGACGGAATGCGCGGATACCTTCCTTAGCAGTAGCTTCGGGATTTTCGAAGTTCATGGGAAGGCCGAAAATTCTGGTTGCCATCTGCGCGAAACGCATTACGTTGTGGCTCATAACAAATTCCATCCAAGCCGGCATGATAACAGCAAGGCCTGCACCGTGTGCAACGTCGTATAAACCGGAAAGTTCATGCTCGATACCGTGGCTGTTCCAATCCTGTTCGCGACCTACACCAACGATGTTAGTGTGCGCCACGCAGCCTGCCCACATGATGTTTGCACGGGCATCGTAATTGTTAGGGTCTGCAATAACGCGCGGAGTTTCTTTGATCATTGTAGAAATTACCGCCTCGCAAAGTCTGTCTGTAATCTCAACTTCTGTTGTATTTGTGAAATAACGCTCAAAAACGTGAGCGATGATGTCTGTTGCGCCGCAAGCGGTCTGGTATGCGGGAAGTGTACAGGTCAATTCCGGATTTAAAATAGAGAATGCCGGACGGATTAAGTCAGAACCCGCACCACGTTTCAAACCGGTAGACTCCTGTGTGATTACGGCATCAGGGCTGCCTTCGGAACCTGCAGCTGCGATGGTAAGGATGGTTGCCACTTTCAATGCTGCCTGAATCTGAGCCTTGCCGCAGTAGAAATCCCAGAAATCTCCGTCGTAGGGAACACCCATTGCAATACTTTTTGCACTGTCAATGGTAGAACCGCCACCAACCGCAAGAATGAAATCTATGTTGTTCTCACGACAAATTTTGATACCTTCATATACAAGTGTGTCACGTGGATTCGGCTTAACACCGCCGAGCTCAAGATAGAAGATGCCGCTCTCATCGAGTGACTTTTTGACGCGGTCAAGAAGTCCTGATTTGATGACGCTGCCGCCACCGAAATGAATCAGAACGCGGGAACCGCCGTGCTTCTTAACAAGCGCACCTGCTTTACTTTCCTGGTCTTTTCCAAAAACAAATTCTGTTGAACTGTAAAACTGAAAATTGTTCATTTCGTAACCTCCGTAATGTTCTTTTCATTGTAATATTGATATGGACGATTGAACGTCTCTGAACTAATTATATTATAATTAAAAAACGAAAAAGGTACTACCCAAAAAATGTCCAAAAAATCAGAAGTTGCCCATTTTTTGCGATGGAATATAAATGAGAAAAGATTGACAATATATGACAGGAATCGGTAAAATAGTATGTATACAAAATAGCATATTTAAATAAATAAGAAGAAAAGTGTGTTTTAGGGAAGGAAAAGATAAGATGGCAGTATTTATTT
Source organism: Lachnospiraceae bacterium (assembly GCA_045530835.1). Lineage (GTDB taxonomy): Bacteria > Bacillota > Clostridia > Lachnospirales > Lachnospiraceae > UBA3766. Next base: position 9,944 of record JAZSCW010000028.1, on the reverse strand, counting down.
GTAAAATGTGTGGCGGTCATATGGAGCTAATCGGCGGAAACGTTTGTGAGTGTATGTATTGTCTTACCAAACAGACGGTGCCCGGATTTGAAGGCGAGCAGGCACAAAATATGGTAAATCGTGCAAATCATTGCAGACAGCAGTGTGATTTCGATAAAGCATTGGAGCTTTATGAGAAGGTTCTTGCGGAATACGGAGAGGATGTAGATGTATTCTGGTCTCTTGCTCTTTCTCGTTACGGAATTGAATATGTTGATGATCCGGTAACCAAGGCAAAAACTCCTACCTGTCATCGTATGCAGTATGTATCTATTTTAGAGGATTCGGATTATCTGAAGGCGATTCAGGTTGCTGCGCCGGAGCAGAAAGAGGTGCTTGTAAGCGAGGCTCGCAAGATTGCCGAGATTCAGAAGGGAATTCTGGAAATCACAAGAAATGAGAGACCTTTTGACATTTTTATCTGTTATAAAGAAACCGACGAGGATGGCGAACGTACCCAGGACAGTGTGCTGGCGCAGGATATTTACGATGCACTGACAAGGGAAGGATATCGGGTGTTCTTCTCCCGTGTTACCTTGGAAGGAAAGCTCGGTGTGGCCTATGAGCCGTATATTTTCTCCGCGTTAAATACTTCTAAGATTATGATTGTAGTAGGAACCAAACCGGAGTATCTGGAATCCACATGGGTAAAGAATGAGTGGGGACGTTATCTGCAAATCGTCAAAAAGGATTCGAGCAAGTATATGATACCTGCATACAAGGGAATGGGCGCGTATGATTTGCCGGATGCATTAGCCATCTACCAGTCTCAGGATATGTCCAAAATCGGTGCAATTCAGGATCTGGTACATGGTGTAAAGAAACTGATGGCACCTGCGAAGAGGGAAACACAGGGTACCGGTGCCGGTTTGAAAGATATGTCGGCTAGTTTTTTAAAACGTGCAGAAATGTTTTTGGAAGAGCGCAACTTTAGAAGCGCCGTGGAATATTGTGAAAAAGCTTTGGATGCGGACCCTTCCAATGATATGGCTTATTTGTTCATGCTCTTAATTGACTTAAAACTCGTAAAAAAGGAGCAGTTACAGGGTTTATGCGTCAGATTTGATAAAAATGCGAATTATCAGCGTTTCATGAAGGTTTCCATGAATGAGGCCCTGAAGAAAGAGATTAAGAATTATTGTGACAGTGTTCCTCGGAACATTCAGAATGCCAAATTGAGAGAGAGCCATGCGAATGCGCAGAACCTGATGAAGAGGACAAAGAGTGTGAGTGCACAGAAGGATGCGGTTCGGATTCTGGAAGGAATGATGCCTTATACCAATGTGCAGGAAGATCTGGATAAGGCAAGAGCATTACTGGCAGCTGCAAAGAAGAAAGCACGCATCGCAAGACTGATTCGTTTTGCTGTGGTTCTGTGCGTGACAGGCGCCATTGTCGGAGGACTTTATTTGTTGACTAAGGACTATATTCATGGCTTTATTAATATCATTCAGGCAGAGATTCTTTTCGAAGACGGCAAATATGAGGAAGCCATTGCGAAATTAGAGAAGGTCAATATGAAGGGCGGAGAAGAAAGTGTTGACGATATGATTTTGGAATGTACCGACAGAATGAACATGGAAAAAGCAAGGGAGCTGGCTGATGGCGGTGATTACTTTGCAGCCATGGAATTGATGCAGGGTATGGTGGAGAAATACCGTGATGACGATTTATTCCGGGAAACTGCCATGAAATGTTTAGAGAATGCAGATATTGGAGATACCGTTTACTTTGGTGAAAAAGATTTTACGGTAATAAGCGGTGAAAGCTCCAAGCCTTCTTCTCGGTTTTATGAGTGGGAAGTCTTTTATAATAGTTACGGCGAAATGCTTCTGATTAGTAAGGAAAGTTTCGGTGAGTATATATTTACGGATGATGGCGAAGGTGAGTTCTATAGTCATAGTGACTTGGCGGAAAGCGTATTGCCCGGCGTAAAGAATGATTTGACAGAGGAAGAAATAGAAATGATAATTACTAACGAGATTGTGGACCCGGACGGCGCGGTATATCCTCAGGAATTCTTCATTCTTTCCGTAGAAGAATATGCCGGAATTATGGGAAGCAGAATTTATAAGGTCGCTTCTCCCGAGGGAGACGGTTATGTTGATTGCTGGACAAGAAGTACCGTGACGGATGAGGAAACGGGAATGATTTGTCCTGTGGTTATGGATAAGAACGGAGTTATCGCGGTGGAAGAACCGTCCAAGATGTACCACATCTGCCCTGCAGTATGGATTACCAAACCCGGATATGAAGATGAAGCTGCGCAGGAAGGAGAGGAATAGCTCGCGCCTGCTTTTCACAGGTATAAAGTTTTTTTTACATATATGCAATACAATAGGTGTCCTATGGGTAGAGAGAGAAAGGATGTTTCGCTATACCCACAGGACACTTTTGGGTTATTTAATTTAAATAACTAACGAAAAATATTTTAAGTAATTGACGACGCATGGAAAATGGTATATGGTTTCCTTATCTTGAAAAAAACAAAATGAGATTATGTACAATTTCATAAAATAACAGAGCACAACAGAAGCATGTAGAATTTAATAGTGCGATTCATAGATAGAAGATATTTGGGACGAAAGGAAAGTGAATTAGTATCACATAAAACAGATATGGTAATAAAACGATATTTTACGGTTTCTATTATGATTATATTGTGTTTTTTGAGTTCGTTTTTTTTATTATTTAATGGTTTTTCTGCGATAGTTCAGGTGGAAAATAGTATAAAAAAAGAAATCAGGTACGGTTACCGGAACGAAGTCAGAATGCATCTCGATTCAATGACGGAAATAGAAATGACAGAGTTACAGGCTATGGCTAAGGAAATAGATGAATGCAATATATACATAGATGATTTGCGCATTTATTTTGAGGAATGCGATTATGTATATTGTCCGTTGGTGCTTCTTTGCATAAATGAAAAGCTACCCTATCCGACTGTGAGAGGAACAAGAGAAATTTCCGATGGAGCAATTTGGGTTGCCGATGATATTGTTCATAATGGAAATGGGCAGTTAAATATTCATGGGTATACATTTGAAATTACCGACGAAATAGATGCGAAAGAAGCGGTTAGCTTATCATGGTGTTTTGTACTGAATGCAAAAGATTATTTTCAGGCATTTGAGGAAGAAAAAACAGCAAATACGATATCTTTGGTCATTTCCTCAAATACGGTTGATACATATGAGACGTATACAGATTTGAAAGACAGGATTCAGCAAAAGTATCCGGATTGCTATATCTCTTATGAAGAAGGAGAACGCAACAGTAACCTTTTTGACGGTTTGTTTACAGGAAAAACAATACTTGGCATATTGTTGTATCTATTTGCATTGATTAACGTTCTGATTATTTCGTTTTATTGGGTTAGTGTACGCAAAAGAGAGGTTGGAATCCGTAAGGCATACGGAGCAACAAATTTTGAGATTGCGTTTTTGCTGTTAAAAGAAATGTTTCTTATCATTTCAATCTCGGCTGTATCGGCTTTCGGAATTCAGCTGATGATTCAGCTTGTTACGGGCGGCGGAATGATTGTTTTTGAATGGGTTAAAATCGCATTCTTTTATCTGGGAACGATTGCAATTTCTTCTCTGATTGCCATTCTGATTCCTGTCCGATTTATTCTTAAAATACATCCGGCAGAAGGTATCAAATTATGATAAAAAAATTTTTGACGTATTTTATGCGCAATAAAGTAGAGATTATTCTGGTTTTTGGATTGTCTGTGATTTCGCTTTTTTTGTGCATGATTGCATTGACGAATAGCCTTGTTTTTAAAATACAGGTAAAAGATATTACAGAATTATTCCGTGTTGATATGAATCAAATTGGAGTAATGGATTTTAGCTTTGTGAAAGACGAAGACAATTTTGCAAATGATATAAAAGAAATCAAAGATATTGTAAGGGAGGAGTATGGGCTACTATGTGGTGCGTATTCGGAAAGTTATCTTTGGTTTGATGAATTGTTGGAAAACGAAGCGTATCTGGAATGTAACAGAGAATCTTACAAAGGGACTTTTTATGAGGAAGATCCCGATTTGTCCCAAGTGATTTTGGTGGAACCGGAAATTATGGATTTGGTGGATTGTGGTATTAAGAAGGAAGATTTGTATCCGGTGGAGATAGAAGGAGAAGTATTTTGTCCTATTTATGTTGGTGCGGATTTTAAGGAGATTATTCAGGTTGGTGATGTATTGACAGGAACTACCTTGGGAACCAAATATATCGTAAAAGGTTTTGTAGATGACGAAAGGTGGTTTGACTACAATGACCCCTTTGCATTTCCTACATCCTCAATGGAACATAAATTTTTGGCGGCATTCGGAAAGAATGAACAGGACGATGCAATGACACAATTATCTACCATGAACCAGATATTTGTTGAATTGGATTCGAATTGTGAGGATTTCATAACGGATATTGAAAAAGCAGCTTCTCAAAAAGATATAAAGTTTCGTATCAGTACCACAGAAGAAAAAATGCAGGAACTGAAAGAAGACAATATGGAGGTTATCCGTAATGAATATGCTTTTGCTGTAGTTGTAATGATTTGTTCAATGATTTCGATTGGCTCGCTTTTTTGTGCTTTTATCTTAATGCAAAAGAAAGAATACGGAATCAGAATGGCATTTGGTGAATCAAAAGAGAAGTTGATATTTCGCATGACAGGAAGACATTTGATTTATATTTTGTGCGCAATGTTGATTTCTGTTTGCCTGGCTGGCAAGTATCTGCAAATAACTGTGATAGGGGATTTTTACCAATTGTATTACAGGACGTTAATTGAGTATGCTTTGCCTGTTACATTGGGTATCAGCATACTGTATACATTAATCTCTCTGATTCCCCCAATCCTTATGATAAACAGAATGGAATTGGTGCAATTGGTAAAGGAGGAAGGCATATGATTGAATTAACAGATATATCAAAAATATATAAAAACGGTGAGCAGGAAACGGTGGCATTAAAGAATATTTCATTGACAATTCATAATGGTGAATTCGTTGCGATTATGGGAACCTCCGGTTCCGGCAAATCTACATTATTGCATATTTTAGGCTGTATGGATAAGCCGACCGGTGGAAATTACAGATTAAACGGAGAAGAGATTACGAGATACAATGCCCGCAGTTTGAGCAAAATACGTAAAAGCAAAATAACCTTTGTTTTCCAGAATTTTGCTTTGATGGATAAGTATACGGCGTACGAGAACATAGAGCTGCCGTTGTTACACAGAGGAATTTCTGCTCGTCAGCGTAAAAAAATGATTACGGAGACAGCGAGCCGGCTTGATATAGAAAGTCAGTTAAATAAACTACCCAAGGAGATGTCAGGCGGACAACAACAAAGGGTTGCACTCGCCAGAGCCCTCGTCAGTGGTGCTGATATTATTTTGGCAGACGAACCTACAGGAGCACTGGACCATGCGACAAGTATGGAATTAATGAATATATTGAAAGAATGTAATCAGAAGGGTAAGACTGTTATCATTGTAACACACGATAGAGAAGTGGCAGAATTTGCTGATAGAGTAATCAATATAAAGGATGGAATGATAAGATGAGAATGAAGAAATGGGTATGGATTGTTGCTGCAATTTTAATTTTGCTTCTTGTAGGCGGATGTGAGAAAAAGCAGGAAATACAAAACACGGAATCCGAAGTATTCTTTTATAAAGAATATTATCAGCCGGAGAAAAGTCATAGGGAAGAGGAGATTTTTCTGGAAGAGGCTTGCAAGCAGGTTGTTATTCAGGGAACAACAACGTCAGGAACAATTCATGTGGTGTTTGAAAATAAAGACCGTGACAATCTTAGATATGAGTATACGGTGGATGGGTCCTTGATGGAAACGGTAACAATTGACAAAGAAAACATAAAAGATCAGTGGATGTTGATTACAGATATTAATGAAGACACAGAAGGGTCATTGCGTATGTTGTTTCAATAAAAGGGATGTTTGTGCATCCCTTTTTCAAATCTAAAGTATCCTTCCCAACACCGAAACAACGCCGGCAAATCCAAACAAATAGAATACAAACCATCCGAGAGAAATAAGTGTCCGATTCAGCCACTCACACTTAAACTGCGGCGCAGAATGGTTCATCACGATGAACCGTAATGTGGCAGCCACCCAGAGTAAGAGCATGCCGGACATCATCGGCCAAAGGAAATCGCCGTGCGTCATCTTGCTTTCTTCCGTAAGAAATCCGGCTTCGAGAAGGCTTACGAAGAAACCGACCAGCGCAATTCTTCCGAGATTGTCTTTCAAGAAGAAGCGCGCATCAATCATTACGATGAGAAGCGGGAATCCTAATGACAACGCAATGGAGAGCGGAATATTTTCCGAGAAGAGCTTCCAAACCTCCATCCAGCGTGTGATAATCATGTGGCTTTCATCCATGCCGTAGCTGCCGCCCCAGACAAAGTAAGCGAAGAACTGCAGCAAAATATAGCAAATGGTCGGTACCGCTACGAGAAACATTTTACAAAGCTCAATGAAATAAGCTTTGGCAGTTGTGTTCTTACGCACTACGCGGCATCCCCATTCAAAGAGCATCAGAAGACCGACCGTCGGAATAAACATTTCCGCAAAAGTCGGTTTTGCCATGCCGGAGAAAAACAACGCAACCGCAAGCGCGATGTATCCGCGAAGCAGTCCTTTTTTCATGGAAATAAAAGTACCTTCATACGAGGAATTTTTAAGCTTTTCAAAAATATCATACGTAAAAGCAAAACAAAGCAGGCTGAACGGTTTCACGCACATCTGCGTCGGATTGTGAAAAGGATTGATGGTGAAATCGCCTTGAATGTCCGCCCAGGGAAGAATGATTCGCTGGATGACACAAAGTGAGAAGGCAATCGTAGCGGCTGCAAAAGGTGTGACCCGAACTGCTTTGGAGGCGCAATAACGCGTAATCATGTAAAAAAGAACAAAAAATGAAAGGCACGCGAATCCACAGCTGACAATGGCAGCAGCCGGTTCAATCGGCACTTCGATCATTTTATGAAGGACAATGACAAATGCATGCCAGAGGAAGTAAGGAATGGACATCCACCCTTCTGCAAGATTGTCGCCCTGTAAAAGCGGAATATAGGAATAAACATGTCCGCAGTAGTCGGACATTTCGTTTGCAAATTCTTTCAGTACGGAATAATAGGTAAGCACCGAGAGCAAAACAGCGTAAAAAGGTGCCCACATTGCAGGGATATTTTTTGGTTCCGAATGATTCATGGTAAAAGCCGCGCAGAAGGGATTTGAAGTCGCCGCCTCCACGCTTTCCTTTCTTTAGAGTCAAGAATTAGGACTTGAAAACAGAGGTAGAAACCTCTATACTTTCAATAGGTAAGAACTGCCCGGACGGGTAGTGAAACCTTGCTTTTAATAATAGCTCATTTGGAAGTAAAAAGAAAGGGCAGAAGCATTTTTTATGAAAAAGAAAAACGTAATCCGTATTTGTGTTGAAGTGACAGCAGTTCTCCTTTTGTTGGTATGGGTAGCAGTGCCCCTGACATCGGGAAAACTTCATATGAAAATATATTTTGAGAAGGGTGGCGGCGAGTGCAGCTTGTACTACGCGACGACAGACCATCCCGTGATTGACGGAGAGCTTATTGTGACTGCGCCCATTGAAGAGGGCGTGGCCGATCTTATTCTGGGTCAGGAAGTGAGCGAAACGTTAAGTGACATCCGCCTTGATTTGCCTACAACCACCGGCGAATTCATGATAACGCGCGTAGAACTTTCCAGCGGCGGTCTGGTGCAAAAAAGCTATGACGCATCTGCTTTTTTCAGCAAAGCGGCTATCGTTTCCACGAATGATATTACAACGATGGATCCCGTGGCACAGAAAGTTTACATCCTGACCGGTGCAGATCCGTACATCGTTTTTAACACGGACCGCGTAGCGGAACTTCGCGGGGCTTTCAGTCATTATACAATGACGAAGTTTGGCGTGGCGGCGTTTCTGGTTCTGACATATTTGTTTGCGAGAAAAAAGGAAAAATAGAAGAATAGAAGTGGCCCTAGTGAAGTGCACCCCAAGTGTTAGATGAATTTCGTCTGACATTTAGGGTGCACTTCATTAAAACCACTTCTTCTTTTCCCTATATTTTTCGAAACGTTCCTCTTTGTATTTTGGGACCGTATCATAGAGCTCGAAGGCCTCTTCTTCACAATCACTCTTCACAGAACCGATATTATCCGGGCTTACGCGACCGGTTTGACACATTGTAAACAGTAAGATCGTAAGTAAAGAGAAGAGCGCGCTTTAGAGAGAAAAAATGTCTTGACGAATGATGTTAAATAAGATAATATATAAATAATAATAAGACACTCGAAGTGCTTTAGGGGATTCAGATGGTAAATAGCCATATGGTTTGCCGGACTTATTGCGTGTCTGAATTATTGGAAGAGAACGTAGAAAGAAGAAGTATGAAAAGTAAAAAACTGTGTAAAAAGGAGAAAAGGTATGAAAAAATTGAGAGTAAGAATCATTGCATTTCTTATGGTGTTATCATTTGTTTTAGTTGATATGGCACCTGCCCTTACAGTAAGTGCGGCACCTGCAGAAAGTGCAAGTGAAGTAGCTGATGAAGATGAAAATGTAGCCATTCCGGAAGATGAATCTTCTTCCGAAGAAGTTGTTTTGCCGGAAGAAGAAAGTGAGATGGAAGAAGCTTCCGAAGAAGTATCGGAATCAGAAGAGATTACAGAGGAGGCATCTTCTGATTCTGAGAGTATTTCTGAAGAACCCGAGTCTGAAGAAATAACCGAGGAACCTGTTTCGGAAGAAGTAACCGAAGAACCTGTTTCGGAAGAAGTAACCGAGGAACCTATTTCTGAAGAAAGTGTAACAGAAGAGGCTGTGCCGGAGGAATTTAATGGTCCCCTTATTCTTGTAAACTCGGTAGAGGAACTGGATGAAGGTATGGACCGGGGATTGAATGTTGCGATTGCTATCAGCGAAGTGATTTTTCCGGATGAATTGTTTCGGGACTATTTACAGAGTAATTATGATGTGAACAATGATGGTATTTTTGACGCGGCGGAAATCAAGGCGATTGAAAGTATAAATGTTTACAGGATTGCGATTAAAGATTTATCCGGTATAGAATATTTGCGTTATATGACCGAGTTAGACTGTGAGTCTACCCAAATTGATTCCATTGATGTCAGCAAGAACACCCGCCTGGAGGAATTATGTATTAGTAATAACTACTTGGAAGAATTAGATGTTACCAAGAATATCATGCTCAAAGTGTTGATTTGTGAAAGCAATTGTTTGACCAAACTGGATGTCAGCAAGAATACGGAATTAGAGATTTTGGCATTTTCCTGGAACGGACTTAAAGAAATAAACTTACGCAATTGTAAAAAGTTGAAGACGTTATATGCCTATACCACCAATCTTGAGAAGTTGGATTTGAGTCAGAACACGGAGTTGCTTTATCTTGATGTTATTTCTGCTAAATTAAAGAAACTTGATATTACCACAAACGTAAATCTGATAGATGTGAGCTGTTCCAATAATCCTCTTACTTCGCTGGATATAAGTAAATGTAAGATGTTAGAGTCGCTGGATTGTAGTAATACACAGATTCAAAAACTGGATGTGAGCAAAAATACAGAATTGTATTCGCTGATATGTACAAGATCGGATTTGCAGACGCTTGATGTAAGTAAGAATTTAAGACTGCAGAAGTTGAATGTGGACTATACGAACATCAGCAAATTGGATTTGAGCCGGAATTCAGATTTGCGCCAACTAAAGATAGATGGAACCCAAATAGAAACATTGGATCTTTCTGCTAATTTGGAATTGTCTTCTTTTAGTTGTGGTTCCTGTATGCTTACCTCCTTGGATTTGACGGGTAATACGAAATTAAGCGGAAA
>JAZSCW010000061.1:0-24043 GCA_045530835.1 Lachnospiraceae bacterium | reverse complement strand
AAACTGACGGCTCCTCACAATTGCGGATTCTGAACATCTTAGCAGTTTCAGAACTGATGCTCTCAGGTAGAATACGTTTTCCGATTAATGCATTAATAAATGTAGATTTACCGGAAGAATATGTACCAACAAGACATAAATTAACATCATTCTTCTCAAGACTTTCTTTCTTAGCCTCAAACTGTTCCTTACGAATCAGGAATGATTTCTGAATATCCGACCCATTTAATTCATTGCTGAATACTTCAATGGTATCTCCGCAAAAATCATTAATGCAAGAATAAATATCTGCAACCGAAGGAAGTTCAATAAATTTAGTTATTTTAAAACGTTCCTCTCCGGCACTTTTATTATATTCCTTCACTTTTTTCTTAAAGTCATCGTAATCAACTTTGGTTCCTTTAAAAACAAGACTAACTTTGTCACGAAGGAACTGCTCCCAAATGTCCTCAAAAAACTTATTTCCATGATTCTGTAATAAAAATTCCCCTTTATCAGGTCCATATTGTGAAAGCCATGGACACATCGCGTACGGGATTTCTACAAATTCACCCTTTGCTTTCGCCAAAAATCTTATTTCCTTTTTGACCGGATGATACATAATCATTAGTTCTTTCATGAATTAACCTCCCGACAAAAAAATTCCCTCTCTTAAATCATTTATCTGTCCGTATTCTTAGACAACAACCATCACCCTATATTATATACTTTTAAAAACAAAAAGTCAAAAGAAAGCAATCAATAATTACAATTTATTTACCATATTTTGCACCCATATTCCTCTTTTTACTAAAATATAACCAATTATGCATTTAATTACACACAAAAAAGAGCAAATTGCATAAAGCGGTACAATTTCCAAAGAAGTAAAACGAACCAGAATTTGTGCAACCGGAATACTGATTGTCCACGCAAAAACACTATCAAACAAAAATGTAATCAGCGTTTTTCCACCTGAGCGCAAGGTAAAATAGCAACCATGATTAAATGCATCAAACGGCATGACAAGCGCACATATTACAATAAATGAAAATGCAAGATTTTTAATAGATTCCGATGTATTATAAAAATCAACAAAAAAGCGCGAAACCAATATCATAAGCATACTCATAAGCGCACAACAAAATGTAGAAAAAGCAATCAGTTTCGAAGCACTGTCTTTGGCCTCTTCAAATTTGCCCGCTCCCAATTGTTTCCCGACCACAATTGCAATCGCACTTCCAAGCGATATAAAAACAAAATTGAACATGTTGGAAATGGTTGACATAATATTAATAGCTGTCACAACACTCAAACCACGCATGGAGTAACACTGATTCAGGGCAGTCACTCCACCGGACCACAGAGCCTCATTCACCAGCAACGGTGTCCCTTTAATCAATAAATCTTTAATCAGATGTCCCGGTATCTTAAAACTGTTATATACGCCCTTGAAAAAAGTATCTTTTAAAAGATGTGCACTTACAACAACAAAAACAAGTTCCACAACACGCGCAATCAAAGTAGCAATTGCTGCACCTGCAACCCCAAGTTTCGGAGCTCCTAAAAGACCAAAAATCAAAATCAGATTCAGGCAAAAATTCAGACAAACCGCAATTGCACTACCTATCATAGGAAACAATGTTTTCTCCGTTTCCTTGAGAGATGTGGAATAACACTCTTTCACGGCAAAAGGAACAAGACTAAAGAGCATGTAAAACAAATACTCCTTCGCAAATGCAAATGTTGCCTGCACATCCCCCTCTCCGTTATCTGTTAAAAACATCCAAATCAGTTCATCCGAAAAAAAACCAAAAATGAATATTGCTGCCAAACTGACAAGCGAGGCAACAAGCATCTTATATCGGAATACATATTGAAGCCCTGCATTGTCTTTCTTTCCATAAAACTGTGAGCCAAAAATACCGGCTCCGGATAATCCTCCAAATATACAAATATTAAAAATAAACAACAGCTGATTCACAACTGCAACACCTGTCATCTGCTCTGTTCCGATTCTTCCCACCATAAGGTTATCAAGAAGGCCAACAAAATTAGTAATTCCCATCTGAATCATAATCGGAACTGCAATTTTGAGTGTCATCAGATAAAAATCTTTCGTACCAATTAACTTCTTCACTTCAAAAAATCCTCGTATATCATACATCCTTATCGGACACTATCTTACTTATTCAAATTTTCAATCTGCCAATCAATGGGTGTAATCCCCTTCGAAATCAGGAATTCGTTCGTCTTGCTGAAATGCCGGCAACCAAAAAAACCTCTGTATGCTGACAGCGGACTCGGATGAGGTGCTTCCAGAATGAAATGCTTCGGATTGTTCAGCATTTTTTTCTTTTTTTGCGCCGGTGCCCCCCACAAAAGGAAAACAATCGGCTTATCCTCTTTATTCAAAGCCTCTATTACCGCATCCGTAAAAGTTTCCCATCCGATTCCCTTATGGGAATTTGCCTGATGCGCCCTCACGGTCAAAACAGTATTTAAAAGCAAAACCCCCTGAGTTGCCCACTTTGTCAGATAGCCGTTATCAGGCACATAGCACCCTAAATCCTCCTGCAATTCCTTATATATATTAACAAGAGAGGGTGGCGTATCAATGCCGGGCTTTACCGAGAAACACAATCCATGTGCCTGCCCTGCATTGTGATACGGATCCTGTCCTATAATAACAACCTTCACTTGGCTTAACGGGGTTAAGTGAAATGCATTAAACAAATCTTTCGATTCCGGATAAATGCGATATGTTGCATATTCATTTTTAATTGTTTCATATAAATCTTTGTAGTAAGGCTTTGAAAATTCCGGCTGTAACACCGAAAGCCAATCGTTTGTAATAGCAGACATTCTTTTACCCCTGAATATTCTTTTATCTTAAAGCAAGCGAACGGAAACATCACGCGAAGCAAGATATTGCTTCAAATCCATAATTTCGAGTTCTTTAAAGTGGAATAAAGAAGCCGCAAGAGCAGCATCCGCCTTCCCCTGTGTTAAAGCTTCATAAAAATGTTCTTTCGTTCCTGCACCACCTGAAGCGATGACAGGGATTGAAACATTTTCAGAAATCATCCTTGTCAGCTCAAGATCATATCCGGCCTTGGTACCGTCACAATCCATGCTGGTCAGTAAGATTTCACCTGCCCCAAGCTTATCTGCTTTCATCGCCCATTCAACAGCATCAATTCCCATATCAACGCGACCACCGTTTTTATAAACATTCCAGCCACTACCATCAGGTCTGCGTTTCGCATCAATTGCCAGAACCACACACTGACTTCCGAATTTATCTGCCGCATCCGCTATCAGCTGCGGATTCATAATCGCCGCCGAATTCACTGCTATCTTATCTGCACCCTCACGTAAAATACTCTTAAAATCCTCTACCGTACGAATTCCTCCGCCCACAGTAAAGGGAATAAAAACTTCTTCTGCAACCCGGCGCACCATATCAACAACTGTGTTTCGGTTATCACACGAAGCAGTAATATCAAGAAAAACCACCTCGTCTGCACCGGCTTTATCATATGCTTTCGCAATTTCTACCGGATCACCGGCATCTATCAGATTCACAAAATTAACACCTTTTACAACACGGCCTGCATTCACATCCAGACACGGAATAATTCTTTTTGTATGCATAATAAACCTCTTCCTGTTCCAATCTACATCTTAACGAAATTCTTCAAAATACAAAGCCCGACATCCGAACTTTTCTCCGGATGAAACTGACAGGCATAGACATTATCTTTTGCTACAGCCGCATGAATGTGTGCACCATATTCTGTTGACGCAACCACAATATCCTCCTCAGCCTTCAGATAATAGGAATGAACAAAATAAACATACGAACCGTCTTGCAATCCGGCAAGTAACTTCGTTTCCTTTTCAAACTGCAGGGAATTCCAACCGATATGCGGAACCTTCAATCCGTTTTCCTCCGGAATTCTTACAATCTTTCCTTTCAAAATACCAAGACCTTTCACACCCGGAGTTTCTTCACTTTCTTCAAATAAGAGTTGTAAACCAAGACAAATCCCAAGAAACGGTTTTTTTGCGGCAACAATCTCATGAATAACTTCCACCAAACCATATTTTTCCAATTTATCCATTGCATCGCCAAAAGCGCCTACCCCAGGCAAAATCACCTTGTCTGCTTTCCGCAACACTTCTGCATCTCGTGTTAAAACAACATCCTGTTCAAACCGTTTTACAGCCTTTTCCACACTCTTAATATTACCTGCATCATAATCGATAATTGCTATCATCTTTGTTCCCTTCTGCTCAATAGTATTCATATAAAATTACTTCTCCGTCAATAACAGTACCTTCGTACAACGGAATGTTTTCTTCTTTAGAAGCCTCTTCTGATTTTTCCTGTTCTTGCTGTTCCTCTAACGCCTTCAACAATGCTTCCTCTTCCGGCAACATATCCTCCAAAGTCACATTTTCCTCATCATTCTCCAACCCATTTTCCGAATTATCATCTTGTGAAATCTGATTTTTTCCGCTTAATAATGAATCAAGCGTAATTACATCAAAAGGAGCACCTGCCACCAAATTATCCAATACAATCGTGTATTCCAACGGCTTCATGGTGCAAACAAGTTCAATGTCTGACTCCTGCATTCCGTATTCTGTCATCAGCGGCTCCATAAAATATCCCTGATACAACTCCCACTCTTCCGTTATTCCGTACTGTTCTGCCAAAATTCTCTTCTTCTGACAAATCTTATATCCGTCAAATAACGCATTCACCGCTTCTTTTGTAAGTCCACGTTTCTTATAAACCTCATACTGTTTATAAGAAACATCCAGGGACTGCAATACCCGGGCTTTTTTATACAAAATTTCATCACTCTTATTTAAGTGATATCCATGAAAACGATGAAGCGCTTCTGCATAATCTTTCTCATAAAACGCTTTTCTTGCTTCCCGCATGGACAAATAAGACGGTAGTGCATAACAAACCGCCAAAATTACACCCAGTAAAGAAAAACAGACCATTAAAGTAGCAATTATTCCCTTAACGCCGATTCCGCTTTTTTCTTTTGGTTCTTCTTCTCGTTCAGGTTTTTCCTTCTTTTCTTTTACTTTTTTAGCCTTTTTTTCTTTTTTCTTTTTGTCTTCAGCCGCCATTTCCGCTGCAATCGCAGCATTATCATCCGCAGAAGTCACATTTTTGTGCTTTCCGCCTTTTTTTCCTTTTTCTTTCTTTTTATCTTTACCGGCACCTACCGTCCGGACAGCTCCTGTTTCTGCTTCATCCGGTGTCTGTCCGTCAATAAGTTCTTCCGACTCTTCTTCATCCGATTCGAAGATAAAATCTAAAATGCGACGTAAAAACGACTTCTTTTCTTTCTCAGGCTTTGTAAGCTCATATTCAGGAACTGTTTCTCCCGGAAATTCCATCTCATTTGCCAATACTGCTTCTCCCGAAAATCCCATCTCGCTTTCCAATATGGCATCTTCCAAAGAAAGCACGGAACCTTCCTCATTCATTTCACCGGCAGTTTCAATTCCCGCTTCTTCTTCCTCTAGTGCCTTTAACATTGTAAGAATTTCATCATCAAGAGGAACACCGGTAGCAGCATGTTCCATAATAGTGTCCATTCTTTGTAATTCTTCATCTTCAAAGGACATTTCTTCCTTCGGCACTTCCTGTTGCTGTGCTTCCTGCATCACCTGTTCAAGCAATGCATCCACATCTTCTAAATCCAGCAACTCTTCTTTAAGAAGCTGACTGTCTGCTATATCCTGTAACTTATCATTTTCCTTCTCCATACACCCTCCTCGGCATCGGTTATATTACATGATAAAGCCGGGAATTCCCCGGCTCTATCTGTCATGTCATTGCAACTTTTAACGTAAAACAAGTTCATCGATCTGTGTCACAAGATTTCCGATTTCCGGCTTGGATAACTGGGCATTTGCGCCGAGTGCCTCACCTTTTCTTCTCATTTCATCATTAATAAGGGATGAGAAAATAATAACCGGAATATCTGCAGTCTGAGGATCTTCCCTAATCAGTTTCAACAAATGATGTCCATCCATAAGCGGCATCTCTATATCCGTAATCAATAACTGAAAATGGTCTTCCAGCGTTCCCATTTTTTTACAATCCTGAATGAGATTCCATGCTTCCTGGCCGTTCTCACAACGTACAACGTTATCATATCCTGCCCTATAAAGTGAATCACTGATTAATTTATTCAAAAGCAATGAGTCTTCAGCAATAATAATAGGTATGGAATTTCTGTCTCTTGAACCAAGCGCCTCAATCTCTGAAAGTTTAATACCCGTATCAGGATTAATATCTGTTACAATCTTCTCGAAGTCAAGAATAATAATCAATTTGCCTTTGTAATTGATAATACCGGTTGAAATACCATCTTCTACCGAGGCTACCGTTGCTGTAGGTTTAATAATATCAGCCCAGGATACCCTGTGAATATCAACTACAGATTCCACATGAAAAGCAATGTCAAGTTTGTTAAAACTGGTTACAATAAAAAGTCCGCCTGATTTAGATTCACCAAGCTGTAAACAGTTTGCCAAATCAATTGCTGTAATCATCACATCACGCGGCATAAAAATACCTTCTATACTCGGATGAGCATTCGGTACGGGTGTGACTGACTGATACGGAATAATCTCGCGAATCTTTGCCACATTAATCCCGTATGAATTACCACCAACAACAAATTCTAAAATCTCAAGTTCATTCGTTCCGTTTTCTAAAAGTATTTTGCTGTCCATATCCGTCACCTCACTAGTTTTTGCTTATCGAAGGATTCAAAAATCCTTGTATTCCACCCATTTCATAAATTATAACATAATTTCATGAAAAAGACTAGGTTTTTATCGGTTTTCTGCAATATTCCGATACACTTCCTGCATCAATCTTTTTCTGGCTTCAATCGTCGCCCAGGCGATGTGTGGCGTGATCAATAATTTGCGGCTGTCTTTTATTTGTAAAAGAGGATCTGTTTCAGACATCGGCTCCTGTTCAAGCACATCCAAAGCTGCACCGGCCAATTTGCCGGTTATCAGAGCTTCATACAATGCTGCGGAATCCACAATCGGTCCTCTTCCGACATTAATCAGATAAGCATCCTTTTTCATGTTCAAAAAAGCTCTTTGTTCAAATAAATGTCTGGTTTTCTCATTCAAAGGAGCATGTATGGATATCACATCAGCCGATGCAAGAAGCTCATCGAATGTTACCTCAGTATACTCCGAATTATGATTTGCACCACTCGTCGAATAGTATATCACCCTGCAGCCGAATGCCGCTGCGACATTTGCCACACCTCGTCCGATTTCACCAAGGCCGACAATTCCCCATGTTTTTCCGGAAAGTTCATGAAAATACTCAGCAAAATGCGTAAACACAGGGCACTTCACATACGCTTCACTCTTTACATACTCATCATAATAAGAAAGTTTTTCATACAGATAGAAAAACAGGGCAAAAGTATGTTGCACCACACTTGCCGTAGAATATCCCTTCACATTCTTAACCGTGATTCCACGACTTTGACAATATGTAAGATCGACATTATCCATACCGGTTGCAGTCACACACAATAGTTTTAACTTCTCAGCACCCGCAAGTGTCTGCTCATTCATCGGCATTTTATTCAAAATAACAATTTCCGCATCTGCAATACGGTCCGGAATATCCTGCGGTTTACATCTGTCATAAACAATAAGTTCACCCAGTTTTTCAAACGAAGACAAGTCAATATCTTCTCCAATATTTTCCCGTTCCAGCATTACAATTTTACACATTCTTTTATCCTCATTTTTCTTTTATTCTGTTATGATTCTTTACGCAAAGCAGCTTCCCACTCCTGTACGATAGATTCACATGCTTCCACATCATACTCCTGAACTGCATTCTCTAACAAAGCGTAAAAAGCATAACTTTTCTCATCAAATTCGTAACAAGCCATACAATTCAAAACATCACCAATCGAATCCATATCCAGCTCTTCTGCCGCCTCACGAATCTGATGCAACAGTAATTGTAACTCCTCATTTGCTACCATCACCTTTTTTTCCTTCGTCTCAACCGGCTGCGCAAAAAGAGGTGCTAATATCTTTTGATACTGTTTATACTGCCTAAGCATATCGTCCGTACACTGATGAATCAACTGCGCATTATTTTCATTCCCGGCCTTTTCCATCTGCTGCGCAAGTTTAGACAACTCCAACGCCCCGATTTGTTTAGAAGAACTTTTCAACGCATGTACTTCTATCGTATATTCATGCCAAGCCTCATTTACCTCAAGTTGTTTGATGGTGTCTGCCTTTTTATCAATTACTTTGTAATAATCTTTCAAGACAGCCAAAAATAAGTCCTCACTTCCCAACAAATTAAGTGCATATGCCGTATCCAGCCCTTCTATTTGCAAATCCGGAGCAGTATCGGAACAGACTACCGTTTCATCCTCCACATGAACACTTTTAAGAATTTTATTTTTCGGAAGCCAGTTGCGAAGTTTAGAAAGAATCACTCTCATTTCAATCGGTTTGGCGACAAAATCATTCATGCCTTCCGCAAGAAACATTTCCTTGGTGCTGCCTACTGCATTGGCCGTAAGCGCAATAATCGGCACATCAGCATATTCCTTATAAAAACGCCGAATAATGTGCGTCGTTTCCACACCGTCAATTTCCGGCATCATATGATCCATAAAAATCAAATCGTATTTTTTAAGCGAAACCATTTCAATCGCCTTCTGACCACTGGTTGCAGTGTCAATCTTCATCTTAAGCGGTTTCAACAAGCCTTCTGCAACTGTAAGATTAATCGCATTGTCGTCCACAATCAGAATTTCGGCCTCAGGCGCTATGAATTCAAAATCATCTCCTCTTCCGGAATAACCCATATTGATTTCTTCACCGTTAAAAATTGCTGCCAGAGTAAGAACATAGACCGGCTTCTTAACCACAAGGAAATTCTTATAACTGAACTTAAAACTGTCTTTGAAATTGGTCATCATAATAACCTTGACCTCAGGATGGTCCTTAACAAATTCTTCGATTTCAGATGAATAAATTCCCTGCCCGATAAATAAAAACGGAATCTTTTTTTCTGCAACAATACATAAATCTTCCGGTCCGCTCAAGGTTTCATACGATATACCAAGATACCCCATATCCTTAATCAGATGTTCACGTAAGTAACCGTTTGCCACAAGACCGGCGGCAGCAATTTTTTCCCGCTCTCTAATCTGCACGGAAGGTCTTTGATCCATAACCTTCTGCGATATACGGAAAGAGAACTTACTGCCCTTTCCGTATTCACTCTCTGCCCAGATTTGTCCCCCCATTAATTTGACAATACGTTCACAAATCGCAAGTCCGAGACCGGTTCCTTCAATATTACGGTTTCGTTTGCTGTTTACCTGTTGGAACGCTTCAAACAGTTTCGCAAGATCCTCCTGTTTAATTCCGATTCCTGTATCTTTCACGCAGACTTCCAGCTCAATCGTGTCTTCGCCGCCCTTTGTAAAATGTACACTTAAGACAACCTGTCCCTCGTTCGTAAATTTCACTGCATTGTTTGCCAGATTAATTATAACCTGTTTCAATCTGTTAATATCACCAAGAAGCTTACACGGAATATCCGGCGAAATATCAAGAATCAATTCCACATCTTTTTCGCCGATTCTAGTGTTAATAATATTGGTAATATCATTAATCAATGACATCGGCTCATATTCATCTTCTTCAATAGACATTTTTCCGGCTTCAATCTTGGAAAAATCCAAAATATCATTGATAATTGTAAGCAGCGTCTTACCGGAAGAAATAATCTGACTGACATATCCTCTTGCCTCTGCCGGAAGTTCTTCACGCAATGCCATTTCCGCCATACCGATAACAGCATTCATCGGTGTTCTGATTTCATGACTCATATTAGCCAGAAAATCCGTTTTCATCTGTGCTGCACGTTCTATCTCTTCATTGGCATGTAACAACGCATAACGGTCATATGCCATATCAGAAATAATTTTGGACATGCGATAAATAAAATCGGTTGAGCGCTCCAATTCACTTTTATCAACAAGGCGGATTTTTTGATATGCAGCAACATACCCATCCGGATCCACCCCCAGTTCTTCGGCATACGAACGCAACTTTTCCTCCGGAATTTCTTCCGTCCTAACCTGCCCTCCGTTAATACTTCCGACTCTGACACCATTTGCTATAATAGGCGCCGCAAAATCAACCAACCCGGTATGGCAATTGAAAATAACCGCTTTATCCTCTCTGTACGCCAGTTCTCCTCCTGCTCTGTCACATTTCTCACAACGTGACCTTCCCAATGGGGATTTTTTGACATATTCACAACAGAATTCTGATCCCAACGTGTCTTTGGTTAACATAACACCGTCCACATCCGCAATTCCTATAGCAACATTGCAAATCTCACAAAAAGAATCCTGTATTGACTGCAACGTATCCGTACTTATCAGTTCTGTTAATCGAAGTTCTTCTGTCTCCATCGCGTTCCCCTTTATCCTATTGTCTGTCTGATTGTTTTCATCAGTTTTTCTCCATCTATCGGTTTCAGCAAGTATCCCTGCGGTTTCATTGCCAAAACTTTTTGTATTTTGGAGCTGTCATTAATTCCGGTCAAAAAGATGACCGGCACATTTTTCAAATCTTCCCGTTCTCGGATTTTTTCCAGTACTTCTGCACCATCCATCTCCGGCATCTCATAATCCAGAAGAATTAAATCCGTCTTCTTTCGTGCAAGGAAGTTCAAACCGATTCTTCCGCTCACCGCCGTTGCAACATTAAATTCATCCTTAATTCTGTCTTTGATAATACGTAACATAATCGGATCATCGTCAATGACCAAAACATGTTTCATCACAGAATTTTCCGCTTCCAGTCGTTTTGCTGCCTCTAACGCTGCCTGCTCCCGTGCAAGACGCTCTTCCTCTTCCTTCTGTGCAAAGAACTTATAAATTTGTTCTTTTATCGCCATCGCCGCAATAGGTTTTACCAATGTCAGCTGCACAATATCCGATTTCACACTCAGAAATTCCTCACAGGATTCGGCATCACCAATCAGAATCAGTGTCAGTCCTTTTTCGACAAGGTCTCCAAGTAAGGTGGCAAGCTTCAAAATTCGT
This sequence comes from Lachnospiraceae bacterium, assembly GCA_045530835.1. Classification (GTDB taxonomy): domain Bacteria; phylum Bacillota; class Clostridia; order Lachnospirales; family Lachnospiraceae; genus UBA3766. The sequence goes on along the minus strand of JAZSCW010000061.1, from coordinate 12,893 downwards.
TCTTTGCTTTCACTACCCATGCTGTATACAAAAGCATCCGGCTTAAAATATTCCATATGCATAAGAATATCATCCGTACGCATGGAGGTTGTCATACTTTCAAAATCGTCACTCAGTACATAAAAGAAATCATCAATAATCGATTGATTCGTTCCTGCCATCAATAATTTATATTTCATATCAAACCATCCCTTTACATTAAGATGGATTTATTATACCACAATTTCACGAATTGTGAAATAATTTCTGACAATTCTTAAAAATTCTTTGAATTTTTTATCACAGTCGTCTGACTTTTATCAAAACTGCGTTGCTTCCAATTCTTCAAGATCCATCTCCGCTTCCAACATTCTCTCAAGCAGCGTCTCCTGTTTATGCTCTTTTTCTTCCAGTTCTGTTTGCAAATCCATTAATTTCTGATAATCCGATGCAAGCGCCGGATCTGCCATCTGTAACTTAATATCTGCAATGGCATTTTCACTCTCTGCCAGCTCCTTCTCATATTTTTCAATCTGTTTCAACAGACGCGACTTAATCTTTCCCGGATTATAGTAGGTCTTTTTATCAAAAACATCCTCAAGAGTGGGAGTTGAAGCTTCTGCCATTTTACACGACTGCTCTCTGCCTTTAGCGGCTGTCGCACCGGAATCTCCGGTAAACTTTCTGTTTTTCTCTTCCAAATAGCTATCATAATCACAGGCGTAATGTTGTACTTTCGTTTCTCCAAACTCCAAAATCTCAGTTGCAACCTCACGAATAAAATAACGGTCATGTGACACAAATAAAACCGTTCCCTGATACTCCTTCAGCATCTCTTCAAGCGCTTGTTTTCCTATGATATCCATGTGATTGGTCGGCTCATCCAAAATCAAAAAATTAGGCTTTGTCTGAAACATCCTGCAAAGTTCAAGCCGTACTTTTTCTCCTCCGGATAACTGTCCCATCAGTTTCATCACATCTTCCCCCGAAAACATAAAACTTCCAAGAGCACTACGCACCTCTTCTCTTTTCAATTTCGGATAGGTTTCCCAGAAGTTATCCAAAACCGTCTGGTCGGGATCATAATCATTCACTACAGCTTTCTGCTGGTCAAAATAGCCACATTCGACATTGGGGCCAATTACAAAAGAACCACCCAGACAGGGTACAACTCCGACAAGAGTTTTTAAAAGAGTGGATTTCCCTTTGCCGTTCTCTCCCAACACAGCCAGCCGTTCCCCTTTACGCAACAAAAAGCTCACCTGACTTAACGGCGTATCATAGCCGATGAGCAGTTTTTTAACATTAAGCACATCCGTATAACTCTGCAATCTTGGCGTAAACATTGCACGAAAAGTCTTTGTATCAAAACGTCGCGGTTTTTCTATCTTAACCATATGCTCAATTGCCATCCTTTTGGACCTTGTTGCCGCCACCTTCGTAGGTGTATTTTTCCATTTTTCAATCCATTCCGTCAGACGTTCAATTTCCTTCTGCTGTGCCTCGTAGTCCTTTTCCTGCTTGGCAAGTTCCTCTTCTTTTCGCTTCATAAAAGCAGAATAATTTCCCGGATACCTTTTGATTCGGTGATACTCAATTTCGTATGTTACATCAATGATTCGATCCAGAAACAATCTGTCATGGGAAACAATTACAACTGCCTTATCATACGTCTTTAAATATCCCTCAAGCCACTCAATGGTTGGCAAATCAAGATGGTTGGTCGGCTCATCAAGAAGCATAATATCGGGCCTGCTTAACAACAGCTTGATAAAAGCAACTTTGGTCTGCTGTCCGCCGGAAAAGCTCCCAATCGGCCTGGATAAATCCTCCAAAGAGAAACCAAACTGCTGAAACATAACTTCCATGTCCCGACGCCAGGTATATCCCCGCATAGCCTCCATCTTTTTCTGTAAACGGTCATATTCATTATATAGTTGCTGCGTTTGCTCTGCGCCCGCTAATGTTTCCTCAATTTCCGCCATTCTTTTTTCACAGGCAAAAACCTGCGCAAAGGTCTTTTTAATCTCTTCTTCAACAGTAATCTCACCATCCGGAAAACTAATCTGGCGTAAAAATCCGATTTCCTGTTTTCCCGCCATTACAATACCGCAGGTTTCATCACTGTCTAAATTATTCATTTCGATATCACCGGCTATCAGCTTCAACAAAGTAGTCTTACCACAGCCGTTCCTGCCGACAATCGCAATTTTTTCATTATCATGAATCTCAAAATTAACGTCCTCCAATATCGTATCTGCCGCATATTGAACTAACGCATGTTTAATCTGATATCTCATTTTACACTCCAATATATTTAAAAATCTTTCCCCTAAATATTTCAACCGCTAATCATTCGTCAGATCACCGTCACCGCTTATCGGTATCACTTCTCCCAAATAAGTCGGTTCCGGTTTCCAGAAGGAAGTCAGAAAATCTTTTGTTCTTGCCAAAAGTTCTCGCGCCTCATTACGGTATCTTGTCTGATATACATGGTAATCCGCAGGTACTCCGTATGCATTCAATCCCAGTTTATTGGCAATATACAAAGAACGGTATAAGTGATACTCCTGCGTAACAATAATAACCGTATCCGCCGCAAAAACTTCTTTCGCACGATACATACTTTCATATGTGGAAAATCCTGCATGGTCCATAAAAATATCGGAAGAAGGTATTCCCTCTTTCATCGCATATTGTTTCATCGTATTCACTTCATCATAACCGTTTTGTCCGTGATCACCACTCATCAAAAGTTTCGGCACAGCTCCCGTTTCATATAATTCATTTCCCCTTTTGATGCGGTCTGCAAGCATTACACTCGGAGTACCGTCATCCCACACCAGACAGCCCAAAACAATTGCACAATCAACATCGCCAATTTCAGCCGCTTCCTCCGTCGTCAAAACGCGATCCGAAACACTGTTTATCATATATAAATTAATTCCGATTACAATTCCTGCTCCTGCAAGACATAATCCTAACAATACTGAAAGGACAACGACAATCTTCTTTGCATGCTTTTTTATCATTTTATGCATTTATGAATTCCTCCGCATCTCCTGTAATTCACATTCAATTATAGCATCAAGCGAATCTCTTTTCCAGCAATATACACTTGTAACATTGCGAAGAAATAATTTTTTGCACCGCAAGTTTCACATAACAAAAGGACCGGAATCGCATCCGGCCCTTTTATCCGCACTATGTGCAGTTATTCTATCTTACAATTTTCACCTTACATGTAAATGTAAGCGGTTTTTTATCTACTGCTCCGTCTGCAAAAGTTACAGCAAATTTCAAGGTGTAAGTACCTTGTGATTTCTTAATTGTGGTAGGCTCTTTGTCTGTTCTGAAGCTTAAAATTCCGTTTTCGTATTTTAAATCATCAGTGTAATTTAAGAGTTCTACATTCTCAACCCCTACCCCTTTTCCGTTTGTATATGCCTGCAGTAAAAGATGCATTTCATTTCCCTTGTTTGCATATAAGGTATCTCCATGGGATGCTTTCACCAATTTCACGCTGCCCTGTTTTACCTGAATGGTAACAGGGTCTGCTTTCACTACAACATCCCCATACTTGCAAACCGGTGTCACCTTATACTTTGTCTTTGTAGAAAGCTGCACACCCGCTTTTGCATATACTTTACAGTTTCCATTTTCATCAAAATATGTTTTAAACAATGATGCATCGGCACCTTCTAAATACATATCTTCAAGATACTTATTCTCAAGATGTCCTTTTGCCTTTACACTCAATGTCATATATGTGTTATAGCGGTCAAGCACATCAATGGAGCCTTTCTTGGTCACCTTAATGGTTTTCTCAAGTGATTCATCCACAATCTTCACATTAAAGTTGAAAGAAACTGTTCCCATACCAATCTTTGTTTCTGCTTTGTACTTATAGGTACCTGTTTCAAGATATGTACCGGATGCTTTATCACCTTTATCTACGATATAGATTGAAATATCCGTCGGATATCCCTCAATCTTTAAGTTATGTTCCATTGCTTTCTTGGATTTTTCATCCAAACCGGTAATCTTGGTTCCTTCTGATACTATAGAAAAAAGATTTCCGCTGTTTCCAATTGTTACACTGATATATCCGTATGCATCACGATAAATTGCTTCATTTACATTCATCGTAACAGTGCTTTGTGAGAGCTTCACTTTTGCCTTGGAATTGATTACTTTATTCTTAATGGTAACGTCCACAGTACCTTTCCAGTTATCATCAGAAATTCTGAATTTCATAACATCTGTAGCATTTACCGCATCATTCGGATTTACCAATTCAACATAGATTCCATTCCATGAAGTATACAGATAATAATCGTTTTTTCCGATTTTTACAGGATTACCCTTATTTTCGTCTCCGAATTGATATATTACTAAATCAGTAAGCTTACCTGTCTTCGTATCAATCAACTGTACCTTACCTTCAAGAGTATCCATTGCCGATTTTGTATCGGAAAATACCGGTGTATATGCCAACTTGGTAATACCATAATAGGAATTCATTTCTCCGACATTACTCTTGATGGACCAGAATCCTGTTACCTTCGGTGCTTTCTTAACGGTTTTAATCGTAAAAGATGTTTTACCTTTATAGTATGCATCATCTGCATACACTTCATATTCGAAATTAACTTTCTTCTGTGCTGCTGATAAATCTTTTCCTATAAAGTCATTCTTTAAAGATAATGCGAACTTATTAGTATCGCACCTATATAAAACAAAAGGACTGTTCTGATCAGCAATCTTCATATCAAGCAATTCACCTTTTGCAAATTTGGTTGTTATTTCAATATCCCTGCCTTTTTTGTAGAATTCGTTATACGCCTCGCTCTGTTTGATGCTAAGTTTTACTTTTGTTTCTTTCACAACAATTTTCAACTTGCTTTCAAACTGCTTCTCTTCTACGCCATTCACTTTGTAAGGAGCCTGTAATGTTACAGTATATGTTCCGTTTTTCAAAGAAGAATTTTTCAAAGAAACCAAATACAAACTGTCTCCGTTATAGCTAATCTCAAAATTCTTCGCATGCGACTCTTCTTTAATTCTTACCTTATCTGTAAAAAAAACATCCTTATGACAGAAAATCTCAACAAAATCCGCGTGCACATCATCAGCCGTTCCCTTATCAATAATAATGGAAGCTGTACCCATCTTAGGTGCATAATCCACACGCTCCATCTTAAAGCCTTTTGCAGTCTTTACTTCGTCTGATGAAATAACAGAAAGCGTTGTTGTTCCGGTTTTTACAAATTCATAAGGAATTGTAATTGTCACAAAACTTTCCGCTTTTTCAGTCTTCACTTTACCAAGCTTTACTACTGAAGTATCTCCACTCTTAAAGGTAAGTTTTTTCGCAGTCTTGTAATTCTCAGAAGCAACCTTAACAGTTATTACGCCCTTCATTTCTGTCGGATTTGCATCTGTCAATTCGAAAACTTCCGGTGCAAAAGAAAATACGTCATTTGCTGTTACAACAAGATTTGCTTTCCCTGTTGCTATCGCTTTTTTACTGTTTGCACTCATTACGGAAGCCTGTAAGGTCTTCTTTCCTTTTGCCGTTGCAGTATAACTTCTCGGCGCAAAAACAGCTGATTCGGAAATAAGCTCTTCTGATAAAAGATCACCCTTTTCTTTATCAGTCCACTTTACGGAAAGCTTACCTTCTTTCACATATTTCTTCAATAAATCAACTGCTTCTTTCGATGAATTGTTTGTCAAAAGCTCTGCGCATAAAACAATCTTTTCATCCTTTTTCATTGAATCCGGTAATGTAATATAATATTGGCCGTCTGCCTGGGTCTTGTCATACGCACCGATGTTGACACCGGTAATCCAGACAAGATCTACACGTACCAAAACAGAAACCGGTTTTCTTCCTTTTGCGGTATACAATGCTTCTGCCTGCATGGAATCTGCACCGGCATAATCCGCAAATTTAACGGATGCATCTTTCCATGCGAAAGTACCTTCTGCGTCTTTGACAATTGTATTCAAATCAATGTCTGCCAATGTGGCATTTACCTGCGGAGCTGCGTAGATTGCAGGTATTGCAGGTACCTTCACCTTCGGAAGCACGCGGATAACACAGGTTGCACTTGCTCCTGCATAGCTGGCTTTCACGACTGTTTCACCAAAACCTGTAATCTTATAAGGATACTTTGAACCCAATCCGTTTGCGTAATAATAATCCGGAAGGAATTCAATACCGTTTCCGCTTACAACTTCCCATGTGCAAGTATCCGGCCAAATATTTTCTGTAGCAGGTAAATATGCTACTTCAAGGAAATGAACATCTCCGTTGTCCGTACCATCCCATTCAAGTTCAATCTCGGGATATGTAAATTTAAACGTTGTTGCGCCATGAACAGTATTGTAGTTCCAAAGCTCTGCAATCCTTTCGCCTGCGGCATCAAGATAAGTACACAATACTGTCACGGCAGAATCGGGGGTAACTCCATATAATACCCAGTCCTCAGTAATATGATCCAGACCTGCTTCTCCGTCAACAATACGAAATGAAATATTACGTGCTCCCTCTTCCTCTACAGTAAGCACCAATCCGTTTACCGTGTCCAAAAGACCTTTTTCCTTTGTAACAGAAGGATTATACAACACATTGGGAAAAGTCGCCTCAATCCTACTCATATCATCAACGATTAAATCTGTATACTCAGCATCAGTCCAGTATCTTATTGATGCTACGGGATTGTGAATTACTCCTTCTCTAAAAACATACAATGGTTGTTCTGAAGCCGCAGCAAAATCAGCTGCTTCTCCCAATCCGGGCAAAAGAACATTTTTATACAAATCATTGTTTTCCGTAGTGGACACCAAAACAAATGTGTCCTCACTGTATTCTCTCTTATCGGCAAACGTAAGAACGGTTTCTTTATCTTTGGTTAATTGGATTGAAATTTCACCATTGATATCACTTTCTAACGCTTCAGGGTTTACAAATCCCCAAACCACCTTCGTTTCATTTCTTTCCTTGATCACAACACCATCCGATTCCTCACCGGGTTCTATCAGATTATCAAACTGGAAATTAATCTGCCCTCCATCTTCCGATAATATACGCGTACGTAACATTTCATAAATATCTTTCTTAATTACATAACCGCCTGCAGCAGATTGTGTGACAAAAATATTATCAAACTTTATTCCTTTTGAATCCCAGAAAGAAATAACATCATCACAAGTTTTCACCTCAAATGAATCTATATCTAACGCGCTTGAATTCAATTGTAAATTCTGTGTTCCTTCATTATCCGTATATGCATAACCAATATAATTTCCGTTTTCATCAAACGGTCCCATTTCTGTGTCGGGAGGTAAAACTTCTTCGCCTTCATTTCCGTTTACCGGTTTGATTGTGTAAGTCATTCCTGCTTCTAATTTTTCTGAGCAATCAAATGTAAAAGCATACAGTTCATCATATACATGTAAGTCTACGTCTTCAAACTTTTCCTTTCCCACACACAGACCATACTCCGCGGTCTCATCAATAAATGCACCTATTTGGGAAAAATCAGAATGTGCTTTATCATATTCCAATTCAATAGATGCATGTTCTGCCGGAATCACAAGTTGTTCGAACACAACATGAATCCCTTCACCTGCTTCGCTAAATGAATTATTAAGTATCAAACCAACGTCTTCATTTACTACTTGTGGTTGTCTGAAATTCCACATCACATTACGCCAGTTAAATGTCATCATTGGTTCAAATTCAGTTTCTTCCATACTGCTCACAGCCTTGTTCCAAAGTTCTTTGGGTACAACCGTGAACAATTCAGAATCATAACAGCAAAAATTAATCAGCTGAAATTTTTGCGTCTGCGCATCAAGAATCTTATGAATATTCTCTAACGTAACATCCATTCCCGCAGCATCCATTGCCTCAGCACTAATAGTCAATATCTTTCCGTACCACTCATTTTCTGCAACATCGCCCATATATGGTAATTCATCATTACTTTCTTCCGTTACACCCTTAATGGTGTATGTTTTTCCGGGTTCAAGTAGCGAAACATTACCTAATTGTGAATATACTACCCCACCTTCGGTAATATAGACTCCTACTTGGTAATCATGAATAATCGTATTTCCCTCAAAAAGCGAAAAATTTTCATAATCACCATATGCCAACCTAAGTTTTTCATTTTCTTCAGCAGTTACATATGTAATAATTTCCAAGTCAGTTTTGCACCCAAAATCCGTTTCTCTAAATTGAATAGACAAACCCTCTCCCGGATTACCAACTTCATAAACAGTCGTTAGATTAATATCCTCATCCTGCTTTATCGGTGAATAAAATTCATATGAATATGTCGAATAATCTTTACGTATTTGAAATTCAAGATTTGTTTCAAATTCTTCTGTTGGACTTAAAATTTTTAATCCTTCATTCCAAAGTTCAGCAGGAATGGTCTGGAACCCTGAATCTTCATCCAAAACAAACAGTATTCTTTGCACAGATTCTTTTTGATACTGTAAAATTGCAATCAAATTCTCTAGTGTCGCATCCATATCAACGAATTCCATATCAGCTTGATATATACCTAATATCCGACCATACGTTTTATCTTCTCTAATCGAACCTACATATGGCAACGTTTTTACTTCCGTTCCCTCAACAGCCGCAGATGACTCCGGCCCCTCTGACGGAACTTTTGTTTCAGAATCAACTTCTGTCGTTTCTTCTACTACAACTTCATCCGTATTCTCTGCCGCCAAAACACGGATTGATGATAACTCAACCGTAGAGAGCATCAAAATCAGTGCTAAAGCAAACGCAAAAACACGTCTTAAAATTGCTTCCACCCTTCTTTTCTTCACTTCCTTTTTTCCTCCTTTTACTTTTTGGTATTAAAAAAATCTACGGATATTATACTAACACACATTATCCCATGTAACAAGGGACATTTAGTACAAAATATCCAAATATATTCCGCATATTTTACGTTCTGGCAAATCAGTTGCATACCCGTAACAGAATAATGATATTTTTGTTTCACAAATGCCCCTTTTCTTTTTAGGTTTACATAATTTCGCCTTTCACTACTTCTATGAACTCATTAATCCCCATCTCTCCGAGCTCCTGCTTATCAGCCTCTGCATCTCTTACACGCACGGATACTGACACATTATTCTGCTCATTCTCCCCTACAATAATGATATATGGAACTTTGTCCAGACGGGCCTCCCTGATCTTATATCCTAACTTTTCACCTCTTAAGTCCATTTCCACACGGATATCCTCTGCATTCAGCCTTTCTGCCACATTTTTCGCATAATCGTTATACTTTTCGGAAACCGGTAAAATTTTCACCTGTACCGGAGCAATCCATGCCGGGAATTTGCCCGCATAATGTTCAATCAGAATACCGATGAAACGTTCTATTGACCCAAACACAACCCTGTGAAGCATTATCGGACGATGCCGTTCACCATCTGGACCGATATAATCAATGTCAAATCGCTGCGGAAGCTGGAAGTCTAACTGAATCGTTCCGCACTGCCACGTTCTGCCGATGGAATCTTTCAAATGAAAATCAAGCTTCGGTCCGTAAAAAGCACCGTCACCCTCATTCACCACATAAGATTTCCCCATTCCCTGCACCGCCATCTTCAATGCCTGCGTAGCAAGTTCCCAATCTTCATCGCTTCCGATGGAATGCTCCGGTCTCGTTGACAATTCTATCTCATATGAAAAACCAAACTTCTGATATACCTCATCAATCAATCGCATTACGCCCTGAATCTCATCCGTTACCTGGTCATCACGCATAAAAATATGTGCATCATCCTGCGTAAAAGAACGTACTCTCATCAGTCCATGCAACGTACCTGATTTCTCATTACGGTGAACATGTCCAAGTTCTCCCATTCTGATAGGCAGTTCTTTATAGGACTTCGGCTCCATTTTGTAGATTAACATACCACCCGGGCAACTCATCGGTTTGATTGCATAGTCATCGCCCTCAACCTTAAGAGAATACATAGCGTCTCTGTAAAAATCCCAGTGTCCGGACGTCTCCCAAAGACTTCTTTCTAACATAATCGGCGTGGAAACCTCCACGTAACCATCCCTGCGATGAAGCTTTCTCCAGTAATCAATCAACTGATTTTTAAGAACCAGTCCTTTCGGCAAAAACACCGGTAATCCGGGCCCCTCATCAAAAATCGTGAATAAGCCAAGTTCCTTTCCGAGTTTTCTGTGATCTCTTGCTTTCGCCTCTTCCACCATGTGCAAATATTCTTCTAACTGTGATGCTTTCGGAAACGAAATACCATAAATTCTCGTAAGCATCTGATTCTTTTCATTTCCTCTCCAATATGCTCCTGCCACCGATAAAATTTTGATTGCTTTAATCTGACAAACATTTGCAATATGAGGACCCACGCAGAACTCCTCGTATTCTCCCTGACTGTAAAAACTGATTTCTGCATCTTCCTCCAGTTCGCGAATCAGTTCAAGTTTATAAACCTCTCCTGCTTCTTCCATAAATGCGATTGCCGCTTCTTTGGATTTCTTACTCACCTGCAGGGAAAGTGATTCTTTCACAATTTTGCGCATCTCATCTTCAATAACCTTCAGATGCTCCTCTGAGAATGGAAATGCAAATTCGAAATCATAATAAAAACCATTTTCAATTGCGGGACCGATTGCACATTTCGTCTCAGGCCACAAACGCTTTACTGCCTGTGCAAGTACATGCGCACTCGTATGCCAAAATGCTTTTTTGCCCTCCTGCTCTTCAAAACTTACTTCTGCGACTTCTCCGTTTCTTCTTAAAACCTTCATAATCTGTTGCTCCTTTCTGATTTAAATATTGATATAGGCAACAACATAAGAAAAGTTTCCTATGATACTAAAAAAGCACCCGTAAGACCATAAACAAATAGTCTTAAGGGTGCATATCGCACGGTTCCACCTTAACTTTTCACTTTAGATTCCAACAAATCCTATCCTTTAACGCAGGAATACGGTAACACTTACTGACAGGTTCAGCATTACAGCTCCGGAATGGTTTTCGTCTACCTTTCACATAAACAGCTCTCACCAAATGCTGTCCTCTCTGGATGTTTCCGCATAAACTACTCTTTTCCGTCATCGCTTTTCTTATGTTATTTGAATGGATTCTATCACAGCATTTTTCGGATGTCAATGCTCTTTTTACATCTTACCCAAAAATTTTAGCCATGCCACCGATTCCTGCAATGCTTCAATCGTCTTTGTTTCAAGAACACATCTTGCATTCCTTTTATCAGCAAGTTCCAGACGCTTCTTTAAATCAATCTCGCCATGACCTAATGCAAGATGATTGCGGGACGGTTTCTCACTTCCGTCATGAATATGGAAATGCGCAATCTTTTCCTGATTCCCGAGAAGAAATGCTTCGTCCTGTTCCCCTACTGATTTGGAATGTCCGATATCCCAGGTAAGAACAAAACATTTACTTTCCAGCATACGCGCAATTACCTGTTTCTCATAAGTCCGGAATCCGTCCGTATTCTCGATTGCAATCCTTATATCCGCATCGCCAATCCATCCTTCACAAGCTTCTATAAAGGACAAAAAATGCTCCTTATACACCTCAAAATCACGTTCGTACATCTGCACTTTTCGGTCCGGCAACGTAATATAAATACCGTGATGCATATGCATATTGATGATAAAGGGCTGTTCCTTTCGCCCATACTTATCTTTCAATCTTACCAGAGGTTTCGCTACCTCTATGGTTCGACGGACGGTCTCCAAATATGCCTCTCTGACCAAGGGATTAAAGTCTGCAACATTCAGATTCTCGTCCAAATGAATTGTATAGTAAATCCCCGCCGCTTCTGCCATTTGTTCAAAATATTCAATATCTTCCAGTTTGTCAATCTGATACTCCGGAAAATTCATATTCAACTCGACAAAAGACAAATCCAGCGATTTGCATAGTGCAATGTTTTCTTCCAAAGTTTTATTTTCAATCAATGTAGGCATTCCGAATTGCATTATTATACCTCCTTTTCATCCGATGAAAAAGTTACACCAAATTCCTCTTTCAATCTTTCAACAAGTGCCAAACTCTGAAATCTTCTTTTCTATATCTTTTATTGAAATCATATTAATATTGTCAATCAGCGACATTACAAATGCCTCCTCATTCTCTTTATCGATGTAATTCTCCACCAAAATCTGTATAAAATTAATCACATCAATCATGGAAATCAATGCATTCTTATCCATCTTTCCGCCCGGCAAAACAGGCAAAGATTCCAAAAAGAAAATGTCATCAGGAATCAAATAATTGGGGAAATTCTCCCGAAGTTTCCGTTTGATTTCCTCTGCCGTCGTTTCTGTAACAGTAATCACATATGCATAAATATGATCTTTATACAATACTGCAAATTTATCCGCATTTCCGCCCTGAGCAACAACACCATAGTTGTTCTCTAACAATTCTTCTATAATGTATTTTCCAAGAAAACCGGTCGCGCGGTAACTAAAACCCTATACATTCTTCATCACCTGTCGTAATCTCTTTATCATCATTTTTCGCAGACCGCACTACAAGGTTCATTATAACAGAAAGTTTCCTTTTTTGCCATAACAATGAATGTGTACGTTATACGGCGTTTCAATCAACTTAACAAGTAACTTTTCTTTGACAGCCATAAAGTATGATTCGCCATCACATACTATATCTTCTTCAAAGTGATTACCCTTGTGTAATCACAATGTATATCTTCTTGAATGCTTAGTCCATATCTCTCAAAATATGAATATAAATCCGTCTTTATAAATTTGCGATATGGTTTCGGTTCCAAATAATGAATCGGTGCAAATAATATTCTCTTAAATAACTGCTTACTTGGTTCCCATTCTGTTATAATAATTT
>JAZSCW010000091.1:0-59551 GCA_045530835.1 Lachnospiraceae bacterium | reverse complement strand
AAAATCAGAATAAACCTCCACGTCCGCAGGGCTTTCTGACATTATTTCTATTTTTAACGCTTATGGTGTTTTTTTCGATTTGGATGACGCGAGGTTTGTTTGGCAGCAATGACAATGAGATTAAGTATAATGAATTCATGAAAATGCTGGATGAGCAGAAGGTAGAAAAAGTAGTAATCGGAGCGGAGCAGATTTATATTTATCCCAAGAAGGATAAAAATGAATCCCAAAATTATCTGATGACGCTTACACAGACTGAAAAATATTTTTACACCGGTAAGATTGAGGATGATGATACACTGACTGCAAGACTTCTGAAAAAGGGAGTTGAGGTGAGTGGTGAGATTCCCAATAACTCAGGTGAAATTATTTATTTCATTTTGTTTAATATTTTGCCGATTTTATTAATGGTAGGTTTTACGATTTTTATCTTCCGTAAAATAACGAAAAGCGGTGGTATGGGAGGTATGATGAATGTAGGCAAAACAAATGCCAAAGTATACGTTCAAAAAGAAACCGGTATCACTTTTGCCGATGTAGCAGGTGAGGATGAAGCAATTGAGTCGTTACAGGAAGTGGTTGATTTCCTGCACAACCCTGATAAATATGTTAAGATTGGTGCCCGCCTGCCGAAAGGAGCCCTTTTGGTTGGACCTCCCGGTACCGGTAAAACTTTGCTTGCAAAGGCTGTAGCCGGGGAAGCCAAGGTACCGTTCTTTTCTCTTACAGGTTCTGACTTTGTGGAACTCTATGTTGGTGTAGGTGCATCGCGTGTAAGAGATTTGTTCAAAGAAGCAGAAAAGAATGCTCCCTGTATTATATTTATTGATGAAATTGATGCTATCGGACGTAGTCGTGACTCTAAATACGGTGGCGGAAACGAAGAACGAGAGCAGACATTAAATCAGTTGCTTGCTGAAATGGATGGATTTGATGGTAAAAAAGGAATTATTATTTTGGCAGCAACAAACAGACCGGAAATTTTGGATAAAGCACTTTTACGTCCCGGCCGTTTCGACAGAAGGGTTATTGTTGAGAAGCCGGATTTAAAGGGCCGTGTTGAAATCTTGAAAGTGCATTCTAAGAATGTGTTGATGGATGAAACGGTTGATTTGGATGAAATTGCTTTGGCGACAAGCGGTGCGGTTGGTTCTGATCTTGCGAATATGATTAATGAAGCAGCAATCAGTGCGGTAAAAGAGGGGCGTGAGTTTGTAAGTCAGAAAGATCTTTTCAGTGCCGTAGAAATTGTCCTTGTAGGTAAAGAAAAGAAGGATAGGATTTTATCCGAACAGGAAAGAAAGATTGTTTCCTACCATGAAGTAGGTCATGCGCTTGTCAGCGCTCTTCAAAAAAATGCTGAGCCTGTTCAAAAAATTACAATCGTACCAAGAACCATGGGGGCGCTTGGTTATGTTATGCATGTTCCGGAGGAGGAGAAATATCTGAACTCTGAGGCTGAACTTAGAGATATGCTTGTAGGTCTTGTAGCAGGCCGTGCAGCGGAAGAGATTGTTTTTCAGTCTGTGACAACCGGTGCAGCAAACGATATTGAAAAAGCAACAAACATTGCCCGCTCCATGGTAACACAATATGGTATGAGTAAGAAGTTTGGTTTGATTGGTCTTGAAACGGTTGAAAGCCGTTATCTTGACGGCCGTGTGGTAATGAATTGTGCTGATGATACGGCGGCAGCCGTGGATGAAGAGGTAATGCTGATTCTGAAAGAAAGTTATGATGAAGCAACACGTCTTTTGAAAGAGAATCGTGAGATTATGGATAAACTTGCGGATTATCTCATTGAAAAAGAAACCATCACCGGCAAAGAATTTATGGAAATCTATTGTAGAGAAAAAGGAATTCCGGTGCCGGAACCCAAGAAAAATGCACAGTTGAAAGCGAGGAAGGAAAAACCGCATTCAGAAAAAGAAAATGTTGAGCATGCAGCAGAACATTCTGAAGAAGCACAGAAAATTGAAGAAACAGAACATTCTGAAGATATGACGAAGGAAACAGAACATTCTGATGATATACGGAATCAAACAAACAATTCTGAAGAAACGGCGACTGGGACGACACATTCTGAAGAAACAACACTTGAAAATAATGTAGGGACAACAGGGGATAGCATCCGGGAAGAAGAGAAAATCAAAGAGGATGCTATTAAAGAGCAGCCTGTGCCTAAGGAAGAATTGAATGAGATGGAGAAGGCTCTTCGGAACCGTCGCTACCGCAGAAGTAACGAAAATGAAGAATAGGATGTTGTATGAATACAGAACCTTTTAACGTACAGGAAGAATTAAAAAAACTCCCGGGAAAACCGGGAGTTTATATCATGCATGATGCTAAAGATACCATTATCTATGTGGGAAAAGCGATTAACTTAAAGAATCGCGTGCGTTCCTATTTTAGGGAAAGCACAAAGAAAAGTCCCAAAATCGAGAGAATGGTATCTTTTATTTCACGTTTTGAATATATTGTAACAGACTCTGAACTGGAAGCACTGGTGTTGGAAAATAACCTGATTAAAGAGCATTCGCCAAAGTACAATACGATGCTTAAGGATGACAAAACATATCCTTACATAAAAGTGACGGTTGGTGAGGAATTTCCGCGAGTGCTTTTTTCGAGACAGATGAAAAAAGACAAGAGCCGTTATTACGGCCCTTATACAAGTGCGGCAGCCGTAAAAGATACGATAGAACTGATTAATAAGTTATACCGACTTCGGACCTGCAACAGAAGTCTGCCACGGGATATCGGGAAGCAGCGTCCGTGTTTAAACTACCATATTAAGGCCTGTACGGCACCTTGCAGTGAATACGGACAAAAGGAAGACTATCGGAACCGTGTGAATAAGGCATTAGAGTTTTTGAACGGCAATTATGCGTCCATTTTAAGGGAATTAGAAGAAAAAATGCTGGCTGCATCTGAGCGGCTGGAGTTTGAAGAGGCGGCAAAATACAGAGAACTTTTGTTTAGTGTCAGAAGTATTGCACAGAAGCAAAAGATTACCAACAGTGACGGTGAGAACAAAGATTTCGTAGGACTTGCACGAAATGCACGTGATGTTGTGGTACAGGTTTTCTTTGTCAGGGAAGGAAAGCTGATTGGAAGAGAACATTTTTATATGAAACATGCCGAGAATGAGAGTGATGCAGAGATTTTACAGAGCTTTCTGAAACAGTTTTATGCGGGGACTCCATTCATACCCAGAGAAATCTATCTGCAGGAAAACGTGGAAGAGGCAAAGGTTATTGAACAGTGGCTGACCAAAAAAAATGATGCAAACGTTCGTCTCATTGTGCCATTAAAAGGGCAGAAGGAAAAAATGCTGGAGCTGGCAATCCGCAATGCGGAAACGATACTTGCGAAGGATACGGAGAAGCTTAAAAGAGAAGAACTAAGAACCATCGGCGCAGTCCGTGAAATAGAAACTTTACTTGACTTAGACGGTCTTGAACGTATGGAAGCATTCGATATTTCTAACATCAGCGGGTTTGCCAACGTAGGTTCCATGGTGGTATTTGAAAAAGGAAAACCCAAAAAAAGCGATTATCGAAAATTTTTCATTAAAACGGTGTCAGGACCGGATGATTATGCCTGTATGCGTGAGGTTTTAACAAGACGGTTTCAACATGGTCTGGCAGAGCGGGAGGAAACGGATGCGGCGTTTGGAAGTTTTACGCGTTTTCCGGATTTGCTGCTGATGGACGGTGGAAAGGGACAGGTGAATATTGCGCTGTCGGTGCTTGAGGCACTTGGACTTCAGATTCCGGTATGCGGCATGGTCAAAGATGACAATCACAGGACCAGAGGGTTGTATTACAATGGGATTGAAATGCCGATTGATACGCGTTCGGAGGGATTTCATCTGATTACACGTATTCAGGATGAGGCACATCGTTTTGCAATAGAATACCATCGCTCATTAAGGACAAAAGCGCAGGTACACTCTGTTTTGGATGAAATTCCGGGTGTCGGGCCGGCACGACGTAAAGCTTTGATGAAGAGCTTTTTATCAATAGATGAGTTGAAAAAAGCAAGCGCAGAGGAGATTTGCGCGAAGGCAGAAATTCCGATGCATATTGCACAAGGCATTGCGAATTTTTTTAGAAGCTAAAAGTGCTTTGGGCGGTTGAATGCCTACTTTTTCTATGTTAGAATAGATATGGTTGTTTGAAAAAACACAGGATGAAAGCAGGAGAGGAGCAAAAAACTATGGCCAGTGTAAGTTTAAGCAGAATTGTAGAAAAAATGAAATTGGAGCCGTTAACACCGGAGCTTGAGATTAAAGGGGTTAAAATTAAGCAACCGGATATTAACAGACCGGCACTTCAGATGTCCGGTTACTTCGAACATTTCGAGGCAACCCGTTTGCAGATTATCGGATTCGTGGAATATACGTATATGATGAGTCTGTCTGATGAAAAGAAGGAAGAAATTTATTCACAGTTATTAAGCTACCCGATTCCGTGTATTATTTTCTGCCGTGAACTTGAGCCGGATGAGCTTTTTAAGAAAAAAGCAATTGAGCACAAGGTACCTTTATTTTCTACTAAGAAGCCGACCTCTGCTTTTATGGCGGAGATTATTCGTTGGTTGAATGTAAAGCTTGCTCCCTGTATTTCCGTACATGGTGTTCTTGTTGACGTATATGGCGAAGGTCTTTTGATTGTTGGCGAAAGCGGTATCGGTAAGAGCGAGGCTGCACTTGAGTTAATCAAAAGAGGACATCGTCTGGTTACGGATGATGTTGTTGAAATCCGCAAAGTCAGTGATGATACATTGATTGGTACCGCACCGGATATTACCAAGCATTTTATTGAGCTTCGTGGTATCGGTATTGTGGATGTTAAGACATTGTTCGGTGTTTCCAGTGTTAAGGAAACACAGAATATCGACCTTGTAATTAAGCTTGCAGACTGGAACAAGGATGTTGAATACGATCGTCTCGGTCTGGAAGAAGAATATACAGAGTATCTCGGTAAAAAGGTAGTTTGCCATAATATTCCGATTCGTCCGGGACGTAATCTCGCAATTATCTGCGAATCTGCGGCAGTTAACCATCGTCAGAAGAAGATGGGATATAATGCTGCACAGGAGTTATATCAGCGTGTACAGAATTCCCTCGCAAAAAAGAGAGAAGAGGATGAAGAGTAATGAGTAAGTATGTTTTTGGAGTGGACCTTGGCGGCACAACAGTTAAAATGGGGCTTTTCACCGAGGATGCCAAGCTTGTTGACAAGTGGGAGATTCCTACGGATAAGCAGGATAACGGTGCAAAGATTTTACCGGATATTGCGGCAAGCATTTGTAATAAAATAAATGAAAAGCAGCTTGCAAAAGAAGAAATAATAGGAGTTGGAATCGGCGTTCCGGGACCTGTGGATACCAAAGGTGTGATTTACCGGGCGGCGAATTTAGGCTGGGATGTTTTCAATGTTAATGAGACTCTGTCTGCGATGATCGGACTTCCTGTTAAGGCCGGCAATGATGCCAATGTCGCTGCACTCGGAGAGATGTGGAAAGGCGGCGGTGCAGGATATAAGAATCTTGTAACAGTAACGCTTGGAACCGGTGTTGGCGGCGGCATTATTATAGAAGGAGAGGTGCTTGCCGGATATAATGGCTCAGGTGGCGAAATCGGTCATATTCACGTGGAAGACAATGAAGAAAAAACCTGTGGATGCGGTAATAAGGGCTGCCTTGAGCAGTATGCGTCAGCAACAGGGATTGTTTATATTGCCAAGAAACGCCTGTTGAAGGATGATGCACCCTCTATTTTGCGTGAACGAGATGATTTTTCAGCCAAAACGGTATGGGATGCCGTGAAGGCACGAGATGCAGTTGCAATTGAAATCGCGGAACAGTTTGGTGAATATCTCGGAAAAGCATTGGCAGGCATTGCGTGTGTTGTCAATCCGGAAATCATCGTAATCGGTGGTGGTGTCAGCAAAGCGGGAGAGATTTTGCTTGACTACATTGTTAAGAATTATAAGCCCTATGTATTCCGTGGAAGCAGAGAAACGAAGTTTGCGCTTGCAACTTTGGGAAATGATGCGGGAATCTATGGTGCTGCCAGATTAATGCTTGCGTAGGAAGCAGACATAATCGGGTGAAATCCGCATATACTACAAGCGGAAACGTGAAAGAACGGAGTTATGGTGTGAATACACAAATTTATGAAGCACTTACTAAAATAATTAAAACAGAAAAAATACGATGTAACGAGCCGTTAAGTGCATATACTTCTTTTCAGGTGGGTGGACCTGCAAGTATATTCCTTGAGGTGGAAGATATTAGTGTATTACAGCAGGTAATTGCTCTGCTGAAAGCTTCCGATGAGAAATATCTGGTTCTTGGAAAAGGAAGCAATCTTTTAATTGATGATGAGGGATATGACGGAGTTGTAATTCGTTTCGGGGAAGCAATGAGCCGCGTTTCGTGTGACGGCGAATGTATAAGGGCAGGCGCCGGCGCAAGTCTTGCGCGTGTTGCTGCAGTTGCCCTTCAACAAAAACTTACCGGTTTTGAGTTTGCAGCCGGTATTCCCGGAACGGTTGGTGGCGCAATGGTAATGAATGCCGGTGCCTATGAAGGAGAAATGAAGCAGGTTGTTGAAACGGTTTTTCTGATTGATGAAGAAGGAAAAGAGATAAAACTGTCCTGCGAAGAAATGGAATTTGGCTACAGAACCAGTATTTTGAAACATATGCCCTATATTGTAACGGAAGTTGTTTTTCACCTGACAGCAGGTGAAAAGAAGCAGATTGAGGAAAAAATGCATGACCTTGCGCGCAGACGTATGGAAAAGCAACCTTTGGAATATCCGAGTGCCGGAAGTACTTTTAAACGTCCGGAAGGACATTTTGCAGGAAAATTAATAGGAGATGCCGGATTAAGCGGCTATTCAATTGGCGGAGCCCAGGTTTCCGAAAAGCATAACGGATTTATCATTAACAAAGGAAATGCAACTGCTTCAGATATTAAAGAGTTGATTGCATATGTACAAAAAAAAGTAGAGCAGCATTCAGGTGTTTGGTTAGAGCCTGAGGTTATTTGTGTGCGAAAGGAGTAACGGATGCGTTTTGTGATAGTAACGGGGATGAGTGGTGCGGGAAAACTGACCGCACAAAAGCTTTTGGAAGATATGGGATTTTATTGTGTGGACAATCTTCCGGTACCGTTAATTTCTAAATTTGTCGAATTGATTTTAGAACCGAATCGCGAGGTTACCAAGGTTGTATTGGGGATTGATGTACGGGCTGACCAGCCGTTTGAAGAAGTAACGGAAACACTGCGTAATCTGAAAGAACAGGGAATCGGATACGAGCTTTTGTTTATGGATGCGACGGATTCTGTTTTGCAAAAGCGTTATAAAGAAACCAGACGTATTCATCCGCTTGCGACGGATGGCGAGCGTGTAATTGACGGAATTCATAAAGAGCGTAAAATCCTTGAGCAGACAAAAGCAACGGCAGATTATGTGATTGATACCAGTCATTTGTATACCGGAGAGCTTAAGGAAGAACTTGAAAGAATTTTTTTGAAAAATGAGAAATATAATAGTCTGATGGTCAATATCATGTCGTTCGGATTTAAACATGGTATTCCTACGGATGCCGATTTGGTGTTTGATGTCAGATTTTTACCGAATCCGTTTTATATAGAGGAACTTAAGCATAAGACAGGTAATGATCAAGAAGTACAGGATTATGTGATGGGATTTGAAGATGCAGGGACGTTTCTTGCTAAATTGACGGATATGATTAATTTTTTAATTCCCAATTATATCAAAGAAGGAAAAAATCAGTTAATTATCGGTATTGGATGTACCGGTGGAAAGCATAGGAGTGTAACCTTGGCAAATGAATTGTATGCCCAGTTGAAGGACAAGGGCAACTATGGTCTTAAGATTTGGCATCGTGATGTTAAGTAGTATGACGTAAGACCAAAAAGGAGAAGTGATATGTCCTTTTCTCAGGATATTAAGGAAGAACTTGAAAAGCAAAGTGGTTCTGCAAGGCATTGCAGACTGGCAGAACTTGCGGCAATTTTATATTGTTATGCACAGGAAGAGGTACTTTCCGACGGAACCCAAAGTCTGGTGATAGTGACAGAACATGAAACAATCGTAAGAAAGTACTTTACATTATTGAAAAAAGCCTTTAATATAGAAAATGGTCTCTTTGACGGCGGCGAACCATGTGAGCGTACCAATGCGCTTGTGGAGGGGAGAATTGTTGGTCAGGAGAATTATAGAGAGATGCTGCAGGCATTGAAAATGTGGGATGATAAGAAAGAATCTTTTTTGCGGGCAGAGAGAGTATCAGTTGTTTTGTTAAAGACTTCCTGCTGTCGTAGGTCATTTTTACGAGGATGCTACTTATGCATCGGTTCGATGAGTGATCCGCAGAAAGGATATCATCTGGAGTTTCTTTGCAATACGAGGGAATTTGCACAGCAGATTGTCGATGTGCTTCAGAGTTTCGAGATTGAAGGCAGAATTATGTTGCGAAGAAAGTACCATGTGGTTTATATTAAAGAGAGTGAAGCGATTTCTGAACTTCTTAATATAATGGAAGCTCACGTTGGATTGATGAATTATGAGAATACCCGTATTTTGAAAGAAATCGGTAATCATATTAACAGGAAAGCCAATTTTGAAGCAGCAAACATTATCAAATCAGTCAATACCGCAAACAAACAGATTGCAGATATCGAATATATCCGCAAGGTGAAAGGGTTTGACTATTTACCTGAAAACTTGCGTGTTATGGCAGAAATCAGGTTGGAACATCCGGATGAGTCATATCAGGAACTGGGGACTTTTTTTGACCCTCCGATTGGCAAATCAGGTGTAAATCACAGGCTAAGGAAAATAGGTGAGATAGCAGAAAAACTTAGGACATTCGACTAACTATAATCTTTGGGGGCGAAGGCGTGTTGTGTCGAATAATAAGGAGGAACGGAAATGATTCAGAAAGAAATGACAGTTCAGTTAACAGGCGGCATGGAGGCAAGACCTATTGCAGTTCTTGTTCAGGTTGCAAGTCAGTATGACAGTACGGTTTATCTTCAGGTTGGTACTCGCAAGGTTAATGCGAAGAGCATTATGGGAATGATGAGTCTTGGCCTGGATGCCGGAGAGAAGGTAACGGTAATTGTTGATGGTACAGACGAGAAAGAAGCACTTGCAGATATTGAAAAATATTTAAGTAAGGCGGAATAAGAAGAGACCAAAGAACACGGAAGGTGTTCTTTTTCTCTATATAAGTGAAAAAGTATGGAGGCCTGGTTATGGAAGATAAAAAGCTTTTATTTCTGTATCATGCAGATTCCGGAAAAGGAAAAATCAAAAATAAGTTATCTGATATTTTGAATCTTTTTGTGGCAGCAGGATATACGGTGACAGTACGCCCCACACAGGCTCGGGGAGATGCCAAGGAGTATATTATGTGTCATGCCGCGGAATATGATAAAATTGTATGCAGTGGTGGTGACGGAACCCTTGATGAAGTGGTAAGCGGAATTGTAACTGCCGGACATGAGATTCCCATCGGATATATCCCGACCGGAAGTACAAATGATTTTGCTTCGGGATTAGGGATTTCCAAGCGTCCCCTGTCTGCAGCACAAAATGTTTTGTACGGAGATGTGTTCCGTTGCGATATGGGATTTTTCAATCAAAGACCTTTTATTTACGTGGCAGCATTTGGAATCTGGACTGAGGTATCATACGCTACCGATCAGAAGTTCAAAAATGCTTTTGGACATATGGCATATGTATTAGAAGGGATTAGAAGCATCAGTAATATCCGTTCCTACAATATGCGCGTTGTCGCAGGAAATACGATAATTAAAGATGAATTCATCTATGGTATGGTATCTAATTCAAGCACCATCGGAGGATATAAGGTTTTTCCCAAGGGAGATGTTAGGTTAGATGATGGTGAGTTTGAGGTTTTGCTGGTGAAAAGTCCGAGAAATCCGGCCGAGTTGAATGAGTTGATTACCTCTTTGCTCGCACAGGAAATGGATCCGGAGTATTTTTATTATTTTAAAGCATCCGAGATCGAATTTGATACGCCGGAGGCAGTTTCGTGGACGCTTGACGGCGAGAACGGAGGTCTTCACAAAGAGGTACGTATAGAGAACAGGAAACAGGCATTGGGAATCTATGTGGACAAAAGCCATTAGGAGAAGATAATGAAAGTATTGCATATTAATTGTAATTATGCGGGAACCGTTTTACATCGAAATATGATAACCGGTCTTAACGGGTTTGGTGTGGAGAGTTGTGTCTATGTTCCGGTATATTCGGCGCAGGGGGCTGATGTGACGACGCCCGGTGCCGAGGTCATTTTGTCAGAATGTTTCAAAAGGCGCGACCGCATTATATTTGATTATAAGCAAAGTAAAATTCTTTCTGATTTACAACAAAAAATAGAAGTAAATAAATATGAATGTATTCATGCCTATACGCTGTTTACGGATGGTAATGCGGCAAGGACGCTGAGTCGTAAATACGGGATTCCGTATGTCGTTGCGGTACGAAGTACGGATGTACATGCTTTTTTCAAAAAAGCTGTTTACTTAAGAAACCGCGGTGTTAGGATTCTGCGCGATGCAGCCAAGGTTTTCTTTTTATCTGAGAGTTACAGGGAGTTTGTTTTGAATAAGTATGTTCCGGCAAGGTATCGACAGGAGATATATGACAAAAGTTGCATTATGCCCAATGGTATCGATAATTTCTGGTTAGACCACCTCTATGAAGAAAAGAAACTTCTTGTTGGGGATACGGTAAAACGCCTTGAAAAAAGGCAACTTAAAGTTGTTTATGCAGGTGCAATCATAAAACGTAAGAATCCGATTGCAACACAGCAGGCCTTGGAGATATTGCGAAAAAAAGGTTGGGATGTAAGTTTTACGGCGGTAGGACGTATCAAAGATACGGATGTTTATGAAAAAATGTGTACATATCCCAATACCTTTTATGTGCAGCAGCAGCCTAAAGAGGAGTTGATACAATATTATCGAAAAAATGATTTGTTTGTAATGCCCTCTTATGCCGAAACATTCGGACTGGTTTACAGTGAGGCAATGAGTCAGGGACTTCCTGTTCTTTATACGAAAGGACAAGGATTTGACGGACAGTTTCCTGATGGGCAGGTTGGATATGCGATAGACCCGGATGACCCGGAGGATATTGCACAGAAGATGGAATTAGCAGTACAGCATTATGAACGGTTGGTAGAAAATATACTTTCCGATGCAGGGAGATTTCGATGGTCGGATATTTGCCGGCAGTATAAGGAGATTTACGATTCATTATGAAAAAATACATTGTAGTTACAGGCGGACAGTTATTTAACAAGGGTGCGCAGGCGATGACTTTTATCACAGCGGATGAGATGGCAAAGCGTTACCCGGATACAGAAATGGTTCTGTTGTCCAATATGGATTCGCGTCGCAGTAAAGAAGAACGTGAACAATACAAATTCAAAATACAGAAGTATCCGAGTGCATTGCAATTGTTATTGCTACAGTATAAATTCACGGCAGCGATTCTGCGTAAAATCGGTTCACCGGAAGCAAAAGCCTATGAGGAACTGATGGAAAATACGGCTGCACTTATAGATGTGAGCGGTTACGCACTGGGGTCTAACTGGGGATATCGCAAGACGATTTTTTATCTGACAAGAATTGCAGTGGCGCGCCGACATAAGATTCCGGTGTATCTTATGCCGCAGTCTTTCGGTCCATTTGATTATAAGGGAATTTTAGCTCCTTTTGTGAAACGAATGATTCGCAAAAATCTTGGTTACGCCAAAGAAGTAATGTGCAGGGAGCAGGATGGATATGCACTTGTGCATGAGGAATATGGTATCGGTAATGCGACGATTGTACCGGATCTTGTACTTCAGAATGAAGAAATCAATCCTGCAAATATTTATAAAGAAGTACCTGATTTGCGGCTGGAAGAAATGAAGGGTGGCGGTGTTGCAATTATTCCGAATCAGAAGGCAATGCTGTATGGTCAACCGGAAGCCTTGCATGAGATGTATCAAAAGATTATTGAGACTCTTTTGGCGAGGGGTAAAGAGGTTTATCTGATTTATCATTCTGCAGAAGATTTGGAAATATGCCGTGAAATAAAGAAGCGCAGTGGACAGGATAAGGTTCATGTGATAGAACAGGAATTAAGTTGCCTTGAATTTGATTCGCTCGTGCAGCGTTTTGATTTTGTGATTGCATCCCGTTTTCATGCGGTTGTGCATGCGTACAGAAATGCGGTTCCGGCGGTTGTGCCGGGCTGGGCGGTAAAATACAAGGAGCTGCTCGATTGTTTCTCACAGGGAGAATTTATGTTTGATGTGCGTGGCGAAATAGATGCGGATATTGTGGCAGCGGCAGTTGATAAAATGTGTGATACGTATTCGGATAACCGTGAAAAGATACGAAAAGGCCTGATTAAAATACGGGCAGAAAAGATTTACGATCATATTAAGTTATAGGAGACAGGGAAGTTATGGCAGACTCAAGAAGCAAAAATACATCCAGAAATATTGTTTTTGCCTTCTCTAATAAAATAGTTGCACTTCTTCTTCCGTTCATTTCGAGAACGATTATGCTCTACCTCCTTGGTGAAGAGTATGTGGGTGTGGGAAGTCTTTTTACTTCCATATTGAGCTTTCTGAACCTGACGGAGTTAGGACTTGGTTCTGCGATTGTATATTCTATGTACAAGCCGATTGAGGAGAATGACCGGGAGAAAATTTGTGCTTTCCTTGCCTATTACCGGAATTTGTACCGATGGATAGGTGGAGTTATGCTTATCATCGGAACGGTTCTTTTACCTGTGGTTCCGTATTTGATTAAGGGAGAGCCGCCTGCAGGAGTAAACGTATATATCCTCTTTTATCTGTATTTGATTGATTCTGTAATCAGCTATTTTTTTGCAGGTTATAAGCAAAGTCTTCTCGTAGCACATCAGCGTTCGGATATTAAGAGTAAAATTGTAATGGTGGTATCAATCCTTGTGCAGGCAGGGCAGATAGCAGCATTGGTTTTCACCAAAAATTTCTATGTTTATGCGTTGGTACCGATTATGGGAACGTTACTTACCAATGGCTTGAATGCCTGGGTTACAAACAAAAGATATCCGGAGTTAAAATGTGCGGGTAAGTTGTCAGAGGGGGATCGAAAGGCAATCAAAAAGCGTCTGAGCGGTCTGGTTGGAACCAAGATGAATTCCATTGTCGTACATGCGGCAGATATGATTGTTATTTCTTCGTTTCTGGGTCTTACGCATACAACCATGTATGGGAATTATTATTATATTATGAGTGCTGTAAATGCATTTGTTGTATTAGTATTTTCTTCTATGACAGCAAGTGTGGGAAACAGTCTGATTACGGAAACCAAAGACAAAAATTTAAAGCTGTTTCATAAAATCGGTTTTATCAATGGATGGATTACAGGCTGGTGTTCTGTTTGCATGCTGTGTCTGTATCATCCCTTTATGAATGTGTGGGTAGGAGAAGAACTTTCTTATCCGTTTGGCGTAGAATTGGGACTGGTATTGTATTTTTTCATGTTTTCCATTCAGCGTGCGGTAATTGTTTTCAAAGATGCTGCAGGTATTTGGTATGAGGATAGATTTCGGCCGTATGTGTGTATGATTGTTAATATTGTATTGAATCTGATTTTGGTTCAGTTTTTTGATGTTTATGGTGTTATTATTTCCTCGATTGTTGCATTTGCAATTTCAATCCCATGGATTAATCGGACTTTGTTTCGGACATTGTTTCAAATGTCGCCGTTCAAAAATCTTTTGCGTGTCGGATTCTATGCGTTGGTTACAGTAATAGGAGGCAGTGTTACATGGTTGTTGTGTGAACTTCTTCCTATTGGAGATACACGCGTGGTTTCGTTTGCTTGGCTGATACTTCGAGCTGTGATTTGTCTGGTTGTCCCGAATCTGATATTTTTGTTGTTTTACTTCCGATTGGATGAATTTGGGCAGGCAGTTAAAATGGTTAAGTCACTTTTAAAAAGAAGGAAGAAATAGGGAGCGTGTGGAATGGATTCAGTCTCTATCATCAAAAAAAACGGAAAATGTTGTGCCTGTGGAATCTGTGCAGCAGTTTGTCCTGTTGAGGCAATTAAGATGGATGTTGCAGGGAATGGTGAAATACAGCCGGTGATTTCTGAGAAGTGTGTACATTGTGGAAAATGTCTTACCGTGTGTGCCGGAAATACAGAGAAGGATAAAATAGACAGACAGGAGCAGAATATTTCTTGCAAAACAGTTGCTTCTAAGGATGAAGGCATTCGTAGAAATGCTACTTCAGGTGGCTTTGTGACTACGTTGGTTGCAAAATTATTGGAAGCTGGATTGTACGATGGTGCTTTTTTGGTTGCCAAGGAAAACTATCAGGGTGTGGTGCAAACCGTGTTGTGTTCTGCAGGAAGTGAGTTAGCGCATACACAAAAATCACGTTATATTCAGGTTACGCATTCCAATGAAGTGGCGCACATTATTGCGAATCCGCAGAAACGCTATATTCTTGTGGGAACCCCATGCTATTTCAGAGGTTTTCTTAAGATGGTGAAGGAGCATCATCTGAATCGGGAGAATTATTTGCTGGTTGGATTGTTCTGTGATAAAACCATGACGACACATGTCTGGGAATATTTTAACCGCTATTTTGCGAATGGACAATTGGATAGAATGTACTTTCGTTCCAAAGGAAATGCCGGTTGGCCCGGCGATGTACTGCTTTTTCAGAAGGATGGAATACAGACGGAGGTTTCGCGCAGGGAGCGTATGGATGTCAAAGAATATTTCATGGCGCAGAGCTGTCTTTCCTGTATGGATAAATTGAATCCTTATGCGGATTTTGCAGTGGGAGACAATTATGTTTCAGGACAAAGGGGAGAAGCCGGATGGAATAGTGTAATAATCCGGACGCAGAAAGCAGCACAGCTGTATGATATGCTAAAAGATGTATTTTATGAGGAAGAAGTTTCTTTTGAGCAAATTGTTAAAAGTCAGAAAATCGATAAAAGAGCAGCAGATTTAGAGAAAAACCGCTCTTCCCGGCTGAAAAAAATGGAACTGGGAGCAGCAGGTGAATACGAGAATATTCGAAAAGAAGTAATGACAAACAGAAAAAGAAACAGAAATCCGTTACGACGCATTTTTGCAAAGTGTAAAAAGATGTGCAAAAGGTAAGTAGTGCAAATAGAGAAAAACTTGCTATTTTTTCGCACATGGGCTATAATTGTGTCGTTAGAGAACTTTTACATATTTTTGGAGGTAGATAAAATGTTAGTATCAGCAAAAGAAATGCTTCAGAAAGCAAAAGCTGGCCACTATGCAGTTGGACAGTTCAACATCAATAACCTTGAGTGGACAAAGGCTATTCTTCAGACTGCTCAGGAGAATAACTCTCCCGTTATCCTTGGTGTATCCGAAGGTGCAGGAAAGTATATGTGCGGTTACAAGACCATCGTTGGTATGGTTAACGGTATGATCGAAGAGATGAACATTACTGTTCCTGTAGCTCTTCACTTAGATCATGGTTCATTCGAACACTGCTACAAATGTATCGATGCAGGTTTCTCATCAGTTATGTTTGATGGTTCACACTATGCAATCGATGAGAACGTTGAGAAGACCAAACAGTTGGTAGCTGACTGTGCAGCTAAGGGAATCTCTCTTGAAGCAGAAGTTGGTTCTATCGGTGGTGAAGAAGATGGTGTTATCGGTAGAGGTGAATGTGCAGACCCTAACGAATGTAAGATGATCGCTGATCACGGAATTGACTTCCTTGCAGCCGGTATCGGTAACATTCATGGTAAATATCCTGAGAACTGGGAAGGTTTAAGCTTCGAAACTCTCGATGCTATCCAGCAGTTAACAGGAGATATGCCTCTTGTACTTCATGGCGGTACAGGTATCCCTGCAGACATGATTAAGAAAGCAATCTCTCTCGGTGTTGCTAAGATTAACGTTAACACAGAGTGCCAGTTAGCATTCTCTGCTGCTACACGTAAATACATCGAAGAAGGCAAAGATTTACAGGGTAAGGGATTTGACCCTCGTAAGGTTCTTGCTCCCGGCGTTGAAGCAATCAAAGCTACAGTTAAAGAAAAGATGGAATTATTCGGTTCTATCAACAAAGCATAAAAAAAGACCCTATAAAAGGGAGGATGCCCAGAAGAGTCGCTCTTCTGGGCATTCAATTTTTGAAAAAGTTATTTGAAAGTGTTAGTTTTAATGAGTTTGTTACTTAGAGGGTAGCTTTCTCTATGGTTATCAGTATAGGTTAGATTTTTTACAAAAAGATGTTATGTTAATCAATAATCTGTAAAAGAAATATGAACAAATTGTTAACTTTGAAAAAGTAACGGAAAAACAACACTTTTTTTGTCTAACTTTTAGCAATGTGACGGTTCAGGATATTCCTCCCCAAAGGTATCCACGGTAACGGTTTTCATTACCTGAGGTTCTAACGGTTTATCTGCGTAGTTGGTTGCTGTTTCTGCAATGCGGTCTACAACTTCCATTCCTTCGATTACTTTACCAAATGCCGCATAAGCGCCATCGAGGTGCGGAGCATCCTTGTGCATTAAAAAGAACTGGCTTCCTGCAGAGTTGGGCATCATGGAGCGCGCCATGGAAAGAACGCCTGCAGTGTGTTTCAAATTATTTTCGAAACCATTCTGTGCAAATTCGCCTTTGATGTGATAGCCGGGGCCACCTGTACCGATTCCTTCGGGGCAACCGCCCTGAATCATAAAGCCCTTGATTACACGGTGGAAAATCAAGCCATCATAGAAGTTTTTCTTAATTAATGAGATAAAATTGTAAACTGACTGCGGAGCAATTTCCGGATAAAGCTCTGCTTTGATTACGGAACCATCTTCCATTGTGATGGTTACAATAGGATTCTGTGCCATAGTAATTTCCTTTCTTTTTAAAAATAAATTCGTATTCATCATATCACAATCCCGGAGGGTAGAAAAGTGAGAAATGACAAGAAACTTAAGAAAGTGTTCTTTTTATTACAACATGAGATATTAAAAGAGGATGAAAAAGAACAACTTAAAAAAAGATTTGCTGCAGGAGAAGTTGAGGTGATATTTGACTGCAAACTTATACAGTGTGGGGATTTAGGGGAAGAAATTCTTTATATCTGTGATACTAGAAATAGCGCTTGCCAAATCGGTAAAAATGTTCTTATTTTTTTGCATGAAAAAAACAGGGAGGAAGATTTTAGCGGATTTCAGTATTTTATTGAGGGCTTTGAGGATGCAGATGTATGTTATTTTAAGAGAGTGTATGAGCGTCTGGCAGGAATCGCGTGGATTATTACAGAAACAAAGCGGCTTAGGATTCGCGAAATGACACTTGAAGATATGGATGCAATCTATGCGCTATACGATAGGCCCGAACTGATTCCTTTTCTGCCGCCTTTGTATGAAAACAGGGAAGAAGAAAGGGAGTATCTGAAACGCTATATTAGGAATATGTACGGCATTTTTGAATATGGAATGTGGTTAATCGAAAAGAAAGATGATGGAGAGATTGTTGGTCGTATCGGAGTGGAAAATACGGAAGCAGAGGATGAACTTTCTTTTGGTTTTTTGGTTCATCCGAAACATTGGCGCAGAGGTTTTGCACAGGAGGCCGGTGAAGCTGTGCTTTCCTATCTGGCGCAGGAGTTGCCGCAGCTTCAGGTGAAAGCGTTTTGCCATCCGGATAACAAAGCAGCTGTTTTACTATGTCAAAAATTGGGGATAAAAGTTGAATACATATTATAATTGATGAAAAGAAGAAGCAGTATACAAAATTATGGGTATATCAAGGTGTTTTTTCTTGACGAAGGGTAATAGGATTACGTACAATAGAAAAGGTTATTGAAAAAGAGAAGGAGTTATGGGTATGTTTCGTAAGGACTTTGTATGGGGTGTTGCAAGCAGTTCTTATCAGATTGAAGGAACTGATTCTTCGGATGGAAGAGGTGTGTGTGTTTGGGATACTTTTACACAGGGCGAGGCACCGGGAACGCGTGGACATAATGCAAATATAACATGTGATCACATGCATCGATATAAGGAAGATTATGCGCTGATGCGTGAACTGGGTATCAAAGCCTATCGCTTTTCTGTAAGCTGGCCGCGCATTTTGCCGCAGGGGCGCGGGGAAGTGAATCCGGAAGCAATTCGCATGTATCGCGATATGATTACGGAAATGAAAGCAAACGGTATTACGCCGTATCTTACGCTGTTTCATTGGGAGTTTCCGCAGGCGCTTGAGGATATGGGCGGATGGCTTAATCCTGATATTGTAGAATATTTTGGAGAATATGCCCGCGTGGTGGCAGAGAATTTTTCGGATTTGGTAGAGTACTTTTTTACCATTAATGAACCGCAGTGTTTCGTCGGTCTTGCGTATTGTACAGGAGTTCATGCGCCGGGCAAAAAATTAAGTAAAAAAGATACGTTTCTGATTGCGCACAATGCGTTGAAAGCGCATGGACAGGCAACCATTATGCTACGTAAATATGCTAAACAGCCGATTA
Organism: Lachnospiraceae bacterium; assembly: GCA_045530835.1. Classification (GTDB taxonomy): domain Bacteria; phylum Bacillota; class Clostridia; order Lachnospirales; family Lachnospiraceae; genus UBA3766. The sequence goes on along the minus strand of JAZSCW010000091.1, from coordinate 40,952 downwards.
AGGTTGGTTATGCTCCGACATGTACTGTGGCAATTCCTGCAACAGACAGTCCGGCAGATATTGAGGCGGCACGAAAAGTCTATTTTTCATTGTCGGATACGTCAGAGAACTGGGCGTGGAATGTATCCTGGTTTTCCGATCCGGTTTTACTTGGTAAATACCCGGAAGAAGGGCTCGCACTTTACAAAGAATATTTGCCAAAGATTACACAGGAGGATATGGACCTGATTCATCAGCCGCTTGATTTTATGGGGCAGAATATTTATAATGGCTACTATATCAAAGCGGACGAAAACGGAAATCCGGTTAATGTGCCGATGAAAGAAGGGTATCCTGAGAATAGTGTAGGCTGGCCTGTTATGGAAGAATGCCTGTATTGGGGTGTGCGCTTCGCTTACGAACGTTATCATATGCCTATTTTCATTACTGAAAACGGTATGTCATGTCATGACCGTGTGGCGGTAGACGGAAAAGTACATGATCCGAATCGTACGGATTTTTTGGACCGATATATCAGTGCATTGCAGCAGGCTGCTGATGAGGGCATTGATATTCGGGGGTATTTTGTGTGGACTTTTTTGGACAATTTTGAGTGGGATCACGGTTATCATGGGCGCTTTGGAATTGTGTATGTGGATTTTGAAACACAGGAGCGTACGCCGAAAGATTCCGCATACTGGTATCGGGATGTAATTGCATCCAATGGTGCAACCTTACATATTAATCAGAAAAAATAGGAGCACATTCAGACGTGTTCCGCTAACAAGATAAGAAAAGAGGATAAAAAACATGATTCGACAGGATTATAAAGAAATGATTAATGCAGCATCTGTCATTCGCGAACTTTTTACATATGCGACAGAGCGTGGAAAAGAGATTGGATATGAGAATGTATTTGACTACAGTCTTGGAAATCCGTCCGTGCCTGCGCCGAAGGCTTTTACGGATGCAATGATTGAGATGTTACAGAATGAGAATCCCGTGACTTTGCATGGCTACAGTCCGACGCCCGGTATCCCTTCCGTACGTGCAACCATTGCTGAGTCATTGAATAAAAGATTCGGAATGAATTATACTGCCAACCACATTTTCATGGCGACCGGAGCAGCAGGTGCAGTGGCACATGCGGTTCGTTGCGTGACTTCGCCCGGAGATGAGGTGCTTACGTTTGCACCCTTTTTCCCGGAGTACATGCATTATATTAACCAGACCGGTGCTGTTTTGAAAGTTGTTCCTGCAAATCTGGTTGATTTTCAGATTAATTTTGATGCATTTGAAGAGATGCTGACAGATAAGGTCATGGCTGTTTTGATCAATACCCCGAATAACCCGACCGGTGTTGCGTATTCCTCTGCAACATTGAAGCGTCTTGCAGAGATTTTAGAGGCAAAGCAGAAAGAATACGGACATGATATTTTCCTGATTTCAGATGAACCTTATCGTGAGATTGTATTTGAGGGTGCGGATTCACCGTATGTTTCCAAATTTTATAATAATACGTTAAGTTGTTATTCTTATTCTAAGTCACTTTCCCTTCCGGGTGAGCGTATCGGATATGTGGCAGCAAATCCTGCTTGTACGGATGCAGAGTATATCGTTGGCATGTGCGGACAGATTTCACGCGGAATCGGACACAATTGTCCGCCTTCCATTATTCAGCTCGCAGTAGCCAAAACGGTTGATTTGACAGCAGATTTATCCGTGTATGAGACAAATATGAATATTTTATATAACGAATTAACTGCACTCGGATTTGAATGTGTGAAACCGAGCGGAACGTTCTATATTTTCCCGAAGGCACTGGAAAGCGATGCAAAGATTTTTAGTGAAAAGGCGAAGAAGTATGATTTGATGCTTGTGCCGAGTGATTCCTTCGGCTGTGAAGGTTATTTCCGTATGGCATATTGCATTGATACCGAAAAAGTAATGCGCTCTCTTGATGCATTGAGAAAGTTTGTGACAGCTGAATATCCGAATCGCTGATTGGCGTGAAAAGGATGTCGATAGTGACCGGATTGCAGGTACAGAGGCATGAAATGTGTAAGCGGGCTCATACAATAGAATAAAATTTAGAATGGAGCAATGAAATGATTGAGTTTTTGAAGGCGATTTTTTACGGTATTGTGGAAGGTATTACAGAATGGCTTCCCGTCAGTAGTACCGGACACCTGATTCTTCTCGAGAAATTTATCAAAATGAATTTTTCGGATGGTTTCATGGATATGTTTCGTGTGGTAATTCAGCTTGGTGCCATAATGGCGGTGGTAATTATTTACTGGAGTCAGATATGGTTTGTGGATTTTCACCATTTCGAACAAATGCCTACCCTCAAAAAGGATATCTTAGGTTTATGGGGTAAAATTATCGTGGCTTGTGTTCCGGCAGCGATTGTGGGAGTGTTTTTTGATGATTTTTTCGAGGCGCTTTTCTATAATGAAGTATCGGTAGCGATTGCTTTGATTGTATTCGGCGTTGCATTTATTGTAATCGAGACGGTGAACAGGGGCAAAGCTTACAAGGTGGAAAAGGTGTCGGATATTACTTACAAGCTTGCTTTGCTAATTGGAGTATTTCAGTTAATTGCAGCAGTTTTTCCCGGAACATCAAGGTCGGGGGCGACTATTGTTGGTGCACTTTTACTGGGCGTTTCCCGTGGTGCGGCAGCAGATTTTACTTTCTTTCTTGCGATTCCCGTTATGTTCGGAGCAAGCTTTTTGAAAATTGCAAAGTATTCACTTGAATTGATTGAAAGCAACCAGATTTTTACGTTCGGTGAGCTTGGCGTTTTGCTGGTATCCATGGTTGTAGCATTCGGCGTGTCCATGGTAGTTATTAAGTTTTTGCTTAAGTTTATAAAGAAGCATGATTTTAAGGTTTTTGGCTGGTATCGAATTGGTCTTGGAGCTCTTGTATTAATTGTATTTATTGTAAGTTTATTTTCGAAATAATTGGAAAAACGTTACTTTTTTATTGAAAAAGTAGCGTTTTTTTGCGCAAAAAGAGTGTATCGCAATTGACAATCTTTTTATTTTGGTTTACACTTTTGGTGTTTGTAATTTTTATAATTTTTTAATAAATGGAAATTACAGATAGAGGAGAGTTTGAATTGAAGTGGTCCGAGTTTGGACAGTCGTGTGAAAGGAGAAGGAATCATGGCAACAGAGAAGAAAACTGCAACAGTAAAACCTCTTGCAAAAGCTGTAGTTGCTAAAGCAGAGGAAGTGAAGGAAGCTCCTGCAGCAGTGAAGGCTGAGGAAGTAAAAGAAACGGTTAAGAAAGCGCCTGCAAAGAAGGCAGAGGCTCCTAAGAAAGAAGCAGCAAAGAAAGCACCTGCAAAGAAGGCAGAGTCTCCTAAGAAAGAAGCAACAAAGAAGGCACCTGCAAAGAAAGCTGCTGCAAAGAAAGACGCTAAGCTTTATGTTCAGTTTGCAGATAAGAGCTATAGCATGGATGAACTTGTTAAGATTGCTGAGGACGTATGGGTTTACGATCTTGGAAAGAAAGTTACTGATATGAAGACTGTTGAGATTTATGTAAAGCCTGAAGAGAGTAGAGCATACTTCGTTGTAAACGGTGAAGAGAACGGAAGCTTCTTAATTTAATTGTTTCGATAGAATAAGTGAACGGTATATGCCGGTGTGGAGGAATCTGCACCGGCATATGTTACAAATAGCTGTAAAACGTAAAGAAGGGAGCCCGTTAATGTCACATTCGCATATGACATTAGCGGCATATAAATAATAAGAATATTTTGCAGTGTCATGTAAAAGAATGTATGAAGCACATTCTTTTTTTTGTAAGAAAGTGTTGACAATAAATAAAAGTGGTGGTACATTATGAAATGTAGATGTTAGCACTCTTTGGAGTTGAGTGCTAACAAAAACAAAAAAGGAGGGGCGTATAACATGCAGTTAGATGAGCGTAAAATGAAAATATTACAAGCAATTATACGCAACTATCTTGAGACCGGCGAGCCGGTAGGAAGCCGAACCATTTCAAAGTATACTGATATTAATTTAAGTTCAGCAACTATCCGAAATGAAATGGCAGATCTGGAGGAGCTGGGTTACATTATTCAGCCACATACTTCGGCGGGACGTATTCCTTCCGACAAAGGATATCGCCTCTATGTTGACAGTATGATGCAGGAAAACGAGCGTCAGGTAGAAGAATTGAAAGAAATGCTTGTGGAGAAAGATGAAAAGATGGATCATTTGCTCAAACAGGTTGCGAAAGTTCTTGCAGTAAATACCAATTACGCGACAATGATTTCTGCACCGCGCTTTCAGAAGAATAAGCTGAAATTTATACAGCTTTCAAGAATTGATGATGAGCAGTTGCTTGCAGTTATCGTAACGGAAGGAAATGTGATTAAGAACAGCATGATTCCCGTGAGCGAACATCTTGATGATGAGACAATGCTCAAGCTTAACATTTTATTGAATACGCATCTCAACGGCCTTGCGATTGAAGAAATCAATCTTGGCATGATTGCAGCACTGAAGGCTCAGGCGGGGCTGCATGGTTCGTTGATTGGTGAAGTGATTGATGCTGTTGCGGAGACAATTAAGGAAGACGAAGATTTAGAAATTTATACGAGCGGTACGAACAATATCTTCAAGTATCCCGAGCTCGCTGACCAGCACAAGGCAAGCGAACTGATTAATACATTTGAAGAGAAACAGCTTTTGTCACGCCTTGTGGAAACCGAAGCGGAAGAGAATGGCAACGAAATTAAAGTTTACATCGGTGAAGAGGCACCCATTCAGACAATGAAGGATTGCAGTATTGTTACCGCTAATTATGAATTTGGAGAGGGAATGAAGGGAACCATCGGAATTATCGGTCCGAAGAGAATGGACTATGAAAAGGTGGTCGGTACACTTAAGACCATTAAGGTTCAACTTGATGCCTTGTATCAAAAGGGAGATAATGACAAATAATAATATTTGATAAATAGTAGTAAAAGGAAAGGAAAAAACGATTTGGGCGCAAAAAAGAAAAAAAACACAAATGCTGCTAAAACAGCAGAAAAAAATGTAAACACTGCAGTTGAAAGTGAAGCGTTAGACGAGACTGTAGAAGAAACTGCGGAAGCGGAATCCGCGAATGCCGTGAATGCAGAGGCAGAATGTGATGCACAAGAGACCAAAGAGACAAAGAAAGGCAAGGTTGACAAACAGCAGGAACGCATTGACGAACTTGAAGATAAAGTGAAGCGTCAGCTTGCCGAGTTTGATAACTTCCGTAAAAGAACCGAGAAAGAGAAGTCAGGCATGTTCGAAGCCGGGGCAAAGAGTGTAATTGAAAAAATTCTCCCGGTAATCGATAACTTCGAACGAGGCCTTGCAAGTGTTTCTCCCGAGGATGCAACAAATCCTCATGTGGAGGGCATGAATATGATTTATAAGCAGCTTATGACTGAGATGGAGAAGTTGGAGGTCCGCCCCATTCCGGCGGTTGGAGAGCCATTTAATCCGGATTTTCACAATGCGGTCATGCAGGTTGCAAGTGACGAATACGAGAGCGGTATCATAGCGCAGGAACTTCAAAAAGGTTATACATACCGCGATGCGGTTGTCCGTCACAGTATGGTTTCAGTAGTCAGTTAATTTTTTTATAATAGGAGGAAATGAAAAATGGGAAAAATCATTGGTATTGATTTAGGAACAACAAACAGCTGTGTAGCTGTAATGGAAGGTGGTCAGCCCACCGTTATTACCAACAAGGAAGGTATGAGAACAACTCCTTCCGTAGTAGCTTTTACAAAGAACGGAGACAGACTTGTAGGTGATCCTGCAAAGCGTCAGGCAGTAACAAATGCTGATAAGACAATTTCATCCATCAAACGTGATATGGGTACAGATCACGGAAGAACAATCGACGGAAAGAAATATTCACCGCAGCAGATTTCTGCAATGATTCTTCAGAAGTTGAAAGCGGATGCTGAAGATTATCTTGGTGAGAAAGTTTCGGAAGCAGTTATTACTGTTCCTGCATACTTCAACGATGCACAGAGACAGGCAACCAAGGACGCAGGTAAGATTGCAGGCCTTGAAGTTAAGCGTATTATTAACGAGCCGACAGCAGCAGCACTTGCATACGGTCTCGATAATGAAAAAGAGCAGACCATCATGGTATACGACTTGGGTGGTGGTACCTTCGACGTTTCCATCATTGAAATTGGTGACGGTATTATCGAAGTACGTGCAACTGCCGGTGATAACAGACTTGGTGGTGATGACTTTGACCAGAAGATTACCGACTACATCCTTGATGAATTCAAGGCAAAAGAAGGTATGGATTTAAGAAATGACAATATGGCACTTCAGCGTATCAGAGAAGCTGCTGAAAATGCTAAGAAGGAACTTTCTGCTGCAACAACAACAGAAATCAACCTTCCTTACCTTACAGCAACAGCAGAAGGCCCTAAGCACCTTGTTATGTCCTTAACACGTGCAAAATTTGATGAATTGACACATGACCTTGTAGAGAGAACAGCAGGCCCTGTACAGAGAGCTTTGACAGATGCTGGTATGAAAGCAAGTGAATTAGGCAAGGTATTGCTCGTAGGTGGTTCTACACGTATTCCTGCAGTTCAGGAAAAGGTTAAGCAGTTAACCGGCCAGGAACCCAGCAAGACTTTGAATCCCGATGAGTGTGTTGCACTTGGTGCATCTATCCAGGGTGGTAAGCTTGCCGGTGATGCAGGTGCAGGTGAAATCCTTCTTCTTGACGTTACACCGCTTTCACTCGCAATTGAAACAATGGGTGGTGTTGCAACCAAGTTGATCGAAAGAAATACAACAATTCCTGTTAAGAAGAGCCAGGTGTTCTCTACCGCAGCTGACAATCAGACCGCTGTAGATATCAACGTTGTTCAGGGTGAAAGACAGTTCGCAAGAGATAATAAGTCCTTAGGCCAGTTCCGTCTTGACGGAATTCCTCCTGCAAGACGCGGTATGCCTCAGATCGAAGTAACCTTCGATATTGATGCAAACGGTATTGTTAACGTATCCGCTAAGGATCTCGGAACCGGTAAAGAGCAGCACATCACAATTACTGCAGGTTCTAATATGTCTGATGAAGATATCGAGAAGGCGGTAAAGGAAGCTGCTGAGTATGAAGCTCAGGATAAGAAGCGTAAAGAAGCAATTGATACCAGAAATGAAGCGGATTCCATGGTATTCCAGATTGAAAAAGCACTTGGTGAAGTTGGAGATAAGATTCCCGAGTCAGATAAGAGCGCTTTGGAAGAAGAAATCAAAGTTGTAAAAGATATTCTTGAGAAAACCAAAGATAAGGAAATGAGCGAAGACGAAGTTTCTGAGTTAAAGGCTGCTAAAGAAAAAATGATGGAAAAATCCCAGTCACTCTTCAGCAAGATGTATGAAGGAATGCAGGGTGCCGGCGGTGAAGGTCCTGATATGAGTCAGTTTACCGGAGCTGATATGGGCGGCGATATGGGTGCTGATACACAGTCTTCCGCTGCAGATGATGTAGTAGACGGTGATTTCAGAGAAGTTTAATTTATAGGATTACGGAAGTGTGAACCACGTAACAATCCGTAGAATCCGGCAATGAACTGAATAGATTCAATATGACCCCACGGAATGAATTTATTTCATTCCGTGGAGTTTTGAGTATCAAGCAAAATGGTTAAAATTATCATATGATAATGACCGAACATAGTGTGATAAGAAAAATTGGAGAGCAATGTTATGGCTGATCAAAAAAGAGATTATTATGAGGTGTTAGGTGTTGAAAAGGGTGCGGATGATGCTGCGATTAAAAAGGCATATCGTGCTCTTGCGAAGAAATATCATCCGGATATGAATCCGGACGATCCTAATGCTGAAGCAAAATTTAAAGAGGCATCGGAAGCATACGCTGTTTTAAGTGATCCTGATAAAAGAAGACAGTATGACCAGTTTGGCCATTCTGCATTTGACCAGAGTGCCGGTGGCGGCTATGGTGGCTATGATTTCTCAGGAGCTGATTTCAGCGATATTTTCGGGGATATTTTCGGAGATATTTTCGGCGGTGGACGTAGAAGTACAAGAGGCGGAAACGGACCTCGTAAGGGTGCAGACATACGAAAAACAGTGCGCCTGACTTTTGAAGAAGCTGTTTTTGGTTGTGAAAAAGAAATCGAAATTGATTCCAAAGAACCGTGTAAGACTTGTAACGGAAGTGGCGCCAAACCCGGTACATCACCGGAAACCTGTCCGAACTGTAAGGGTAAGGGCCAGGTTGTGGTAACAACCAATTCCTTCTTTGGAACCATGAGAAGTGTACAGACTTGTCGTGACTGTAACGGTAGCGGTAAGATAATCAAAGAAAAGTGCGGAGACTGTCGCGGAACCGGATATGTCACAATGAAAAAGCGTTACGCGGTAACATTCCCTGCCGGTATTGATAATGGTATTGCAAGCCGTCTTGCAGGAAAGGGTGAACCGGGAGTGAATGGGGGCCCGAGAGGAGACGTTTTGGTTGAGCCGATTATTTCCCGTCATCCTATTTTCCAGAGACAGGAATATGACATTTATTCCACAACCCAGATTTCGTTTGCGGTTGCAGCTTTAGGTGGCGATGTATTTGTAGAAACTGTGGACGGTAAGGTTGTATATGAGGTGAAGCCGGGAACACAGACAGGATTGAAAGTACGTCTGCGCGGAAAGGGTGTTCCTACGCTTCGTAACAAGGAAGTACGTGGTGATCACTATGTAACGCTTGTTGTTGCTGTACCTGAGAAAATGTCAAGTGAAGCGAAAGAATTGTTGCGTCAGTTTGATGCTGTGACAGGAGATTCCCTGAATGCAACAAATCCCGGCAATAAGGAAAAAAGCAGCAAAAAGAAGAAAGGTCTTTTCAAATAGAATTTTATGACAAAAGAGAATAGAAAAGGATTTCTCTCTACCAATCAGGCAACGATATATGGTTGCTATTTGGGGTATGTGGTACAGGGTATTATCAACAATATTAATCCGCTTTTGTTTGTGACCTATCAAAAACGACTGAATGTTTCCATTGAAGCAATCTCGGTTCTCATTATATTAAATTTCGGATTGCAGATGGCTGTTGATATTGTGGGGGCAAAATATATTGATAAAATCGGACACCGGCTATGCATGGTAATGGCACATGTTTTTACCGTGCTTGGTCTGGCCGGAATCAGTATTTTGCCGGTTGTGTTACCAAGTCCTTTTGTCGGACTTTGCATAGCAACGGTTTTAAACGGGATTGGTGGCGGATTGCTTGAGGTACTGGTCAGTCCGATTGTGGAAGCCGTGCCGGGAGAAGAAAAAGAGAAGGCAATGAGTTTGTTGCATTCATTTTATTGTTGGGGCTGTGTTGCATTTATTTCTGTTTCAACGTTGTTACTCAGAGTGCTCGGAACCGACAACTGGTATTTTCTTCCTTTGATCTGGATGATACTTCCTTTGATTAATATAGTGGTTTTTGCGAAGGTTCCGATTCTTCGTTTGGTAGAGGAAGGACATCAGATTTCAATCCGGAAGCTGTTTGGATTGCGGGCGTTTCCTCTTTTGATTGTACTTATGCTTTGTGCGGGTGCATCCGAGATGGGGATGTCCCAGTGGTCTTCTTATTTTGCCGAGATGGGATTGCGTGTTGATAAAACCATGGGCGATTTGCTGGGACCCTGCTTTTTTTGTATTCTGATGGGAATTGTGCGAACTTATTTTGGACGTAGTGAAGGAAAATTGAACTTGTATCGTTTTATTAAGGTCAGTTGCTTTCTTTGCATTGCAAGTTATCTGATTGCCGTATTTGCACCGCATCCGGTGCTTGGGTTGATGGGATGTGGTTTGTGTGGTCTTTCGATTGCAATTTTCTGGCCGGGTACGTTTAGTATTGCATCCAAAACTTGTAAGGCAGGCGGCACTGCAATGTTTGCACTGCTGGCACTTGCGGGTGATGTGGGATGTGCGGCAGGACCACAACTTGTGAGCCTGGTTTCCAAACTACTGCCGGGGTATGGCCTGAAGGCGGGACTGCTCTGCGCGATTGTCTTTCCCATGACCCTGTTGATTGCATTGGTTTGTCTCGAAAAGATAAATAAAAAGAAAAAAGTATAGAATAGAAAAGAGAATGAATTCATCGCATGCGGATGGAATCATTCTCTTTTTGATTCTAAAAATATAGAGTTTTTAGTCATTCCGGATATAGGAAAACCAGTAAACAGGAAATACGAAAAGACTCAAGACAACAAATAAGGTAATCCAAACCGCTTTTTGCTTAGAGTTAAGCCGTTCGCATTTGGTAGCGTGTGCTATGTAGATTCCCAGCACAACAAAGAGCCATATTGCAAACACAAGTAAGAGCACCAAGGATAAAACGGTCAAAATCAGTGTCCATACTGAGGTTTCGATTAGGTACGAAATAATCATCGGAACAAAAATAAGAAAAAGCAAAACGATGGATGAAATGGATATCAGAAAAGATAATATTTTTTTCATAGTTAATAAAATGGTTCCTTTCCGTGAATAATTACAATATCATCATAGCATGCGGTGGATGAATATACAATTCAATTCTTTTGGATTACAGTTTAATTAGATACACACTTTTTCAATTCTATGGTACAATATAAAAAAGCATAAGAAGAGTAATAACAATAATGATGATGGGAGTGGGTTTTTATGCTGAAAAAATTTTTTGAACTGGACAAGTACAATACGACAATCAGAACAGAGGTGCTTGCCGGGTTGACAACGTTTATTACCCTGGCGTATATTCTGATTCTGAATCCGCAGATTTTATCGGATCCGTACAATATTATGGGAGATGCGGTCATGGCGGGCAAAATTTACAATGGTGTCTTTATTGCAACTTGCCTGGGTGCGTTTATAGGTACATTTCTTTGTGCGGTATATGCTAAGGTGCCGTTTGCGCAGGCCCCCGGAATGGGACTGAATGCTTTCTTTGCCTACACGGTTGTTTTGGGAATGGGGTATAGCTATCAGGAAGCATTGGTTGTGGTCCTTCTTTCGGGTCTTTTGTTCATTTTTATTACGGCAGTTGGTTTGCGTGAAGCAATTATTCGTGCGATTCCGCAATGCATCAAAGGTGCTATTACGCCGGGGATTGGTCTTTTCATCACCATTATCGGTTTGAAAAATGCCGGTCTTGTGGTAGGGAACGATTCTACCCTTGTTTCGATGCTTAATTTTGCAGCATGGCGTGAAAGTGGTGTTACACCTGAACAAATCAATGCAATCTGTGGTGGTGTAGTAGCTTTAATCGGTCTTGTTGTAATTGCAGTGTTATCCTATAAAAAATTTAAAGCGTCCATTTTGATAGGTATTCTTGTGGCAACGGTGGTAGGTATTCCGCTTGGCGTTACGCGTTTGTCAGCATTTCAACTTAATTTTACGGGACAAATCAGGGACTTTTTTGAGGTTTCATTCTTTAAGCTTGATGTGCCGGGATTATTTTCCGGAGAGAATCTTATTGAAACGATTTTTACGGTTGTGATGCTGGTGATCAGCTTTTCACTTGTGAATATGTTTGATTCCATCGGAACACTTTTTGGTGCGGCGAAGCAGGCCGGATTGGTGGACAAAAACGGAGAAGTGCATCGGATGAAAGAGGCATTGATGTGTGATGCTATATCAACGGCGGCAGGTGCTTTGGTTGGAACTTCTACGGTTACCACAATGGTAGAATCAAGTGCCGGTGTCGGTGCGGGAGGTCGTACGGGACTTACAAGTTTAACGACATCACTTCTGTTTGTGGGGGCAATCCTGTTAGCGCCGTTTGTTGCAATTGTTCCGTCAGCTGCTACGGCTCCTGCATTGATTTTTGTTGGTATGGGAATGCTTTCCTCGTTAAAAGACGTTGATTTCAGTGATGTCAGCAATGCTTTGCCGTCATTTTGTACTGTGATCTTCATGCCTTTTACCTATTCGATTGCCAATGGTATTGCAATGGGACTGATTACCTTTTGTCTGATGAAACTTTTACTTTGGAAGGTGAAAGAAATCAAGCCGTTAACGTTGATTGTTGCAATTGTTTTTATTCTCAGATATGCTTTTATGGCAATGTAAAAAGAAAAGAGTGCTTGAATGAATCAGTTAACAGATTTACAAAAAAGATATATGGACTTATATGAGAGGTCATATCGCGGGTGTCATTATACTTTTACCGGTTTTTTGAACGAAGCGGAGTTTTCAGACCTTCTTGTATTGAAAAAAGAAATTCCACCGGATGCCTATACGGCGTTCGGTGGTTATTCGTCTGCCACGCGTGTGATGGTTAGATTCGGGAATGCACAGGAGTTGGGATATGAGGAAGCGTTTCCGATTGCCGTTCTCAAAATAGAACCGCTTATGAAAAAATTCGCGGATGATTTGACACATCGGGATTTCTTGGGGGCGGTTATGAATCTTGGAATTGAGCGCACGGAGGTGGGAGACATTCTGGTGGCGGATAAGCAGGCACATATGATTTGTACCCATAAGATGGCTGACTATATTTCGGAGAATCTGACGCGGATTAAACATACCAGCGTCAGGGCTTTTGTGACACAGGAAATTCCTGAGGAGGTTACGCCTAATCTTGAGGGAGCACAGGTGCAGGTGGCGTCGCAACGTCTGGACCTTTTTATCGCTAAAGTATGCAAATTAAGTCGCAAGGAGTGTGCAGATTATTTTGCAGAAAAAAAAGTCTTCCTGAACGGAAGACTGATGGAAAATCATAGCCGTCAGCTCGCAGAAGGCGATATTGTCTCCGTGCGCGGCTTTGGAAAATTTCATTATTGCGGTGTCGTCAAAACAACGCAGAAGGGAAATCTGATAGTTGCATATGAACGATACTCATCTTAGAAAAAAGTAAGCTTAAAAGGTATCCGGCTGATGCTGCCGACTGTGTCCGGTACATTAATCAACGTTTTGTTCCGGCAATTTATAGATAACCTGATTTCTGCCGTGTTTCTTGGCATAATACAGTCTTGCGTCAGCCTTTTCTACATTTTCTTCCGTTGTGAGGGAAGAATCGAGTCCTGCAACACCAAAGCTCATGGTAATCCGGATTTCATCCTCGTCATAAATACAGACAGACTGCTCAATCACTTGCCTGCAATTCTCAGCAAAGGATGCGGCTTCCGAGGCATTCTTGCCCGAAAGAAGGATAATAAATTCCTCGCCGCCCCAACGATAAACACCATCATCTATTCCGATTAATCCCATGAAAGTCTGCGCTATTTGTCTGAGTACCGCATCACCGGCATTATGACCGTAGGTGTCGTTGATTTTTTTGAAATGGTCGATATCACAAATAATCAGTGAAGATTTACGGAAAGACAGTGTCGGGGCAATATATTTTTCGTAATGGGAATACAGGCCGCGACGATTTTTGAGTCCGGTCAGTTGATCTTCATGCGCTTCATTATAAAGAAGATGAGACTCAAGCGTACGTCCGCAAAAGGCGGTTGCAAGGGAAAGCCGTTTGATATCTTCTTGTGCAAAAGGAATTGGATTCCCTTCAGAATCAAGTTTATTAATTGCCTGAAAAGCTCCGATTACAAAACCGTCCGAATTTGTAATCGGGAGTGTAAGAATCGATTTGGTAACATAGCCTGAGCTACGGTCGATGGCCGGATTGAAACGTGGGTCGGCATATGCATCATTCACAAGAATTACTTTGTTGTTCAGCAGTGACGCCCCAATCAGCCCAACGGAGTCGGGCACTGTAATTTTATTGCTGTTAAGAGCGGCCAGCGTCCAGGTTTCGTGGTTATTCCGGTCCCAGAACCAAAAGCTTGCACGATCAGAATTTGCGAGTGTTTTGCCAAGGTCGGTGAGCAGCATAAGTGTCTCAGAAAGCCCTTTTTCTTCAAAGAGACGTTCCATATAAAAGAATATTTTTTCTAAAAGCTCATCCGAAGATAAGTATCTGTTTGCGCCCATGGTAATCACCCCATCCTTCTTGTTCCTATTGTATCACATCTGCTGTCAACATGAAAGCAGAAAGTGTGAAGCTACCCGAGAGGCTGTGCAAAAAAATGTCTGAGATAACTGACAACATTCATTTTTTGTGTTATGATGGATTTGCGCAAGGGGGCGTTTGGTGCGCGGAGTTTTACGGTATAAGATTGACGAGATAGTACGGAGAGAGAAACAGATGGGGAAATATTTGATTATTCCGGATATTGAGCGTCTGGAGGAAAGTTTTGAGCTGGCTAAGGAATATGATCTTGGATTTGAAGTGAATGATTTTTATATGCCGGCATTGCAGCGTGAACCGGAGCGCAAGGCGGCCATGCTTGCAAAGTATAAAGAAAATGCATTACCGCAACTTCTTACAATGCATGGGAATTTTCATGATGTGTTGGTTTTTAGTGAAGATGATGAGATTCGCAGGATTTCCGAAAAGCGTGCCGAAGAGAGTATCTGTACTGCGCGTGAACTTGGTGCCGGTGCGGTGATTTTTCATTCAAATATTAATCCTGCATTGACAGGTGAAGCTTACCGGCAAAGGTGGGTGGAGGCCAATTTGATATTTTGGGGTCGTATGTGTGAAAAGTATCCTGATATCAATATTTATCTGGAGAATATGTTTGACCGCAGGCCGGATGAATTGAAAGAGCTTTGCGACAGGATGCAGGGCGTTTCTAATTTCGGCATTGCGTTTGACTATGCGCATGCTTCGCTTTACGGAACGGACATTGAGTATTGGGCAAAGAGCCTTTCTGTTTATATCCGCCATGTGCATATTAATGATAATGACGGGGAGAATGATCTTCATTTTGCCGTAGGAGAAGGCGTTATAGATTGGAAACAGTTTGAAGAATTACAAAAAAACTATTTCAAGGATGCTACAATTCTGATAGAGACAAACGAAACGGATGCGCAACGCAAATCTCTTGAGTATATGTGTATGAAATCAACAAAAAGTAAAAACTAAGGAGAGGGTTTACGTTAGAATTTTATTGACAATCTTTAACAGAATGCTAAAATATAGAAGTTATGAGAGAATGTTGGAATATGGAACTTATTAAAGAATCCTATCATAATAGAAGTGATAAAAGAATGCGAAAGAATGTGTTGTAACAGACAACATGGAGGAGCAATATGAAAGAATTTTACAATTCTGTGACGTTTGACGGAAGGGATTATTACATGCAATCCCTTAAACTGAGAGAGTTTTGCGAGAAGGTGCAGACTCCTTTTTATATGTATGATATGAATTATATTATCAATAAATATGAACGTTTGAAAAAGTGTTTTCCGTATGACGGTGTACGCATTTTTTATGCTATGAAGGCGAATTTTAATCCGCATATTCTTCGTATTATGAAAGAGCACAGCTTTTGTCTTGATACGGTAAGTCCGGCAGAGGTAATATTGGCGCGCAAAATCGGATTTGATGCCAAAAACATCCTTTTTACGGCAAATAATATGACGGATGCCGAAATGCAGGTAGTGAAAGAACAGGGGGTTCTTTTTAACATTGACTCACTTTATCGTTTGGAGGCATATGGTAAGGCATATCCCGGAAGCGATGTATGTATCCGCATTAATCCGGATGTAGTTGCCGGAGAAAATGACAAAGTTGCAACGGGTGGCGATTTGAGCAAGTTTGGCATTTTGCTTGGTGACGTGGACAAGGCAGTTGCAATTGCACGTGAGTATAAGCTTCGCATTGTGGGTGTGCATGAACATACCGGAAGCGGTATTTCTGATACGGGTAAGGTTTTCAAAAGTATGCAGAATCTTCTTTCCGTCATCAATCCGACAGATTTTCCGGATTTGGAATTTGTGGATTTCGGCGGCGGCTTCAAGGTGCCGTATGAGCCGGATGAGAAAGAAAATGACTATGAGGAATTTGGTGCAAAAGCGCTTACACTTTTCAAAGAGCATTGTGAGAGATACGGCAAGGCACTGAATCTATATTTTGAACCCGGTAAATTTACGGTGGCAGACAGTGCATGTATGGTAGTGCAGGCAAATACTGTCAAAAATAATAAAGGGCGTCTGATTGTCGGAACGGATTCCGGATTCCCGCATCTGATTCGTCCCGTGTTGTATGGCGCATATCATCATGTGGTTAATTTGAGTAATCCGCAGGGTGAAGTGAAAGTTTATGATGTCTATGGAAATACCTGCGAATCCGGTGACTGCTTTGCGATGCAGAGAGAACTTCCCGAAATCCGTCCCGGTGACTATCTGGCAATTATGAATGCGGGTGCATATTGTCGCTCTATGGCATCTGAATACAATTTGCGTCCGTTGCCTGCAGAGTATGTTCTTTATGATGAAGAAGTGCTTACGGCAAAGAAGAAACTGACGCATGAAGAACTTGCATCGCGTGTGCTTGCGGATTACGGAATGTAGGTCTGGTGGATTTTTTATCAGATTCATGAAGACAGAATGACCGATTCCGACTTTTTGAGGAAAAAGATGCTTCGACAGGCTTAAAAAAGGCGTGCCGGAGCGTTTTTTGTTACGTTAAAAAGGTGTAAAATAATCTGGTGGGAGAGTCCCATAAGACGGAACGGAAAGGAGAGCCGGAGAAATGACCGGCGGAATAAAAGAATGGATTGGAAAGCATATCTGGAAGCTGGAAAGGGAATACTGGGAATAGAGTTTGGTTCAACAAGAATCAAGGGCGTATTGATCAATGAAGAAGGTGAGGTTCTTGCCGGTGGTTATCATGAGTGGGAGAATCACTTTGAAAACGGTGTCTGGACTTATCCGTTAGAGGAAGTATGGAGTGGTTTGCAGGATACGTATACCAAATTGTGTGCAGATGTACGTGAAAAGTATGATGCAGAGATTACAAAGCTTGCGGCAATCGGCTTTTCTGCCATGATGCACGGATATCTTGCGTTTGATAAAGAAGATAATCTTTTGGTACCCTTCCGTACTTGGAGAAATACCATTACGGCGCAGTCAAGTGCTGTGTTGACGGAGGAGCTTGGCTTCAACATTCCGCAGAGATGGAGCATTTCTCATTTATATCAGGCAATTTTGAATAAAGAAGAGCATGTCAAAGACATCGCATTTTTTACCACGTTGGCGGGATATGTTCATTATAAATTAACAGGTGAAAAGGTGCTCGGCGTAGGAGATGCTTCCGGTATGTTCCCGATTGATGCACAGACCGGTGACTATAACCAAAAGATGATTTCACGCTTTGATGAATTAATCGCAGGCGAAAATACGGGATGGAAATTAGAGGATATTCTCCCTAAAAGTCTTAATGCGGGAGAAAATGCAGGTATGCTTACACCTGAGGGCGCGAAACTTTTGGATGTATCCGGCAAACTGGAAGCAGGAATTCCGCTTTGTCCGCCGGAGGGGGATGCAGGAACGGGTATGGTAGCAACCAATGCGGTAGCAGTAGGAACCGGTAATGTATCTGCAGGAACTTCTATTTTTTCCATGATTGTAATCGAGAATGATTTAAACAGTGTGCATGAAGAAATCGATATGGTGACGACACCGGACGGAAAACCGGTAGCGATGGTTCATTGCAATAACTGTACTTCAGATTTGAATGCCTGGGTGAATCTGTTCAAAGATTTTGCGGATACCTTCGGTATGGATGTTGATATGAATACGTTATACGGAACACTTTATCGTAAAGCGTTAGAGGGCGATGCAGACTGTGGTGGTCTGGTTTCATTCAACTATTTTTCAGGAGAACCTGTAACCGGTTTTGCAGAAGGACGTCCGTTGTTTGTGCGTAAGCCTGATGCAAAATTTAATCTTGCTAATTTTATGCGTACACATATTTTGTCATCTCTTGCAACAATCAAAATCGGCAATGATATTCTGATCAAAGAAGAGGGTGTCAAAGTGGATTCCATTATGGGACATGGTGGCTTGTTCAAGACACCGGTAGTTGGTCAAAAGCTTTTGGCGGCAGCCCTTAATACTTCTGTAACCGTTATGGATACTGCAAGTGAGGGTGGACCGTGGGGAATGGCTGTGCTTGCGGCATATATGCAGAATAAAGCACAGGGAGAGACCTTAAGTGCATATTTAAATGATAAAATTTTTGCAGGACAAACCGGAACGACCTTAGCTCCCGATGCTGCAGATGTAGCAGGATTTGATGCTTTTACCGAAAGCTATAAGGCATGTTTTGCAGCTGAACACGGTGCTGTGGATTATTGGAAATAAGTTTTTTGTCGCAAGTGAAATGTTTATGGATTCGAAAAAGCTTCCCAAAGTTTTATTAAAAAGAAGCAGCACGAACCGGAAAGGATGAGAAATGTTAGAGGAATTAAAGAAAAAAGTATATGAAGCCAATATGGAGCTTCCTCAATACGGACTTGTTACGTTTACTTGGGGGAATGTAAGTGCCATAGACAGAGAAAGCGGAATGTTTGTTATTAAACCAAGCGGTGTGGAATATGATAAACTTACACCGGAGGATATGGTGGTAATGGATTTGGACGGCAATAAAGTAGAGGGAAAATACAATCCTTCTTCAGATACTGCCACACATCTGGAATTGTATAAAGCATTTCCTGAAATTGGTGGTGTGGTACATACCCACTCTTCCTATGCAACCAGTTGGGCACAGGCAGGCAGAAGTATTCCCTGCTACGGAACAACACATGCAGATTATATCTACGGTGAGGTACCCTGTGTGAGATGCCTGACTAAGGAAGAGATCGAAGAGGCCTATGAGGCAAACACCGGTCATCTGATTGTGAATGAATTCAAGCGCATGAACAAAGATCCGATGGCGGTGCCTGCTGTGCTTTGCAAGAATCATGGTCCTTTTGCATGGGGAAAAGATGCACAGGATGCCGTGCATAATGCTGTGGTTCTCGAAGAGGTTGCCAAAATGGCTTACCGCGCAGAGACCATTCAGAAAGATATCCAGCCTGCACCACAGGAACTGCAGGACAAGCATTATTACAGAAAGCACGGCGCAAATGCATATTACGGACAGAATTAGGAGGGAATTTTTATATGAGTTTTGATGCGAAGAAAGCAACAGAAGCCTGTGTGGCTTGGATTCGGGAGTTCTTCGAAAAGAACGGTCCGGATTGCAATGCAGTTGTAGGAATATCAGGAGGTAAAGACAGCTCTGTCGTAGCTGCTCTTTGTGTGGAGGCTTTGGGAAAGGAGCGGGTAATCGGTGTACTGATGCCTTGCGGTGTACAGGCAGATATTGATATGTCCAAGCTGCTTGTGGAACATCTTCAAATCAAAAGTTATGTGATTAATGTAGAAGCAGCAATTAATGGTGTAAAAGATGCTGTGACAGATTTGGAACTTAGTATTCAGGCCAAGACCAATCTGCCGCCTCGTATCCGTATGGCTACGCTTTATGCGGTTAGCCAAAGTGTAAACGGTCGTGTTGCAAATACCTGTAACCTTTCCGAAGACTGGGTGGGGTATTCTACCCGCTATGGTGACAGTGTAGGTGATTTCAGTCCGATGTCCTTCTTTACGGTTACCGAGGTTAAGGCAATCGGAAGAGAACTGGGGCTTCCCGATGTTCTTGTGGATAAGGTACCAATCGATGGTTTGTGCGGTAAGACCGATGAGGAAAACCTTGGATTTTCATATGAAGTTTTGGACAAATATATTCGCGAAGGAATTTGTGAGGATGAAGAACTTCGTCAGAAGATTGACCGCCTGCATGAGAGAAATCTTTTTAAACTTGAGTTTATGCCCTGTTTCAAATATCAGGGTTAACGGATAAAATATCTTTTAGAGAAGGAACGTATTCGAGAAATACGTTCTTTTTTCTTTTTCTTATTCCTTTACAGGCGTAAAAAAAGCAAAAAAAAATAAAAAAATTAAGAAAAACGCCTAAAAATTTATAAAAAGTTTATATTTACGTGTAATAATAGATACGAATGGAAAAAATTGAGAATGCACATAGTTTTAAAAACCATATAAAAGAGTGGACAAAACTCTAAAATAGAGGTATTATAAAAACATGAAGGCAAAAAGGATAATATATTATAAAGATGTTCACAATGATGAGTTTTCTGATGCTGTGATTGAACCGATTCCGATTGATGAGAACTATCGCTATGTACGCGATGGAATGTATGGCAGGTTTTTGCATGTATTTTGGTACAGAATAATTGCTATTCCGCTGGCAACTCTATATTTAAAACTATGGTTCGGGCATAGAATAGTAAGGAAACAGGATGCAAGACCGCAGAAGGGGACTCCGTTTTTTCTATACGGAAACCATACGCATTTCTTGGCAGACGCATTGATTCCCACAATGGTGTCGCTTCCGCATGAGGCGTTTGTGATTGTGCATCCCAATAATGTCTCGATGCCTTTTTTAGGGAAAATCACACCATATCTTGGAGCGTTGCCTTTGCCGGATACGCCGGCGGCGGCCAAGAATTTTACCAAAGCGGTTGGGCAACGTATAAAAGAGGGAAGATGTGTAACGATTTATCCGGAGGCGCATATATGGCCTTTTTATACGGACATCAGGCCTTTTAAGGAGTTATCGTTTCGTTATCCGGTAAAACAAAACTGTGCAACCTACTGTTTTACCAATACGTATCAGAAAAGAAAATGGCGTAAAACGCCGAGGATTGTGACCTATGTAGATGGGCCTTTTTACCCGAAAGAGGGTGAAGAACCAAAGGAAAGCCTTCGTAATCAGGTATATGAGGCAATGAAGGAACGGGCTAAGGAAAATACGGTTTCAGTGATTGAATATATTTATAAGCCGGAAGAACAGGAACAATTGGAGGATAAATGATTAATATTTTATTTGCGGGGAATGATAAAGTGTTAGATGGGGTCATGACCTGTATGCTTTCTATTTTGAAACGGACGAAGACCAAAGACCCCTTTTGTTTTTTTATTTTTACAATGGACGCAACAGGAATCAAACCGGAATACAAGCCAATCAATGACAGAATGGTTACGTTTCTGGATACTATGGCAAAAGAGTACAATCCGCAGAATCGTGTAATAAAGAAGGATGTTACGCAATTATATAAAAAGGAGTTTGCGAATTGTCCGAATGAGCAGTGTTATTGTTCGCCATACACATTGCTTCGGCTCTTGGCCGATTTGGTAGAGGATATTCCGGAGAAACTTCTTTATCTGGATGTAGATGTAATGTTTCAGCATGATGTATGTTTGCTTTACAATATTGACGTATCGGATGTGGAATATGCAGCGGCGAATGATCATTACGGAAAATACTTGATTCATCCGCGATATATTAATGCAGGGGTTTTGCTTTTTAACATGAACAAAGTCAGAGAGACCGGTTTGCTTGAGAAGGCACGCAGTCTTATCAAAACCAAAAAACTGGTATTTGCGGATCAGAGCGCAATTATCCGTAGCACATCCAAAAAGAAATTGATTGCGCAGAAGTTTAATGACCAGAAGTTTTTGCATAAGCATACAGTGGTCAGACATTTTTCAAAGCGTTTATTTTATTTGCCATATCCACATACGGACAACATTAAACAATGGCATATAGATAAGATGCATAAGGTTTTTAAATATCACCAGTTTGATGATATTCTTGATGAATATCTGGAGAAGAAAGATTTATTGGAGGAGGAGATAAAAAGGTGAATAAACAAGTTGTACCTGTTTTTTATGCATGTGACAATGAGTTTGTCAGATTTACAATTGTTTCTTTGCATTCCCTGATGCAGAATGCAGATCAAAACAGAAAATATCATGTTCATATTTTGCATACGGATATTTCTGTCGAGAATCAGGAAAGACTGATGGGAATGAGGACTGACAATTTCGAAATATATCTGGAAGATGTAAGAGAACGCGTACATGAAATCGGAGGAAATCTTCCGTTACGACACTACTATTCCATGACTACATATTATCGTATGTTTATTGCGGAAATGTTTTCGCAGTATGAAAAGGCACTTTATATTGACAGCGATACGATTGTACAGGGTGATATCAGTAACTTGTATGATATGCAGTTAGAGAATAATCTGGTTGGAGCTGTTGTGGAACAGGTAATGGTACAGACCGAGGTATACGGTACATATTGTGAAACGGTATGCGGCATCGACAGGAATAAATTTTTCAATGCGGGCATTCTTTTGATAAATTGCGAGCTCTTTAGAGAAGAGAATATATTAAACCGTTTCAAAGAGCTTTTGTATACGTATCGTTTCATTGTGACGCAGGACGAAGATTATCTGAATGTTTTGTGCAAGGATCGGGTATGCTATCTGCCGGGAGAATGGAATGTACCGATTTTTGGAGAAATTAAGTATGCCAAGGAGGATATCTGCATTTTCCATTACATTATGGTATCAAAACCATGGCATTATGCCGATTGCCGATTTGCAGAGGTGTTCTGGAATTATGCGAAGAAAACCTGTGTATATGATGAAATCAAACAAATACTCAATAATTACACGGATGCAGAGCGTGAGCGTGATGCCAGATCGGTTGCTAATCTCGAGGAAATGGCATGGGCCGAGATTTCCAAAGAGGATAATTATCTGAAGTTGATTCAAGGTGCGAATGGCAAAGAAATCGGACGTATCATTGTGTTAAACAAAATTGCACATTACGAAAAAGAAGGGCGCTTCGACGAGGATGTGGAAGAAGATCCTCCGACACGCGAACTGCTTCCGAATGAGATTGATTACATGCGAAAGAAAGTCACCAGTAAAATAAAATCAGGATTTGCATATTCCATTGCAAGACGCTATATGAACAGCCTGATAGACGATAAAAAAATGATTATTAAGGAAATCAAAGGTCTGGAACATTATGAGAACCTGAATACCGGTGCGATTATTACCTGTAACCATTTCAATGCATATGACAGTTTCGCAATGCAGATTGCCTATGAAGCAGCAGGGCATCGGAGAAAACGAAAACTTTTCCGTGTTATTCGTGAAGGGAATTATACGAATTTCCCCGGTTTTTACGGTATTTTGATGCGTAACTGCAATACATTTCCGTTAAGCTCTAATGCGCAGACCATGCGTAAGTTCATGGTATCCATGGAAAAGGTTCTGAAAGCCGGGCATTTCATGTTAATCTATCCTGAGCAGAGCATGTGGTGGAATTACCGTAAGCCTAAGCCGTTAAAGAGCGGTGCATACAAATTTGCCGTGAAAAATAATGTTCCCGTGCTGCCTTGTTTTATTACCATGCAGGACAGTGAAATCAAGGATGAAAGCGGCTTTTATGTGCAGGAATATACCATTCACATTGCGCCGCCTATTTATCCGGATGTTACGCTTGACAGACGCCATGCGTCAGAAAAAATGTGCAGTGAAAATTACGAAATCTGGAAAGAGATTTACGAGAAAACTTACGGGGAAACGTTAACCTACACTTGTGGTAAGGTAAATTAACAAAGTAAGGAAATGACCAATATAATGTCATGGACGGAGGTGTACGTTGTGATGAAAAACAGAAGTTCTTCATTTTTTGGAATTTTGTTGGTTTTACTGTTTTCGGCTGTTCTTCTTACCGGCTGTAATTATACGAAAGAAGAACAAAATGTGATGCAGGAGTATGAGGTGCAGGGCGAAACCAATGCATTGAAATATATTAAGCAAAAGTATGGTTTTGACGCAACTGTCATAGACTCATACTGTGATAAAAAAGGTGAGCATGCAGTTGATTTGACACCTGATGCAACAGGGGACGTATATGTAACCATGAAACATAACGGAAAAGAGTTTTTGGTTTATATTTCCGGAACGGAAGAAAGTTCCGAAGGCCTTGATAATTATCAGCTCGGGGAGATTACTTCCGCTATAAAACAAAAACTGCATGATTGTACAGGGGTGCCTGCGGAAGATATTTTTATCCGTTATGGAAAATTTCGAACCTTCAATAAGAGTGAGGATGGTATGATAAGTACCTTCTTCGATGGTGAGAATCTATCTGAAGTTATGGCAGATGTATCTCCGGCAGCGGTAGTATCCTATATCAATCAGGATGTGTCTGCAATAGATATGGATCAGGTGGTCGAGGCAACCGGTATTTCATATTATTTATTGGTTGATTATGACAGTAAGGAACATTACGAAACCATTAAGCGTCCTTATTATAATCTGGCCGGCTCTCCGATTCATGCTGATGTTGAAGAGAATATGATTTACATTAACGGATATCGTATAAAGGCAGCAGAGGATAAATATGTTGCTTTTGAAAAGACTATAATCGATGATATGATATTGATTACCCAAAATCCTGAGGAGGAAGTTTTGGTCCGGAAAACCACCATGGACGATGTAAGTAAATGGAACGGTCGCGGATTTCAGAATGCAAAGCAGGTATTTGATGCTTATAGTCTGGAAACAGATTCGCAGCAGGTAGATATCTATATACCGGTGGATAAATTAAGTACAAAAAGATTAGAATCAGTATCTTTGGCAATCCGGTATCAACGTGAGGGCAACACTGACTATGATGTGTTATTCACTAATAGAACTGATGACGGAAAGTATGTGTACGGAACTGTTGATACCTCCGGTTGCACAGATATTAAATTTAGTGTGTTTACTGATTAGTATTATATTTCTAAAGCGATTTAAAAGCCAATTATCCCTTTGGGGTAATTGGTTTTTTGTCATATGGGAAAGTTGTCGGTAAGAACTTTCCCATATGATAAAAAATGCTCCGCGATGGATGCACACTCGCGCGCAAGGAAGATGTCGCTGTCGCGACCGCGCTCAGCGCGAGTGTCCGCTTGCGGACTCTTTGTTCTTGAAAAAATACTTGCAAAAACAAACATATGTTTGTATAATCATAACAAAACATTTGTTCGAAGTCAAGTCTTTTTGGAGGAATAAAGTGCATGTATGAAATTCAGAGAGAGAAAACAATAGAGGAGAAACTGGCGATTTTGGCAGATGCGGCAAAATATGATGTCGCTTGTACTTCAAGCGGTGTTGACCGCAAAGGAAAGAAGGGATATCTGGGGAACAGTGTCGCTGCAGGAGTATGTCATTCTTTTGCTGCGGACGGCCGATGCATTTCTCTTCTGAAAATTCTGATGACAAATCATTGTATGTATGACTGTAAATACTGTATCAACCGTTGCAGCAATGAAGTGGAGCGGGCGACTTTCACACCGGATGAGATCTGTACACTGACGATGGAATTTTACAGGAGAAATTATATTGAAGGATTGTTCTTAAGTTCCGGCATTATCCGCTCGCCCGGTTACACGATGGAGAAGATGTGCGAAACGTTATGGCTTTTGCGCAATAAGTATAAATTCAACGGATACATACATTTGAAAGCGATTCCGGGGGCACCGGATGAGATGTTGACGCAGGCGGGCTATCTTGCGGATCGTATGAGCATTAATCTGGAACTGCCGACGAAAGAGAGTCTCGAGCGCCTTGCACCGAATAAGAATTTTAATACTATTCTTAAGCCGATGGGGAAAATGACAGACACGATTGCTGCGCACCGGCTTGCCATCGGTAAGGATGCAAGAATGGAGAGAAGCAGCGGTAACAGATATCTGGAGAACAGTATTTTCCATAATGATAAGCTGGAAGATTCCATGAGAACAAGGAATGCGTTTTTGCCGTCAATTGGTAAGAATGATCAAATGCAAAGACCGTTTGCGCCTGCGGGACAAAGTACGCAAATGATTATCGGTGCGAGCGGGGAATCAGATTTTGATTTGTTAAAGACGACACAGCAGTTATATCGTTCCTACGATTTGAAGCGGGTATTTTTTTCGGCATATGTACCGCTTAATGAGGATGCTGCCCTGCCGCCAATCGGGACACCGCCTCCGCTGCTTAGGGAACACAGACTTTATCAGGCAGACTGGTTGTTGCGTTTTTACGGTTTTCGGGCGGAAGAACTTTTGTCAATGGAAAAGCCGAATTTTCATACTGCACTGGATCCCAAATGCGATTGGGCAATCAGGAATCTTGGGCAGTTCCCTGTGGAAGTAATGAAGGCATCGTATGATGTACTTTTGCGTGTACCGGGAATTGGTCCGACAAGTGCTAAGAGAATTGTGCAGGCACGCCGGCACGGTATGCTGAATTTTGAAATGCTCAAGAAGATGGGAGTCGTGCTGAAAAGAGCCCATTATTTTATTACCTGTGGGGGGAAGATGATGTATAAGATTCCGATTGAGGAGCGGTATATTACAGCGCAACTAAGTGCAGATAATCGTAAGGAGAATTGGCAGGTTATTCATAAGGAAGATTATCAGCAGATGTCACTGTTTCGGGATTTTGCCATGTCAGAGCAACGAAGTGCAATCGGATAGGAGGAGGATGTAATGTTTTACTATACCTGCGAGCCTGAGATTGAGGCTATGTTTTCCTGTATTTATGATGCGTGGGCAAGCGGTAAGGGGCATCAGAACGTCAGGCTTTTTGTGGAACCGATAGAGCAGTACACTCTTTTTGATACCTATATTCATGTTGACAGGGATGATGCTAAGGTAGAGAAGGTAATCAGGGCATTGCAGACGCAGATTTCCTATCAGTTTTATGCGGAAATTTCGTATGCCGCTCTTTCGGAGCAGGAGGATGCTCTGGATACGATTTACCGGGTTATGATACTGGGGTTTGCGTATGGGCCGGAAGCTTTGCATATGTATCAATATCGTGAAGTGGTAAGGTTTCTGGAAATACGTAAAAGGGTGAAACGTGAAGAGCATTTGTTTCCGGAGTTTCTCCGATTTTCTTCAATCGGCGGGGGATTGTTGGTTGGTCATTTTGAACCTCGAGCCAGAGTGCTTGTGCCCGTTTCCTGGCATTTTGAGGATCGTATGCCATCCGAAAATTGGATTATTGTAGACGATGTGCATCGGATGGCAGTTATTCATCAGGCGGACCGTGAATCGATTATAAGATATCTGACAGAGGAAGAGTTTGAGGAATTGAAGGCGGCAGAGAAGCAAAAAGATATATTTACGGATTGTTGGCAGATTTTTTTCGACCACATTGCGATTAAGGAAAGAATGAATCCGACTTGTCAGAGGACACTTTTTCCGAAATGGATGCGTAAACATGTAACAGAGTTTTGATTTATTGACTAGATATTGTGTGAATAGGCAGCAGTAATACTAAAATTAGTTGTCAGAGGTTGCCAAACAACTACCCAAAGTGATATACTTCAAGCCAAAGGGAATAGTAGTTGTTTAAGAAAAAGGAGTGACGATTCATGAAAAAGATGAAAAAAACATTGTTTGCAATCCTGATGTCCTTTTTGATTGTGACACAGAGTATGCCTGTGTATGCGTTGGAAGGAATTACACAGGAAAACGCAGAAAGTGTGTCGGAGGAGAGTTCGGAAGAACTGTCTGAAGAAGTAACAGAAGGCGTTTCGGAAGAATCAGAAGAGCAGGGAATGCCTGCGGAAAGTACAGAAGATACACAGGAAGCAGTTTCAGAAGAGATATCGGAGGAATTTTCAGAAGAGATATCGGAGGACCCCACGGAAGAAGGCTCTGAGGAAGATAGGGAAGCTGTAACAGAAGAAGCGTCCGAGGAAGGTACGGAAGATTCAACACAGAATGCTTCACAGGAACCGGACGAGTCTGATGAAGCAAAGGAGTCTGAAGTGTCCGAGGAAAATGAAGAATCTGAGGAGCACACGGAGGTTTTGGAGGGGATTGTATGTGAGCCGGCTGTTCGTTCGGAAGCTGGCGAAAATGCAACGCAATCAGATATTGATGATACCATAAACAGCGGAAACCTTTCTTTGGAACTGAAGGGAGCGTATCATACGGAGTCTGCAGATACGATTTTGAAACGAATCAACGCAATCCGTAAAGAAGCGTGCGATAACGGATACATTAATCCGGATACCGGCAAGGCATTCAAATCATCGGATTATAAACCTTTGAAATGGTCGGAGGATATGGAAGCCATTGCACGTGTACGTGCTTCGGAAGCATCCGTATATTTGAGTCATACACGTCCGAACGGTGAAAATTGTTGGACAGTGAGAACGGAAGACGGTGTGTCATCTTATGCCGAAAATCTTGCATGGAATTATAACGGATTGATGGCAGCCATTGAACAATGGTACGCTGAAAAAGAGGCGTATATTAATAAGACAGGTGGCGTTACGGGGCATTATACTTCTATGATTTCCAATAAGTATAATCAAGTGGGTGTCGGCTGTTTTTACAGTAAAGAGAAGTATGTTCCGTATCCGTATGCAGTGGCGATGGAACTGACTCACGTTTCGACACAGGGTACGACAAAGGATAAAACAGCAGGTTCCTGTACGGTTGCCATTGAGTTTGATGGAGATTATGTTAAGTCTTTGGGAATTTCGGATAAGGATTTGCCATTCTTAATTGTAGGAGAGAATGCAGAAGTAATTTGTAATGCGACAGTTTCTTACAAGTGTCCGATGGATTCTAAGGTGACCAGAACCATAACTGCGCCTGTTGATAAAGGACTGACATGGAAGTCTTCGGACGAGAATATTGCAAGTGTTAATTCGGCAGGTCGTGTAACTGCGAAAAAAGTAGGAACAACCAAAATTTCAGCATCACTCAATTCCTATTCTGCAGAGAATGAATTGGAGATTTTTGCAGAAGGAACTTCTCCGTTGTTGGTAGAAAATCTTCCAAAAACAACCTATCTGCTCGGGGAGAAGATGGATGTAAAGAATGCAACCGTTACGAACCGCCGGAATAAGAAAACGGCGAAACTTACTGACAGTGATGTCAAAATTAGCGGATTTACAACGGAGAAAGCCGGCAAGGTTGTCGTGAAGGTGGCATATGACGGCTTAGAAACAACGTTTGAAATTCTTGCACTGGAAATTCCGAAATTCAACGCATTTTACGGTACGACTCTTGCAAGTCTTCCTATGCCGGGAAATGCATACGGAACATATCAGTGGGTTGACAGCAAAGATACAGTTCTTTCCAAGGTTGGTGAGAATCGTTATAAAATCGCGTTTACACCGTTTGATACGAAATCTTTCCATGTGAGAAGTGATATTAGTGCATACGTATATGTATATCGTGAGCTGGATGCGGCATGGGTTAGCTTTCCTGAGAAAACCTATCCTTATACGGGTGGATATCAGGAACCGAGACCGATTGTTGTTTCTGACGGTGATTTGGTAACTTTGAAAAATGGAACGGATTATTCCATTGTAACTTATTCAAACAACAAGCATATCGGAGAAGCGGATATCGTTTTACAGGGTGAAGGATATTATAACGGTAGGGTAACGGCACACTTTACGATATCAAACGGTCAGGTGGTTATTACTGCAAAGGATGTGGTTCTTTGTATAGATGAACCCATCCCTGCGTCTTATGAGTATACGTGCACCGGTCTTGCAGAAGGAGATACTTTGCTTACAGTGCCTACACTTACCTGTGATATTGAGAGCACGGCTAAGACCGGTCTTTATAGGATTATACCATCAGGGGCTCAGGCAGGTGACAATTATGATATTACCTATGTAGAAGGTGAATTGAGAGTTGTAGAGAGCCCGGTATTCTATGATGTTACATTTGATTCCTGTGGAGTTGGAGTTGTTCCTCTTCCCTTAATTGGTGTACCTGTGGGAGAGACAATTGATGCACCGAATATGCCGCAGATTGAAGGGTATGTATTTGACGGATGGTATAAAGATATCACTTATAAGAATAAATGGAATTTTGAAAAAGATATTATATCCTGTAATGTAACGTTGTATGCCAAATGGTTGAAGCAACGCAGCGGAACGAACTTTTATGTACAAAGGATTCCTGATATGACGTATACATCCAAGGCTATTAAGCCTGTAGTGACGGTATACGACGGGGATGTGTTGTTGAAATCAGGAAAAGATTATACGGTATCTTATAAGAATAATACCAATGTGAATGCAGGAAATGTGAAAGCTACAGAAGAATTCAATGCATCACTTCCGTATGTAACGATTACGGGAAAAGGAAATTATACGGACAAAATTTCAGTGAATTTCAATATTTTACCGGTATCCATCGGTAACGGACAGCCTGCGGATAATGTTACTTTTAAATATCAGAGTCAGTTGGCAAAGAGTACTTCTAAGGCACAGAGCGTTTTTTCTTCACTGAAAGTAATTAAGACAATGAAGGCAGGGAAGGATTTTGCCCTTACATTAGAGACCATTCAGGCCTATAACGAAAAGGGAGGAACTGTCGCAGAAGGTACAGTATGTAAGGATGCCAAGGTTCCGAAGGGATACACCGGCAGCTTCCTGTTAACGGTACAGGGTATCGGTAACTATAACGGAAAAATTATACAGGAGATTAAGGTATCCGAAAAACAGAATCTTCTGAAGAATGCATCCATAATCATCGGTGCAGATGTCAAATCCGTAGCATTTAGCGGAGAGCTGCATACATTGATTCCGGCGGTTTATGATGCAAAAGAAAAGTGTTATTACCGTGTAATCAATGGTGGCTTGGAAGCTCCAATCACCGGTAAAAAGGAAGTTGTAGATCCGGATGATGTTTATCTTGTGAAAATCGGCGATAAGTATCTGATTCAGGATAAAGATTTTACGGTTCAGTATAAGAACAATGATGCGGTTGGTACTGCGACTCTGACCATTCAGGGTAAGGGGGATTACAGCGGTATAAAGACAGCAACCTTCAAGATTACGGGTAAAGCATTTAATACCAAGAATATAACCGTGGCAGGAATGAAGGATGTTGTATATAACGGTTCTGCAATAACACTTTCTGATAAAGAAGTGAAGTTGACATACCTGGCCGGAACTTCTTCTGCCCGCGAATTAAAGTGGGGTAAAGACTTTACGGTTTCTTATCAGAAGAATATTGACAAGGGTACGGCAAGTGTTACTTTCACAGGTCTTGAAAGCGGCGGATTTACCGGAAAGTTTACCAAAAAGTTCAAAATCAGTGCAGTAAACATTGCTGATGAAAAACAGGTAATCCGGTCTGAATCGATGAAAGAGATTACGGTCGTATACGATAAAAACGGTGTAAAACCGGTAGATGAGATTGTTTTGGTGACTGCTACGGGAAAGCAGCTGAAGAAGGATGTGGATTATACCCTCAGTTATAAGAATAACAAAAAAGCTGCTACCATGTATGAAGATAAGGCTCCGGTCATTACGGTTAAGGGGAAAGGTAATTATACGGGAAGTTTTACCGTGAAATTTACGATTCTGGCAGGTGTTTTATCGGATGAAGATATTCGTGTAGAGATAACACCGGTTGCGTACAGTCCCAAGAAGAAGGATACGTATGTTTATAAACCTACGGTAAAGGTTTATGATGGTGCTAAGGCCATGAAGGCTAAGTCGGATTATACAGTGGAATATGTAAATGCTTCACAGGCACAGGTTCGTGCATATTTTGAAAAGGTTGCACAGAATGCGGTAACACCTCAGGATGCGCCGATGGTTCGGATTACTGCCGGCACGAATGGTTTATATGAGGGTACTAAGGCAGATATTTTGCTTCCGGTATATGAGAAAAAACTCGAATCCAAATACCTTTATATTTTGGTAAATGAAGAAGAGGCGATTTTTACAGGCGAATGTGTAACACCTTCCGTCAGGGTATTTTATTCTTCGAATGCCGCTGATGTGAAGCGTGCAAAGAAGACAAAGAACGTAGATCAGATTCTTGCGTATGGCTTAACTGAGTGGACCGAAGGTGAAGAATTTGAAGTGTCCTATGGTAAGAATGTGACTGCCGGTAAAAACAAAGGTAGTGTTGTTATTAACGGAATCACACCGGAATGGGGCGGTAAACTGACACAGAAGTTTACAATCTCTAAGAAGCAAATGAAATAATCTTTTATAATTATAATAAATACAGCTGCAAACATGGTATTTTTCATGTTGCGGCTGTATTTGTTTTGTACGGTGGTTGCCAAGGTGACAGTTAGGTTTTATAATATGAAATTGAAAAAAGAAATTATACATAGGAAAAATGGAGTTAAGTATGACACTAGACGAACTGCGGATTGGAGAGAGTGCGCTTGTAACAGAAGTTGGAGGCGAAGGTGCGTTAAGACAGCATATTCTGGATATGGGAGTGATTCCGGGAACGGAGGTTACTTTGGTTAAATTTGCCCCAATGGGAGACCCCATTCAGTTGCGTGTCCATGGATATGAATTAACAATGCGCCTTGCGGATGCCGGAAAGATTATGGTGAAATGTGCGGCGGACTCTAATGGGAACGCTCCTTCTGAAAAGAATGTACTTTCAGAATGTAAAGAAGAAAAGAAGAAAGATAAGAAAAGAGAGCACCCGGGGCTGGGAGAAGGTGGCCGTTATCATGTGAAGGCAGATGAGAATCCGCTTCCGAAGGGGGAGTGTCTGACGTTTGCACTTGTGGGAAACCAGAATTGCGGAAAAACGACTCTGTTTAATCAATTGACAGGGGCTAACCAGCATGTTGGTAACTTTCCCGGTGTTACAGTAGACCGTAAGGACGGTGTGATTAGAAAACACGCAAATACACTTGTGACGGATTTGCCGGGTATTTATTCCATGTCACCATACAGCAATGAAGAAATTGTTACAAGACAGTTTATTTTGCAGGAGAAACCGAAAGAGATTATCAATATTGTGGATGCAACCAATATTGAAAGAAACCTTTATCTTACGATGCAGCTAATGGAGCTTGATGTTCCGATGGTTCTTGCGCTTAATATGATGGATGAAGTACGGGAAAACGGCGGCAGTATTGATATTAATGAGATGGAGGAGTTGCTCGGAATTCCGGTAATTCCTATTTCTGCTTCGAAGAATGAAGGTATTGATGAGTTAATCAGTCATGCTCTTCATGTAGCACAGTATCAGGAACGTCCCGGTAGAAAGGATTTTTGCAATGAAAGTGACCACGGTGGTGCTGTGCACAGATGCATTCACGGTATTATGCATTTGATAGAAGACCACGCGAAAGCGGCGCAGATTCCGGTGCGTTTTGCGACCAATAAGTTGATTGAGGGCGATGATATTATTCTTGATGCCCTTAAGCTTGCACAGAATGAAAAAGAAATGTTAGAGCATATTATTGCGCAGATGGAAGAGGAATGTGGCTTAGACAGAACTGCGGCAATTGCTGATATGAGATTTTCATTTATTCATAAGATTTGCAGCCGGACGGTCGTGCGTCCGCAGGAGAGTAAAGAGAGTGCAAGAAGCAGACGAATTGATAAGATTTTAACCGGTAAATATACTGCGATACCTGCGTTTATTGCTATTATGGGGTCGATTTTTTATCTCACATTTGGGCTGATTGGTCCATTTTTGCAAGGGTTGTTGGAGACGGCAATTACATGCCTGACAGGTTTGACAGAAAATCTTCTTGCAAGTCTGAACACCAACGCAGTTGTTTCATCCCTGATCATAGACGGTATCTTTGGAGGTGTAGGAAGTGTACTAAGTTTCCTGCCTATTATCATTGTATTGTTTTTCTTCCTTTCACTTTTGGAAGACACCGGATATATGGCCCGTGTGGCGTTTGTAATGGATAAACCGCTTCGAAAAATCGGTCTTTCCGGCAGAAGTATTGTTCCGATGCTGATTGGTTTTGGCTGTACGGTGCCGGGTGTTATGGCAAGCAGGACACTTCCGTCTGAGCGTGACCGTAAAATGACGATTTTGTTAACACCGTTTATGAGTTGTTCGGCCAAATTACCGATTTACACTTTTTTTGCTGCGGCATTTTTCCCGCAGTATGCCGGACTTGTAATCATCGGTTTGTATCTGTTGGGTATTATTGTCGGAATTCTTGTTGCCTTTGTTTATCGCAAAGTTATTTTTAGCGGCGAGGCCGTTCCTTTTGTAATGGAGTTGCCTAATTATCGTATGCTGGGAATTAAAAATGTTACAAGGCTGCTTTGGGAAAAGGCAAAGGATTTCCTGCAACGTGCTTTCACAATTATATTCCTTGCAAGTATTGTAATCTGGATTTTGCAGACATTCAGTCCATCGCTTGCTATAGCCGCAGATACGCATGACAGTATACTTGCAATGGTATCAGGCGTGCTTGCTCCGATTTTTGCGCCCTTTGGTTGCGGGGACTGGCGTATAGTTACTTCGTTGATTTCCGGTGTTATGGCCAAGGAGAGTGTGGTGTCAACATTGTCTGTTTTGTTCGGCTCCACAGAGGCACTTCAAGCGGCCCTTAGCTTGCCGGCAACGGTTGCGTTGCTGGTATTCAGCCTTTTATACACTCCCTGTGTGGCGGCAATTTCGTCCGTCAAAAGAGAGCTGGGCATGAAGTGGGCCTTGTATGTTGCATTCGGTCAGTTTGCAATCGCATGGATTTTTGCATATATCAGTTATTTTTGCATCAACCTGATTGGATAAAGCGAATAAAAATTTCAGGACTCCGCATGCAAAGCCATATGTAAAATGAAACCCAAAAAAGAGTAAAAATAAGACTTTACAACAGAACAGATGTTCGATATAATGTATTTACTTTTTTGGGGGAGGTTTTACAGTATGGCTGGTATTGTATCGAAAAATTCAGTTGATCTTGAGTCGGTTATGGTGGTGCCTGTGATTACATCTTTTAGTGCACAGGGACGCATTAAGCCATTGTATGTTCGTATTCACGGAAAAGCGTTCAAAATTGATACTTCTTATGAAATTTGCAATTTTATCAATACAATTGATTTCTCATGTAAAGTCATCGATGGTAATTCGACTCGACCGATTAAACTGACTTTTCACAGAAATGAAGGGATGTGGACGGTCCAAACATACTAATGGGACATAAATTTTTTATTGACAAAACAAATGTCATATTTTAAAATACAATTCGGATTGAATATCATTCCAATACAGGACCACTCCGAAGGAGTCAAGGCCATACGGACAGCCGGGTCCACTGCCGAGTGGCGAGCAATCGCCTTATTGATTGAGTTAGAAGCTCAAATTTTATAAGTTGGTTACTTTATAACCTAAAATGCGTATTTGCGCATACTTGTGAAACGGTCAATAATAGCAGTGGAAAGTGTTGTTGTAGGGATGATACTTTTTTTGACGAAGACAGATGTTTAAGCAAGTTGCGTGAATGCAACTTGCTTTTTTAGCGTATAGGAAAGTTTTCGGTAAGAACTTTCCTATATGATAGAAAAACGTTCCGCGATGGATGCACACTCGCGCGCAAGGAAGATGTCGCTGTCGCGACCGCGCTCGGCGCGAGAGTCCGCTTGCGGACTCTTTGTTCTATTATAGGAAATTCATAGGATGAAAAGATCGTTCTTAATGTATCATTAAACTTTATTTTGGTAAATCAATAAAGTGTTCGGAAAGGAAAAGGAATGAGAGAATATAAGTTGAATCAGAATAAAGCGCCGGTTTACGAGGCGTTACAAACATTTCGAAAAATGCGTGTGGTGCCCTTTGATGTGCCCGGTCACAAGCATGGAAGAGGAAACCCCGAATTGACGGCGTTTCTTGGTGAACAATGCGTAGCTGTAGATGTTAACAGTATGAAACCATTGGATAATCTGTGTCATCCTGTCTCTGTAATCGGTGAAGCAGAGGATTTGGTGGCGGATGCGTTTGGCGCAGCGCATGCATTTCTAATGGTGGGCGGTACGACAAGCTCAGTGCAAAGTATGGTACTTTCTACCTGCAAAAGAGGGGATAAAATTATACTGCCAAGAAATGTACATCGAAGCGTAATCAATGCGTTGGTATTGTGTGGTGCGATTCCGGTTTACGTCAATCCGGAAGTAGACAGAAGACTCGGCATTTCTCTCGGAATGCAACGGGAGCAGGTGGCCAAGGCAATTGCGGAAAATCCGGATGCCAAAGCAGTGCTTGTAAATAATCCGACTTACTATGGGATTTGCAGCGATTTACGTGCGATTGTAAAGATGGC
Organism: Lachnospiraceae bacterium; assembly: GCA_045530835.1. Taxonomy (GTDB): domain Bacteria; phylum Bacillota; class Clostridia; order Lachnospirales; family Lachnospiraceae; genus UBA3766. Next base: position 5,164 of record JAZSCW010000091.1, on the reverse strand, counting down.
ACATGAGGCGGGAATGTATTGTCTTGCGGATGAGGCACATGGCACACATTTCTATTTTGGAGAAGGGATGCCTGTTTCTGCGATGGAAGCCGGTGCGGACATGGCTGCGGTTTCCATGCACAAAAGCGGAGGAAGTCTGACACAGTCAAGCCTTCTTTTAATCGGACCGAACATGAATGCAGGCCATGTAAGACAGATTATTAATCTGACACAGACAACTTCGGGAAGCTATTTGCTGATGTCGAGTCTTGATATCAGCCGCAGAAACCTTGCCTTACGGGGCAGAGAGGTTTTTGCGGGAGTAATACAGATGGCAGAGTATGCACGGGAAGAAATCAATGCCATTGGGGGATATGATGCCTTTGGACGTGAGCTGATAAACGGAAATTCCATTTATGATTTCGATCCGACCAAATTAAGTGTACATACCAGAGATATCGGTCTGGCGGGAATTGAGGTTTATGACATTTTGCGGGATGAATATGATATTCAGATAGAGTTTGGCGATATCGGAAATATTTTGGCATATCTTTCCATAGGAGACAGAACAAGAGAATTGGAGCGTCTTGTCAGCGCACTGGCTGAAATCAGAAGACGTTATCAGCGTGACAGCAGCGGTCTGCTCAGCCAGGAGTACATTGCGCCGGAGGTGGTGAAAAGTCCGCAGGAAGCCTTTTATGCGAATAAAAAAAGTCTTCCGATTGAAAAAACACACGGCCTTGTATGCAGCGAGTTTGTTATGTGCTATCCGCCCGGCATTCCCATTCTTGCACCCGGAGAGAGAATTACGGAAGAGATTCTTGCCTATATTGAGTATGCGCGGGAAAAGGGCTGCTCCATGACGGGACCGGAGGATGCCGATATCAGAAATCTGAACGTGTTAGTGGAGGAATAAGATGGAATTATGGTTTAGTGAGTTTCATACGCCGGATGTTAAACACAGTATCCGCATGAAGCGGCATTTATATTCACAAAAGAGTGATTACCAACAGATTGATATTTTCGATACGCCGGAATTCGGTCGTGTTCTGGCCCTCGACGGAAATGTCATGTTAACGGAGCGGGATGAGTTCATTTATGATGAGATGATTACCCATGTTCCGATGAGTGTACATCCGTGTGTAAAGGATGTTCTGGTAATCGGCGCCGGAGACGGGGGTGTCGTGCGCGAGCTGGCGCGTTATGACTGTGTGGAAAAAATAGATTTGGTTGAAATGGATCCGCAGGTTTTGGAGGCATGCCGGACGTATTTGCCGGAAAATGCATGTCGTCTGGATGATGAAAGGGTGCATATTTATTATGACAATGCGTTGCGCTTCATCAGACGCTGTTCGCATCAGTATGATTTGATTATTGTTGATTCGACAGATCCGTTCGGACCGTCGGAAGGGTATTTCACAAGAGAATTTTACGGAATCTGTTATAATGCATTGCGCGATGACGGTATTATGGTAAATCAGCAGGGAAGTCCTTTTTATCAGCATGATGCAGCGGAAATGCAGCGCTGTCACCAAAGGATAGCTGCCACTTTTCCGATAAGCCGCGTTTATCAGGCGCATATTCCGACGTATGCAGCCGGATACTGGCTGTTTGGTTTTGCAAGTAAAAAATATCATCCGATTGATGATGCCGACGCAAAGCGCTGGAAGGAACGTGGTCTGGTGACACAGTACTATACGCCGAAGCTTCATATTGGTGCATTTTATCTCCCTGCATTTTTGGAGAGGATGCTTGAGGAAGTGGAAGAAAACGGAAAGGGGAAAGACGAATGTTAGAAAGGAATGTAGAGACCATACTGGCTTGTGACTGTACATATGAAGAGGCGGATATTGTCATTTTTGGCGCACCGTTTGATTCGACAACCAGTTTCCGTCCGGGGGCGAGATTCGGTTCGGCAGCAATTCGCCATGAGAGTTTCGGGCTGGAAAGTTACAGCCTGTATCAGGATAAAGATTTGACGGATTACAATATTATGGACAGTGGGGATTTGGAGTTATGCTTTGGGAACAGTGAAGCCGCCCTGCAAGAGATTGAGGAGCGTGCCGGAATCATTTTGAAAGACAACAAATTTCCGCTTTTAATCGGAGGAGAGCATCTGGTAACGCTTGGCGCAGTATGGGCAGCACTTGAAAAATATCCGGATTTGCATATTATCCATTTTGATGCACATGCGGATTTGCGCAAGGATTATCTGGGGGCGGAATTAAGTCATGCATGCGTGATGCGCCGGTGTCACGAATTGACGGGGGACGGTCGGATTCACCAGTTTTGTATTCGAAGTGCTGACCGTGATGAAGCAGTTTTTGCCAAAGCCCATACGGATTTTCATCCGTTTGATTTCACGGGCCTGCAAGCTTGTGTTGATGTTTTGGAGAAAAGCGGTGTGCCGGTGTATTTTACCATTGATCTGGATTGTATGGATTCCGGTATTTTTCCGGGAACAGGAACACCCGAGGCCGGCGGCGTTTCTTTTACGGAGCTTTTGCAAGCAATTTCAGAAGTTTGCCGTGCCAATGTGGTTGCAGCGGATATCAATGAGCTTGCACCGATGTTGGATGCAAGCGGGGCTTCTACTGCGACGGCATGTAAAGTATTACGGGAGCTTCTTTTAGCACTTTGTAAATAGAATTTTGAACAGATAAAAAGGAGAATGGAGAATATGAGTAGAGTTTTAGTAATCGGTTGCGGCGGTGTCGCATCTGTAGCAATCAGAAAATGCTGCCAGGCAAGTGACGTGTTCACGGAACTTTGCATTGCCAGCAGAACGAAAGAAAAATGTGATGCGCTTGCCAAGGCATTGGAAGGAAAGACGCAGACCGTGATTACTACGGCGCAGGTGGATGCAGACCACGTGGAGGAGGTAATCGACCTGATTCAGTCTTACAAGCCGGACCTTGTTATGAATATTGCCTTGCCGTATCAGGATCTGACCATTATGGATGCTTGTCTTGCGTGCGGTGTGAATTATATGGATACGGCCAATTATGAGCCGGAGGATATTGAGGAGCCGGAATGGAAAGCCATTTATGAGAAACGATGTGAAGAAAAAGGGTTCTCAGCATATTTTGATTACAGCTGGCAGTGGGCATATAAGGAAAAATTTGAGAAAGCAGGTCTTACTGCACTTCTCGGTTGCGGATTTGATCCGGGAGTGACACAGGCATTTTGTGCTTATGCGAAAAAACATGAGTTTGATACCATTGATACCATTGATATTTTGGATTGCAACGGAGGTGATCATGGTTATCCTTTTGCGACCAACTTCAATCCGGAAGTGAATCTGCGAGAGGTATCCGCGCCCGGAAGTTATTGGGAGGATGGTCATTGGGTAGAAATTCCGGCAATGAGTATTAAGAGAGAATATGATTTTGACGGCGTCGGAATGAAGGATATGTATCTTTTACATCATGAAGAAATTGAGTCGCTTGCAGTTAATATTCCGGAGGTCAAAAGAATCCGCTTTTTCATGACATTCGGACAGAGTTATTTGACCCATATGAAGTGTCTTGAAAATGTCGGAATGCTTTCTACGACACCGGTAATGTTCGAAGGAAGAGAAATTGTGCCGATTAAGTTTTTGAAGGAACTTTTACCGGATCCGGCAAGTCTTGGACCCCGTACACAGGGTAAAACCAACATTGGATGTATTTTTACCGGTAAAAAAGACGGAAAAGATAAAACCTATTACATTTATAACATTTGTGATCATCAGGAGTGCTATCGTGAGGTGGAGAGCCAGGCCATCAGTTATACGACGGGGGTACCTGCAATGTGTGGAGCTATGATGTTACTGACCGGTAAGTGGAATAAGCCGGGGGTTTATACGGTGGAAGAATTTGATCCGGATCCGTTTTTGGAGGCGCTTGGTAAGTATGGCTTACCATATAAAGAGAGTAATGAACCAAAACTCGTAGATTAAGAAGTGAGTGGAATCGTTTGGGGCACGAAGAAATGAGAGTTCCCAATCGTGTCCGGAAGGTCCGGCTATAAGAAACGAAAAAAGAGGAAAAACGATGAAGGCTGTAACTGAAGATGAGGTATTCGCCTGCCTGAAAGAAAAAGAGGCGGAAACATTATTTGTAAACATGCCGACACCGGCGTATGTGATTGCGGAAGAGCGCCTACGGGAAAACGGCAGAATATTGAGTGCGTTTGCAAAAGAGACCGGGTGTAAGATATTACTGGCACAGAAAGCTTTTTCGAACTATGATTTTTATCCGGTTCTCTCAGAATATCTGGCAGGGACGGAAGCGAGTGGCTTATATGAGGCGAGGCTTGGTGCTGAGGAAATGCCGGGCAAAGAAGTGCATGTGTTTTGCGCGGCTTACAGAGAGGATGAGTTTGAAGAACTGCTTCGGTATGCCGACCATATTGTGTTCAACTCACCAAATCAGCTAAAACTTTTTGGGCCGCAGGCAAAGAGTGCCGGTAAAAGTGTGGGGCTTCGTATTAATCCGGAATGCTCCACGCAGGACGGACATGCAATATATGACCCTTGTGCGCCCGGAAGCCGCCTTGGGACAACGCGCGGAGAGTGGGAGCGCCTGATGGACGAAGAGAGCATTGCTCTTTTGGACGGGCTGCATTTTCACACGCTTTGTGAGCAGGATGCAGACGATCTGGCAACCACAGCGGCAGCCGTAGAGACTCTTTTTGCAGATGTTTTGCCACGGATGAAATGGCTGAACATGGGCGGAGGCCATCATATTACCCGTCCGGATTACCGGAGAGAATTGCTTGCCATGACCATCAAAAATATGCAAAAAAGATGGGATCTTACGGTCTATCTTGAACCGGGCGAGGCCTGTGCCCTGAATGCAGGGATCCTGGTAACACGGGTATTGGATGTAGTAACCAATGGAGAGGTAAAAATTGCAATTTTGGATGCGAGTGCTGCCTGCCATATGCCGGATGTCATTGAGATGCCGTACCAACCGCCGGTTTTGGGCGGAAATACGGAGGGCAAGGGGCGTTATACATATACGCTTGCCGGGCCGACTTGTCTGGCGGGAGATGTGATTGGTGCGTATACGTTTGAGAGAGAATTGCAGCGCGGTGATATGTTGTTTTTTGGCGATATGGCAATTTATACGACCTGTAAGAATAACACTTTTAACGGAATGCCGCTTCCGAATATATGGTGTCTCGGAGAAGATAAGAAAAC
>JAZSCW010000010.1:0-3492 GCA_045530835.1 Lachnospiraceae bacterium | reverse complement strand
AGACATTCTACGCATTCTCAAAAAAAGTTTGTGGGAACACCCTGCATGGCGGGCACACGGGTAAGAACTGCTGATGTCCACCTTCCTTAACTAAATGACATTGCTATCGAAACGCCTTCTTGTTTTAATCCTCTATTGTTCTACATACATGACTTATCCGTTCATTTTAGCCAATTTTGCAGCCTGATCGGCTGCGATACAGGCATCGATAATCTCCTGAATATCGCCATTCATAATTTTATCAAGCTTATATAAAGTCAGACCGATTCTGTGATCCGTAACACGTCCCTGAGGGAAATTATACGTACGAATCTTCTCAGAACGATCACCCGTACCAACCTGACTGCGTCGAAGTTCTGCTTCAGCATCATGCTGCTTTTGCTGCTCTAAATCATACAGTTTCGCACGAAGCAAAGCGAACGCTTTCGCTTTATTCTGAATCTGTGATTTCTCAGTCTGTGAGTAAATCACAATACCGGTAGGCATATGTGTCAAACGTACTGCTGAGTCTGTTGTATTGACACACTGACCACCACAACCCGACGCACGCATAACATCAATACGAATATCCTTCTCGTCAATAACTACATCTACTTCTTCCACTTCCGGCATCACCGCAACAGTAATCGTTGAAGTATGAATACGACCGCCTGATTCCGTCTCCGGAACACGCTGTACACGATGCACACCGCTTTCGTATTTCAACTTGGAATATGCTCCCTGACCGGAAATCATGAATTCTACTTCCTTCATACCACCGATTCCGATTTCATCCACATTAATGGTCTCAATCTTCCATCGCTGGCTTTCAGCATAATGCACATAAAGACGATACATTTCTGCTGCAAACAAAGCCGCCTCATCACCACCGGCTCCACCACGAATTTCCACGATAACGTTTTTATCATCATTGGGGTCCTTAGGCAAAAGAAGAATCTTTAATTCCTGCTCAAGCCCTTCCACACGTTTCTTTGCATCATTGAGTTCTTCCTTGAGCATCTCACGCATATCTTCGTCGCTTTCTTCCTCAAGCATCATGAGACTGTCTTCGATATCCTGCTTGGATTTCTTGTACTCCTTATATGCCTCAACAATCGGCGTTAAATCGCTTTGCTCTTTCATCAGCTGACGAAAACGTTGCTGATTATCCGTTACACCGGGTTCCTGTAATTCACCCATAATTTCTTCAAAACGAATCAACAAATCCTCTAACTTATCAAACATCTCTAATCCTCCATATAAGTTGCATAAACAACCCTGTCTAAACCTGCCAAATCCTTTTTGACAGTAACATCTCTATATCCGGCTTCTGCAAGAAGCTTACTTACACTCTCAGCCTGATTATATCCGATTTCAAAAAATATCATACCTTCTTTACGAAGATAAATCTTTGCTTCAGAAACCAGACGCCGATAAAAATCCAATCCGTCCTCTCCGCCATCAAGCGCAGTATGCGGTTCATAGCCCTTCACAACCGTATCAAGCGTCTCTATAACCCGCGTTTCAATATAAGGCGGATTCGATACAATAATATCAAAAACACCTTCAATTTGCTCAAACAAATCACTCCGGACAAAATCCGCTTTCAATCCAAGCAACTCACAATTCTTTCGAGCAAGCAAAACCGCATCGGGATTTAAATCGCATCCCAGACCGACACAATCATTGCTGTATCTTAACAAACTAAGAAGAATGCAGCCGGAGCCTGTACATACATCCAGAATATGCATTCCGTCATGCAAATGTAAAAGCACTTCTTCAACAAGCGTTTCCGTGTCTTGCCTGGGTATCAGCGTGGAACGGTCCGTCATAAAAGTCAATCCCATGAAATCCTGTTCTCCGGTTATATATTGGAGCGGTTCATGCGTGGATCTTCTTGCAACAAATTCACGATACTGTTGCTCCTGCCCGCTTGTAATCTCCCGGTCCGGATATACCAGCATATCATTACGGGTTGTTTTGCATATAAATTCCAAAAGAAGCCGTGCATCGAGCCCCGCTTCTTTGATTTGTGCCTGTTTAAGCTGCTCACATCCAAACAGGTATGCCTCATGATATGTCATTTATCATCACCCGAATCCATCTTCCCTGTAAAACCATCCAGCAAACGATTCAACTCTTCGGCAGAAGCCTCGACCTCCTCCGTAACCTCTGCTTCCACTTGCGGTTCTACAATAACAGTCGCCTTTACTTTTTGATGTGTTGGCTCAAATATTTCCGTTTCATCATCTTCTTCATCCAGCCACCCTTCTTCACTTGAGTCATACTCGAAATGTTCTTTCAAATACGTCTTCCAGTCAAAAACAGCCTCTATTGACTTGATAGCAACCTCTACCATTTCCTCATCCGGCTCTCTTGTTGTTAACAACTGTAATGCAACACCGGGAGCTGAAATAAGATTAATAAACCAGTTATCAAACTTTCCTGCCAGTTGCAAAATCTCATATGAAATTCCGGCAATTACCGGAACCAGTGCAATACGTATTACCAGACGCATCCAAGCTGCATCTACCCGGATAAAGAAAAACAAAATGATACTGATTACCATAACAATCAGCAAAAAGCTGGTTCCGCAACGCTTATGCATGCGTGAACTTTTCATAACATTCTTTACATTCAGACTCTTTCCATCCTCAAGACAGTTTATACATTTATGTTCCGCACCATGATACATAAACACACGCCGAATATCTTTCATCAATGAAATCCCAAGCACATAAAAAATAAAGATAGCCATACGGATTACACCTTCGAAAATTGCAATCAAAGATGAATTACTGATAAAACGCTCTAACAGGGCGGATAAGAACCACGGCAAAACAAAAAACAATGCAACTGCAAGCAACAAACCAAAAGCAACAGTTATACCAACAATCACTTTTTCAGCCTTTTCTCCGAATATTTTGATTAAAAAACGATCAAATGCCGTCTCTTCATCACCCTCCGCATAAAACTCCGCAGAATAACTCATTGCCTTAATACCGATGGTTAATGAATCTATAAAATTATAAACACCCCTAACAAAAGGAATCTTGCTCCAAATGCTCGTTGTCTGCTTACAATCTCCGGTCTGTATCTCTATTGTCTGATCCGGCTTGCGGACAGCAATGGAATAGCGATTCTTGTTTCGCATCATAATTCCTTCCATAACAGCCTGACCACCTATACCGGAATAACATTTCTTATTCTTCTTTCCCATAGCGGAAACCTCCACTCCCAAGATATCTAAAACCTGCAGGGAACTATATTTTCAAGCATAAAACGAAAAATAAGGTTGAGATATTTGACTACCTCAACCTTTCATGTCGCTTTATTTGCTTTCTACACCATACTTCTTGTTGAACTTATCGATACGTCCACGAGCCTGTGTAGCCTTCTGCTGACCTGTGTAGAAAGAATGGCACTTGGAGCAAACTTCCACGTGAATATCCTTCTTAGTAGATCCGGTTACAAATGTGTTGCCACAGTTGCAGGTTACAGTTGCCTGATAGT
>JAZSCW010000006.1:0-23650 GCA_045530835.1 Lachnospiraceae bacterium | reverse complement strand
TTTCAGCCGCAATCCTTTGTAAATCTGCTTTCAGCTCCTCTTCCCGATCTATCGGAAATGACCCCAGTGTGATATGCATGGGAATATTCTTGGTTTCTTTTCCCACAAAACCTGCCTCATACAATTTCTTCCGAAGACCTGCCAGCTGCTCCTCTGTCGCGTCATCATACCCTGCTAAAATGTATAATTTTTTATCTTCCATACTGTGTCTCCTTTGTATTCCGATTCGCGAGGTGTTCATAGAAATTTTTTACTTCACAGGAAATTTCTATGAAATAAAAAATTACCCAACCATACATAATTTTCCGCGAAAAATATATCCGATTTTTTCATAGCAGGCGTTTGATGCAACATAATCCGCATCCGTATAAAGCATCGGAACACAACCCTGTGCCTCAACTATTTTGGTGACCTGATATACCAGATTCTCGCCGTAGTGTTTTCTACGGTATTCCGGTCGTGTATATACCAATCCGACACTTGCCATGTCTCCGTTTCTGTCGTAGGTACATGACGCCACATGATTTCCCTGTGCATCCTTCCAGAAGAATGTCCGTCCGTCTGCAATCTTCATCTGAGCATACTTTAAGCACCCTTCTTTGTCCATACGGTCTCTACCTGTTTCCTCATGAAACATCTCTGCAAATTCAGCCAGTTCTTCCCTGTCCTTTCCCTCGCATTTATATATCTCGCCCTCCGCCATATCGCTTGGTGCAATCGGATGCGGACAGTCATATGCGAACATGTTGGTCTGAATCTTTAAGTCAATGTCATCCTGCTTTGCCCTTTTGATCAAATACTCTGCGAGTTCATATTTCACATTAAACGTATGCTTCCGGTCCATCAGATTGTTCCGTACCAAATGCTCATATGCATTTTCCATTTCCGCTTCCGTTATATCCTCTGCCGTCCAAATCCAGGTCGGAAACGGCTCCGTCGAAAAACAAATGATGCATCGCTCATGGTCGGATAACAGCAATTTGCATGGTTTGTCCATGATACGTCTTAATACGAAGAAGGTATACTTATCCCCTTCGAGCAATTGATAGTCTCTTTCATCTATGTAATTATCCATATTTGGCTCCTTCTCTGCCATTCTAACCTCCGATTGAAAGTACTTTTCCTGAAAAGCTACTTTCTCCATAATCTCTTCTCTTGTAAAAGAGACATTCTCGGGTGCAACCACCCACTTCTCTTCCACATCATCATATCTGTGAATGATTGCGATAATTCTTCCTTCAAATTCTTTTACCGGCTTATCCACGCCCAATATATATACATCCTGTTCTTCACCGTCCGGCGCCATGACATCTTCCACATAACCATAATTAAGGGTATAAAAGATATCCTTATGCTTCGGATGATATGTGCCGAGCGGCCTGTCCACAATCACTTTAACAGTTTTGCCTATCATAAAATAATTCTTCCTTTTCTTATCTCTGAAATCGCATTGATATACATGTTTCTTCAAACCCGCAACTTTGCCAAAACAGCCGCCCGCCTTCATTCCAAGGCAGTACATCAATATCAATCACATCTTCTTTTATATATTCTAAAAGCAACGCAAACGCCTGCTTTCCGCAATGCCTACGCCTATATTCTCTTTCTATGTAAAACTGCCTCAAATACAGCGGTTTTACCGTATGTTTCACTAACGCATAGCCAAGCACTCTTTCATCCTCAAGAAAAAAATATGCCTTATATTCTTCGTCTAAAAACCCTCTCATTCGATTTTCCAGTTCTGCAAAATTCATGGGGTTTGAACTATTTTCATCCTCAATCAGATGTTTATTCATCAACGCCAATTGCGCAATATCCTGATTTGTGCATTCTTTTATTTTCATCCGTATCCCCTTTATATTTACAAACAGTACAACGAATACGGTCCGTTCTTGGTACTGCCGTTATATTCTTCTTTATGAAGGCCAACGCTTCCGTACAACGCACTCTCAATCAGCTTCTTTGTAAGCTCCGGTACATCATCACGCGCCAATGCTTCTTCAACATCCAGCCAAAGCACTTCGCTGTTCTCGTCATGATCCGAAGTTGCTTCACCGGATACGTATTCCGCACGAAAAGCGATATACCAGTCACGCATATTGAAGCGCACCCCGATTACATCCAGCGGTTTCACCGTCACCTTCGTTTCCTCCAAATATTCACGAATCACCGCATCCTGTGGCGTTTCTCCAACATTCACATAGCCCCCCGGTACAATCAAAAGGCCTTTTCCGCCTCCGTAAGTATGACGAGCCAGAAGCACTTTATTATCATTTATCACAACAGCTGTTACACTTTGTCCGAAATTTGTATTTCCTGTTTCCATCCGAATCACCTCATTTAATATTATCAATTTCTACCGCAACAATTGCTCCAGTTCATCAAGAATCCAATGCACGCTGAAAGGAATGAAATCCTCTATGTCCTCTGTCTTAACATACAAAAGCTCCCGCTTCGCAATTCCCGGCAAATAGCAATTGCTCCACCACCACATGGCACCGTCTATGTACTCTTTCTCAATCAGACCGGGCAGACACCACAAAGCGCCATCCGCTCTGATTTCTTCAAACAATCCCCCAAGTTCCGGGTACTTTTCAAGCAGGTACGCATCCAGCGCTTCCAAATCATTTACGCACATCAGATAAAACTCGCGGTCTGAGGATGTCAGATCCCTCTCGTAAGCCTTCAGCAGTAATTTCTGGCGCATCGTCATATGGTTACATTTATCTGTCAAAAGATGCACCAGATACCCAACGTTAAAATCGCGCTGGTTTGCATCCGCTTCGTCTGTAATATACTTCCGCACAAACTCTTTTATGCGGTCTGTAAAAAGCTCCATATTGTCGACTTCCAGCCACTGCGCATCGCGGATTCCCTCGCGCAGATGCACTCTTTTTTTATCTGCTTTCGTCGCATCTTTTTTACCGGCAATTGTATCCGGGGCCAACACGCCTAAATAAAAAGCTTTCTCATTCTCAATCAAATCCTTTTTATGTTCTATCAATTCCTTGGCTACCGCAAGATGTGCAATTGTATTTGCCATATGTTCAAATCTCCTGTTTCGGTATTTCATTCTGTAGTAAACACACGACCATCCCATGAAGTAAAAAGAAATCACTTTTATTCATTATAGATTCTCGTAATAATCATATCCATCGGTAATTCCTTTATGGAAATATCCGCAAAATGAACGGTTTCATTCAAGTTACTCAGTAGCTCCCTGATTCCCTGTTTATCCAAGTCCGCTTCCAGTGAAATCTCAAACGGATTGTCGCCGCGTATTACCTTCGCACCGCCCAATGTGTCTCCTTTAAACGGTTTGGTCAAAGAAAGCGTAATAATCTTTTTATTTCCCAACGTTGATTTCAAAGCCTGAAGACTGTCATCAAATACCTTTTTACCATGGTTGATAATGATGACCTTGTGAGCAAGCTGTTCCACATCTTCCAAATCATGCGTTGTTAAGATAAAAGTGGTTCCTTTGCGATTCATCTCTGCAATTACTTCCCTGATTTTTGCTTTGGCAATAACATCCAGACCAATCGTAGGTTCATCCAGAAAAACGATTTCCGGCTGATGCAGCATTGCCATAACGAACTCGCACTTCATTCTCTCGCCCAGAGAAAGTACTCGCGTCGGTTTATGAATTACCTCTTCAATTTCAAAAAGCTCCGTCATTTCTTTCAGACGCTTTTCATAGTCCTCTTTGGGAATGTCATAAATCGCCTTGTTCATCGCAAAACTGTCAATGGGAGGAATATCCCAAATAAGCTGGGACTTCTGCCCGAATACCGCACCTACTTTATGCACATATTTCACCCTGTCCTTCGCGGGCGAAAATCCCATTACATCAAGCTTACCGCTTGTAGGATAAAGTGCACCGCAAAGCATCTTGATGGTAGTCGATTTACCGGCACCATTCGGTCCTAAAATTCCGCAAATACAACCTTTTTCAATTTCAAAAGAAATATCATTTACCGCATTAATATCTACACGTTGTCTTTTAAAAAAACTTATGATTGTCTCACCAAGCCCGCTGCCACGCTTGTATGTGGAATAAGACTTCACCAGATTTTTTACCGTAATCATTGACATTTTCAACCTCCAACGCCTTCATAAAGCAAAATCATTTTATTATATAACCAGATCCCGAATCCCAAAAACAGCACGCAGGGAATTACACACCAAAAGACTCTCCCGTCCACGCGGCCAAGAAGGGCTGATGCCGGGAAAAAACCAATCATTGCAACCGGGATAATGAGTGCCGACAATATTTGAAGCGCTTGCGGAAAAATCTGCATTGGATATTTTCCGAAATTGCTGATGCTGTCAAAAATTTCAGGAATTCTGGAATTCCCTACCCACTTAAAACTAATGGCCGCCATAATCAAATTCATTCCGCACATTACCATAAAGCCGGCAACAAACAGAATCACAAATGAAACAAGTGCGCCAAAACCTTTGATTCCCGTATGATACGCTGAAATTCCGGCCATAACAATTCCGCCAAGCACAAGACTTATGCTTTTCACATCACAATTGGATGCCATGATAAAAAAGAGCGGCGATATGGGTTTTAACAAAACCGTTTCAAAGCTGCCTTCTCTTATGTGGTCCATTGTTACCCACAAAACACTGCTTAACACCATGGAGGAGAGCCCCATCGACATAGAATATACCGACTGAATCAACAGCACTTCCCACATCGACCAACCGGGAAAACTGGCACCGTTGGAATAAATCAATACCGTAACCAACGGAAACAAAATGTTTGATAAGAGCGTAATCAAGCTACCCATCAGGAAATCTGCCCGATACGCAACTGCCTGCGAAAAGGCTGTCCGTAAGCAGATTCCGTAAATTTTTATATACTTCACAATCTACCTCTTTTCATAATTACCAAAGAACTTTTCATTGTATCTGTTATGCCCCCACCGCGGTAAAGCGCTTCATGGAACAACGGTACAAAATCTCACTCACCAAATACATGAGTACAACCGCGACCGCCTGCATCAAAACCGCCTGCGGTGCAGTAATTCCAAGGACACCGATGCTTTCGCTTCCGGTCCACACCATGGCAGGTATATAATTCGTATACTGAAACGGTAAAATCAACATCACATACTGCATCATTCCCGGAAAGAAATGAAGTGGAATCAGTGCACCTGAAAAAATCTGTGCCAATAACTGATAAACAACTCTTACTCCGTTTGCTTTTACCAGAAAAAATGCCGTCATGCCAAGACAGTAATTCACGTAAAAATTCATGAAAAATGCCAGTATGACGGAAAGGCTTGTCCACAACCAATTTACCGGCAAAATATCAATTCTGAAAACAAAAAGGAAAATCAGGATACAAGGTAAAAATTCAAAGAAAAATCCCAATATTCTGTGCCCGATTTTTTGTGACAATGCAAAAAAACGATGATGCATCGGCCGCATGGCAAAGGTCAAAAATTTACCCGTTCTGACTAACATCTGCAAATTCCAATCCGCAAAATCCATCGTCAGATAACCAATCAGTGCCGCCGCGCCAAAATAGCAGACAATCTGCGAGAATTCCATCCCTGCCAGACTCTCTTCTCCTCCGTATACAGCCATCCATATAAAATATTGAACAATAAAATAAACCGGTCCCACAAAAACCGAAACCAAAGAATGTGTGCGGTAAGCACTCCATTCCTTGTAAGTCACAAAGGCTACCGCTTTACATTCTTCAAACTTATGTTTTATCAATCTCATCCTGTTACCTCATCCGGGACTGTTTCCACTCCTAAATCAATCCTGACCAAATGATATTCTGTACATTATAGAGCGGCTCAGGCACCCATTCCACCTTATCAAAAGGAGTAAACCATGCCACCGCCAATTGCTCTTTCGGATCAATATCCAGAGAGCAGGTTCCCCAGCCTTCATGCATATAGGTTCCTGTCGAATAAGTATGTGCATATCCCTCACGCATATCAAATCCCAAACCATATCCTCTGTCCGGCTCATTTGCATTCCAGCAATAATCAGGCACGTTATGAAGCTGTCTGGTCGTCATCTTCTCCACGCTCTTTCTTCCAAGAATTCTGACATCACCTACTCTGCCGTTTCCGAGCATCATATGTGCAAACCGGATCAAATCATTGGTTGTAGAACACAAACCGCCACCTGTTGAAGGAATCTTTTCCCAGATTGTTCCTGCATCTTCGTCAGGACGTCCGGCAATGATATCATCGAAATACTTTTGGTCTCTCTCATCTTTCACAAAGGCACGTTTCGCCATTTCTACGCTTGGTGTAAATGCTGTATCCGCCATTCCGAGCGGCTTAATTACTTTATCCATAATGTAGTCGTTCGCAAACTGACCGCTCACTTTGGAAATAATCTCGCCAACAAGTGCAAAACCAAACGAACTGTACTGCCATGCAGTTCCGACTTCACCACGCAAGCCGGCGGATATTCCTGCTGCCACCCAGTCAAATTCTCCTTCTTTGTCCCATAGCTTAGAACCTTCATGAATAAGACGCCACGCTGTTTTGGGTGCAATATCGGGAAAACATCCTTCATCCGGACTGATTCCCGATGTATGTGTCAGCAAATGATGAATCTTAATCTTGTCAAAAGGCGGCTTTGAAAACTGCGGTAATATAGAGGAGACATCGGTATCCAAACGAATCAGACCATCCTCTACCAACTGCAAAAGCGCAACCGTTGTAATCGGTTTGGTAATGGATGCAATCCCAAAAACAGTATCCGGGAGCATCTTATCCTGCGTCAGACCGCTACGTCTTCCCATGCTGTTATTCGCGATGATTTTTCCTTTATAAGAAATGGTATATTCGGCACCAAAAATAATTTCCTTGTCCATCAGCTTCTGCAAATGTTTATGTAACACATCCAGTCTGCTGCCGTCAAATCCAATCTCTTCCGGTGTACAATCAATTTTTCCTCTGATAATTTCCATTTTTCCACACTCCTTTTTTTGATTATTTTATCATGTGCAAACTACTTTTACTTGACATTTTGAATACATCCCTAATAACTGTGCGATTCCTCCGTCATTTTTAGTATATTGTTCTGTATTATACGCTCGACCTTATTTTATTGCAAGAGTGTTTTTCAAAAAAGAATCAAGTGTTTCACTTGCACCGCTTTCGCGTCTCATTTATGCGACTATTTTCCTTTGCAAGAAAAAATTCCCCAGATAATTCGAACCACCATAGAAGATTCTTAAAGTTCCATTCTAAATTCTCTATATTCAATTTTTTCTAAATAAGTCATTTGCATCTCCTTCTACGTTCCTCAATCCTCATATTCAAGTATTGCGCCTTCCACATACTTACGTTCCATGTCATGCCGCAGTTTGCGGGTTGCCACACTGTCAAAGACAATGGAAAAATCATAATCCTCCGGGTAGAGTTGCTCTGCTGCCACAAGCAGTTTTACACGTTTGTAATTAATCCAGATTTTCTTACCCTGTAGCTGTACCTGAAGGACGCCTTTGTCATTCGCAGGTTGGCAGACAATTCCGATTTTTCGATCGGGTAATACCATAACACTATCACCGCGCTGAAATGCAATCTGCTTTTTCTTTTTCACCGACTTATTTCTGATAATTCGCCCTGTACTTTTTTTCACAGAATCTGTTTGTGCATCGGATAGAAAATCCTCACTGGCTTCTCCATATGCAGCCTGCATCGCACGACGTAGCATATCAGCCGGCATACCAAGACGTTTCGCTATGTGTAATGCACAACTCTCACCGGCCTCACCGATTATCATCTGATAAAGCGGCTGTAAATTCTCGGCATCAAACGTCATTCTTGCATTTAAAATGCCTTCCTTTTTCTCTGCATAGACCTTTACCTCCGGATAATGTGTCGTTACCAGAAAAAGTGCCCCGCTTTTACGCAACTCTTCGAGAATTGCGACAGCGATTCCCATTCCTTCCTGCGGGTCAGTCCCGGAGCCAAGCTCATCCATGATAACCAGACTCTGCATATTCACTTTTGAAAGAATTTCAAGCACATTCGTGATATGTGCCGAGAAAGTTGAAAGGTTCTCGGACAGATTCTGACCGTCACCGATGTCACAGAGAAAATTGCTGCACATGCAGAGTTCTGCGTGTTCAGCGGGAACGTGCAAACCGCACTGCGCCATCATACAACAAAGCGCCACAGTCTTAATTGCCACAGTTTTACCTCCTGTATTAGGACCTGTGATTACAATTCCCTGCACCCCATTCCCGATTTCAAATTGCAAAGGAACGCAGGTTTCACGCGCCAATAGCGGGTGTCTGGCATTTGTTAATCGAATCACCCTGTCCGGTACAATTTGAGGCTCAATGCCTCCATAATCAAGACTTAATTTGCCTTTTGAAAACGCATAATCCAGTTTCTCCATCGTCCGGATATCTTCCTGCAACACTTCAGCCTGCTCATCTACTGCAACCGTCAGCGTATACAGAATCCTTCTGACTTCATCCTCTTCTGCAATTCGCAAAAACTGAAGTTCTTCGTAATATTTTGCTGATGCGACCGGCTCAATAAAAAGTGTATTACCTGTCGAAGATTTATCTATCACACTGCCCGGAATTCTGAATTTGTATTCTTTTTTCACCGGAATGCAGATATGTCCGTTACGGATTGTGCTGAAACTGTCTGACATGCATTCCTTATTACTTCGAATCATCTGATCTGCCTTTTCCCGCATACGGTCCTCGCATTGCATAATATCCCTGCGAATCTCTTGCAAATAAGCAGACGCTTTATCGCAAACTTCATCGTTATAGATACTTGCAGAAATCTCATTCTTAAGTTCAGCAAGTTCATTCAGATTCTCGCTGTAATATGCCAGCGAATTCTGATATCCTTTACCGCGCTCCAGATAATCCATCATACGTCGTACTGCCACAAGTGCATTCATTACCTGCATCAACTGATAGGGGCTTAAACATTCCCCCCTCGCAGCAATCATTTGAATTTCTTCCATTCCCTCCAATGCCACCAGCGGCGGATTTCCGCACTTTTCCAACAGCTCACGACTTTCACTTGTTTCGCGCAAGCAGGCTGTCAGCTCACGCTCCACAAGAATCGGTTCTGCCTCTTTAATCTTTTTCTTTGCTTTCTCAGTCATTGCATGTGCAAGCCAGAGTTCTTTTATCTTGTCAAATTCTAATATTCTTTCATTCTGTTTCATTCTTGTCACCCCATCTCAAATCTCTACGGTTACCTGACAACAAATAGTACTTCATACCTATCTGCCGTTCTTGCTAAAATATAAAAAAGGCCACAGACTTCCGCCTTCCCAGCATAAATCCATGGTCTTTTACTCACGCAAACAACATGACAACAGACAGCGCCAAAACACTCCTCGTTGTAACAAAAAAACACGACCAAACAGTCGTGTCATGTTCCCTGAGCATATATAACCGGATATGAGACACTTTGTAAGGCAAAAATCAGGACAGACTCCTTGCATAAATTCAAATCCACACAATTCATCCGTACTGCAACTATTCAGTTAGCAGATACCTCTATTCTTAATTCTTACAATGCTTCTCATAAAATCCTCCGAATAATTACATTTTTCTTGATAATAACACACCCCTCCTAAAGTGTCAACCACTTATCTTTCCCTATTTGCCATAACTTCCGGACTATTACTTTTTTATCATCCTTGCTGCCACTCAAAAAAATTCTACCGTCAAACCTTCGCGTGCATTCAAATCTGAAAGCATAATTATTTCATGTTTTAACTGTTTACATCTCTCTTCATTCTCAACCAACTTGTGATGATGAATACGAACAGTATATTCCCATCCCTGCTCCGTGTCACCAACACGCGAAAGATTAATGCCACAATTATCATACCCCTGTTCCGTCAGTAACATGCGTACTTCGCCTACGAATTCCTTTTCGCTATTCTCCCGTTGCATGCAAGCCTCTGCAGCTTCACGATTCTCAGCGCTTCTTACCACACCTGTCACACCAAAGAATACTGCTAAAATAATGACTGCCACCAATGCTATTTTTTTCATAAACAAATACCTCCATATTGTTTTCCTGTTTAAATTTTTAATCGTAACGTTTCATACCTGTGTTTTTTACAGGTTAAGAATACAAAAAGAAGAGTCCTATAAAAAGGACTCTTCCCAAAATAATTCATCTAACGTTTTTCCTAATGCTTTACATATATCAATACACAAATGAATGGTCGGATTGTAATCTCCCTTCTCTATGGAATTAATGGTTTGCCGGGAAACTCCGACCTTATCCGCCAAATCCTGCTGCGACATATCAAGAGCAGCACGGGCGGATTTCATGCGCAAATTTTTCATTCCTGCTCTTCCTTTCTCTCCTTTATCCTTTTCAGCCACATCACGATAAAAATAACTATGAATACAATTCCTCCCAGCAGATTTAAGCCGAATTGACTCAACGCTCCCTCTTGAATCAATGTGCCCGAAAGAATAATTCTCACTGCAACCACAATATTCATAATGCCGACCAGCGCAAAAATCACCATCAGACTTCCACGTTTTTCATTGAGAGCAAAATACGCATCATTCCAAATGCATGTACATGCGAAAACTCCTATTGCAATAAAAATACTGATGAACATCGAAACGTCTGTTCTTGAGAACAACTGAATCTCCAATAAATCCAAAACAGCAAGAACTATATTACCACCCATCAAAGTATAAAAACTGTACTTAAACGCTCGCCCTCTTGCAATCTCCTGACGCTCATCAAACTTCCCTGTTAACTCTTCTCCCTTTTTTGTCAACGTTAAAATAACCACTGTAGCAAGACCACCCAACAGCAAACCGCCTACTAAACAAATTTTAAGAACAACATTTTCCTGCATACACTCCTTCCAGGAAACATGATAAGTCGTTTCCCATGTTCCGTTCTTTTTGTATGCATATTCTTTTAAAGATGTTGTCTGTTCAATCTTAGCACTTTCGCAAAACGCAACCGCACTCTCAGCATCCGTCAGAAAATTAATATCTGCCGTATAAGTTCCGGCCTTTAATTCCATTGGAAAAGTCTCCATATACATGCTTTCTGCCGTAAAAGCAGTGATGTTTTTGCCGGTCTCATCCATAATATTAATTCCGGTAATAAGACCCTCCTGTGCATTCCACTCGACATAAAAACAATAAGTGCCGCTATCCTCGATTATGAATTCCTTCGTAAATCCCGTTGTGTCTCTAACTCCATCCGTCACAGTTACTTTACCAACCACATCAAATGCTCCACCCTTGGATTCTGTATCTTTACATTTAATATTCCAAAACCCTATCAGCGATGCAATAACAATCAAAGCTAAAAAAACGCATATCAGGATCAAAATTATTTTTTTCTTCATATCCTTAAAATCCCTTTCTAACTATGCGGTCCCGGATTTACTTTGTTACAATCGGTTTGCCTTCTGCATCAACCATAACAGTCAGTCCTCCGGCATTACCATCCGCACAAAACAAATAGTTCACGCCTGTTTCCTTATCCACCAACACCTCAACTCGCTTAATCGTTCCCTGATGACTTGTTACCTCAAATCTCTTATTCTCGTTTGACATATTCTTTTCCTCCATTTCTTTGTAATACCGGTTTGAAAAATCTTGATTTTTGTATCTTACAAACATATAATAACACCCTCTTTACATTTTGTCAAATATATTTTACATTTTGTCAAATCTTATTTCCGTAATCTAAAGTAAACTCAAAAAAACCCCTTGCTTCTTATAGTTGCCAAAACAAACAGTTGACATTTGCAACTATATATTTTACAATAAACTAACCAAAAAAAGGAGTCATCATAAACATGGATTTCATCAAACAATTTCGAGAATATACAAGACAATTGGAATGTCATCTTAGCTCTATGAACAATTCAGACTGTTGCTGTTGCGGAATAAATAAAACACAATGCTTTCTAGTAGTAGAAATTGGTCGAAAGCCCGGAATTTCAGTGAAAGAATTAGCCGATATTCTTCACATGGATAAAAGTGGCGTTAGCCGTTCAATAGAGGAATTGGTTCAAATGGATTTTGTAGAACGAAACCCATCCAAAGAAGACAGACGTTTTGTTACGCTGCATTTATTACCTAAAGGTTTGGAACGATTTGAAAAGATAGAACATGATATGTATCTGAAATTTAAGGATGTATTTGAACAAATTCCATCCGACAAACAGGAACAAGTAATCGAGGCTCTGAAATTATATAACGAAGCCTGCTTAAAATTGGAGGAGAAGAAACATGAATAAAGAATTTGGATTTGAAGAATCACTACAATCAGAAAGTAAAATTGAAAAATCCGCTAACTATTTTAAAAATGGATTTAATTGCTCACAAGCTGTTTTCACAACATTCGCAACTGATTATGGTATGTCGGAAGAAATGGCACTTAAGGTTGCAACACAATTTGGCGGAGGTGCCAGAAAGGGCGAAATGTGCGGTGCTGTTGCAGGTGCACTGATGGTTTTAGGGTTAGAATATGGTCATTTTCATATGAATGCCCCGGACGAGAAAGCAACTGCGTATAAAAGGGCGGAAGAATTCATGGAGCGTTTTATCGCCCAAAACGGAACGGTTGTATGCAGAGAATTGCTGGGATATGATGTATCCAATCCGGAAGATATGATTAAAATTAAAGAATTGTCTTTATTCCAAAGCACTTGTCCTAAAATGATTCAGTGTGCTACGAAAATTGTAGAGCAGATGTTGAAAGACGAATAAATACCCCTTATTCGCCTTTGATATATTCATCACTTATTCTTCTCAATCTTCCTGCTGTCAAAAAACATAAACGAATCAATTGTATCCAAAATATCTTTAAAAGTATCACGGTCTGCCACATCAATATATCTCTGCAGAATTTCCCGCTCTTTCTCCCCGCGGAAACGCCCATAAAATATATCAAACAGATTATGACCTCTTCCATAAATCAGAATGGTTTCAAGATGTTTTTTGATATCCTCTTTGGTCTGAATTACAATTCCCGTCTTTTCACGCATCCTCACAAAACTCTTAATTTTATGAAGATACTGCTTATACTTCGCAAAAAGAATATCATAAAATTCTTCCTCACTCTCAACCACACCAATCTGTGCCATCACGACAGGATTCAAAAAATAATTCTCAAAGGAATAATACTTCAAAATCAGAACATTTTTTTCCTGCACGCGCGGGAGTGCCCCGGCGTCCTGCTTTTCGCGTTCGGCATAATAGGAACACAACTGACGCTTAAGCTCCTTCGCATCCTTGCCGTCACCATCCCGAATCATCAGAAAATGATCTTTTAAATATAGCTGGTTCATATATTTCAAATTTGCATAGGTTCTGATATTCGTACAACTGTTGGTTGCTACAATTGCAATACGCTGTAACTCTCCATCCTTGTCATAGACCTCTGAATAGTACTTATTCAGTAACAACGGTAATCGGTTTCTATCCTGTTTTCCTTCCACAATGAACACAAAACTTACATTCATGAAATCGTTTGCGCTAAATCCCAAATCATCCAGAATTCTTCCGATATCATTGTGCTCACGAATCACCGGATTTCCTTGCGCATCCAGCTGTACCTGCTTAATATGTTTTTTGCTGAAGTTAAAAATCATGGTAGGTGAATGTGTTGAAAAAATAACCTGATTCTTCTCAGACAGTTTGTAGAGCGTCTCACTCGCAGTCTTTTGCAATTCCGGATGCAGGAAAAGCTCCGGATCTTCTATCATGATAATACATGGGATTTTTTCCTCCTCTTGCATATATGCTTCCAAAAGTGAAAGAATATAAATACTCTTCATTCCTTCACTCATATCATGAATGGACTCACTCATGTCACTTGCTTCCCTGTAACGCACAACTTCCACATCCATAAGCTGCGATAAATCAACATTCATTTGCGTAACCAACCGATCCTTTAAGCCGGAATTTCTGCGAAAACACTGATTCATCCGTTCCATGAAAGCATCCGTATCCGCATGAAGTACTTTATACTCCAAAAGCTTTTCCGTTTCAAAAATAGACAATTGAGAAACAGATTTCTTTTCAATTTTACCGATACACTGAAAACACGTATTACAGCGCTTGCTTTCATCAAACATACACTGATTCTCCGCCATCCGCGTTACTGTTTTTTCACGAATGCCGGTACGCAGAATATCATTCTCAATCTCATCAATGTCTCTACGATGATCGATATAATAAATTTTGGGTAAAATCATCGGAATGAATTCATTATCTTTTTTTACACCATCGCTATAACGAATCTTCCCTTCCTTATTGGCAACAAAAGTGAAAGTAATTTGTCCAGCGTTAAAAGAAGGAAATTTCTCACAAAAATCCTGATAAAAAAGATCGTACTTCTTGTAGCGGTTCAAAACTCCCTGACAATGCAAAAGTTGCAGGTCCGATTCTGATATCGACAATCTTACGCTAATCTCTATATTATTACTTAATTCATTAAAATGTTTCGGTAATACTTCTTTTTGTCCGCATGCGGTTAGAATGGCATCCAGAATAGCTGTTTTACCAACACTGTTACGCCCGATAAAAATACAGGCATCCTCTAACTGCTTAATCTCCAGTTCTCGTATGAATTTGTAATTTTTGATTTTCAGAGATTCTATTTTCATAACTGCCTCCGTTTTTATTCAGCTTTTATTGCCCACCTAAGCTTCGTTGATGCAGCTCTCGGATTGCGGATACACTCCTGCTGTGACGGCCTGGTTACATCCTTACTGATTTGAACATACATCCCCTCACTATACATTTCTTTCATTATTTTCTTTACCATTCTGTCCTCTCCGGAATGAAAAGTAAGAATCGCAACTCTTCCGCCCGGATTAAGTACATGAGGTAATTTCGTCAAAAATTCATACAGTACTTCAAACTCACTGTTTACCTCAATTCGAAGTGCCTGAAAAACTCTTTGACAAGATTTTTTTACCGCCTGCTTTCGTTCTGCCTGCGGAACCTTTTCAAGTGCTTTTTCAATTGCTTCCCTCAACTGAAAGGTAGTCTCTATCTTCTCTTTACGACGACGTTTTTCCCATACCACTCCGGCAATTTCCTCTGCATAAGGTTCATCGGAATTTTCAACCATCAAACTGATAAATTCATCTTTGGTCAGCTCCTCCAGACGCTGTGCTGCCGAAACACCCTCGTTTGGATTCAGACGCAAATCAAGCGGCGCATCTGTTTTGTATGAGAACCCACGCTCCGGATTATCAATTTGCATGGAACTTACCCCTAAATCTGCCAGAATAAAATCAAACTTCCCATACTGCTTAGCAATTTCATCTATATATGCAAAATTCTTCTGACAAATAGTCAGAATCTCTTCTCCATATCCTTTTCCTTCTAATCGGTTCCTGGTTTTCACTATTTCAATCGGATCAACATCCAATGCATACATATGTCCTTTTCCGTCAAGCTTCTCCAACATTTTTTCCGTATGACCGCCATATCCCAGCGTTGCATCAAGCCCTTGCTCCCCCGGCTTGATCTGCAATACTTCCAAAATCTCATCAACCATAATGGAAATGTGCATTCCGGCAGGTGTACTTCCTTTGCTGATTACTTTTTCTATCGTCTCTTTATATTTCTCAGGATTGTGCTCCTTATATTTTTCTTCGAATCGTCTCGGATGCGTACCTCGATAACGTACCCTTCTAACATGTTCTCCCATATCAATCTCCAGTTTTTTCTTTTTTATTTATTGTACCAAGATATTGCAATAACAACCAGTATAAAATACATTTTTCCTAAAAAAATAAGACGAAAGCAATTTAATTTGCCTTCGCCTTATTCGTCTAAAATTTTTTACATTTCTCTTACACATAATAAAATGGTTACAAACGCGCGATTTTCAATCAATGCTTCTTCGATAACCAGCCCTCCTTTCATTTTTTTTTCAGTGTAAAAAGCTAATCTATCATATAAACAGCATTTGCTGCTGTTACCCCTTTGATTCAACATGCGCCCGGGAATGTAACTCACACCTTACCAACCATTTTCCGTTTTCCCTTAAAATCCCCTATTTTCACGACACATATCACAAAACACATTTGGTATGAAAATACATTCCACGGAATCGCCTTGTTGTTTGTTTAGCATCTCACATTTTTTGATTTGCTTTTTTATGTTTTTAGTATATAATCAATATTGAAGAAAATATATGGAATGATTTACATTTTTATATAATGTAATTCGCATATTCTGCAAATTATGAAGGAGATATAATGGGCAAAAAATCAACCAAAGCTAACAAAAATATATACCAGACCAGTCGCGAAGAAGCAGGACTCACCAGAGAAAAAGCAAGTGAATTAATCGGATTTATTTCACCCGACCGTATTGAGCGTATTGAGAGCGAAAAATCCGCTCCGCAACCGGACGAAATACTGGCCATGGAGGAATGCTATACCAAAACCGGACTTTGCAATTATTACTGTTCCAACGAATGCCCCATCGGGCAGAAATATGTACCTGAAGTTCAAATCAAAGAACTCTCACAGATTACACTTGAAATGCTTGCAAGTCTCAATTCACTTGAAGATGTTAAAAATCGTTGGATTGAAATAACGGTTGACGGCATCATTTCCGATGATGAAATCCCGGACTTTGTTTCCATCCAAAACAAGCTTGAAAAAATAGCTCTGACAGTGGATACTTTACAATTGTGGGTGCAGGATATGATTGCCAAAGGCAATATCAATCGTGAATTACTGAATGAATACCGCAAAAAATCAGAGTAATATAATAAAACAAAAAGGATTGTTTCAACCATTATGAAACAATCCTTTTTAATAAATATGCAATTAACTTCGCAATCGCCCGACCTTATTTTTCTGCCAAAGTATCCTCGAAATACTCCTCTTCCATATCTTTGATTTCGTCAGACAAATCGCCTTTTTTTCCTTTTAGAAGTTCAATGCCCATTGCAATTTCCCCTAAATCAGCATGACCATCCTTATTCAAATCAAACTCCTTCAACTTATCCATTCTCAATAACCTCCCTTTTTCATTTATTTGCATTTTTTAGTTTTTCCAAAGTCTCAATAATCACATCATATGCCTGCTGCGGATCATCAATATTCATTGTCGCTTTTTCCAACGGGCACATATCATCTCCTGCACGATTAATGATATATTCAACACATTTGCCGTAAGAGACCTCCATTCTGCCGTATTGGTTGAGAATCTCCAACGCATGTTTACTAATCACCTCTGTATATAACCCGGAAACGTTTCCTTTGATTAAAAGAAGCGCAGCTGCCCTGCCAATCACTTTATCTACAACGCGACTTCCTGTGAGGTATTCCGGATCTTTTTGCAAAAGATCAAGAATTGGAGCTACCCCCTTTTTTTGTGATGTATGTATCCTTTTTCCTTTTTTACATACAAACGTATTCTCTTCTCCAAGTAAGTTCCGACAAGACCGTCGATAATGGTGCAAAATCGCATTCATAATAAGCGGAATCAATAGAAGCTGGCATACTACACCTACAATACCAAATACCATCGACTCAATAAAAGTATACCAAATTGCTGCATTGAGCTTTAGAATATTAACCGCAACTATTACAGAAAGGAAATAGCTCAAACGCCCCAAAAGCATTGCTATCAATAATGAAACATATAGTCTTGGCAATGCCTTCATTTTTTTGAACAGACGATAAAACCAGCCAACACTAATACCATATATTGCCAATTCCGGTAGCATAAAAGGAAGACGCATGATTTCCGGCATCCCACTAATGAAAAAACTTAAAACCGGTGCAACTCCCCCTACAAACAGCCCCCAAAAAGGACCACATATAATTCCGCATAAAAAAACAGGTATATGCATTGGCAAAAGATATTTTCCAATATTGGGAATCGGAAAAAAATGGAACAGTTGCGGAAAAATAACTGCCAAGGAAAGCATCACTGCCGCCAGTGCTATTTTCAAAACTTTATTCTGTCCCTGCATCCTGTTCCCCTCCCAATAACCGGGTCGCATAATTTTTCCGATGTTTATTTATCTAAAATAATACAGTTAAATTATACTATTATCACTTTCGTTCGTCAATCAGTGTCCCAACCTTACTGCTTAATTGAGCCGTTGCACCTTTCAATATCTTTTAACGTCGCCTTCTTCCAAATAACAAAAAAATTCTAAAAAGTTGTAACGCTGTCGCCAATGTTGCCGTTACATAGGTCATTGCGGCTGCATTTAATACTTTGCGTGCACCTGCAACCTCATCCCCTTTTAAAATGGAATTATCCTTCAAGATATTTAATGCCCGAACGGATGCATTGAATTCAACCGGCAAAGTAACAATTTGAAAAACCAGGATTGCAGAAAATAAAAAAATTCCAAAATGCACCAAATTCAAAGAACCAATAATGACACCTATCAAAATAATCGGCCAAGACAAAAAAGAACCGATATTGGCAACCGGAACCAGAACACTGCGTAATTTCAGCGGCAGAAACGCCTTATGGTCCTGTATGGCATGTCCGCATTCATGCGCTGCTACGCCGATTGCCGCAACCGAATCAGAGAGATAAACTGTTTCTGATAAAAATATCATTTTTTTTCGTGGATCATAATGATCTGTCAAACTTCCTTGCGTTTGTGCAACACCAACATCTTCAATTCCTGCATCTTTCAGAATCAATTGCGCTACGGCTGCAGCGGAATAGCCTCCAACATTACGCATTTTACTATAAATACGATATGTTTTGCTTACATTGGCACTTGCAATCCCGCAAAGAATTATTCCAAGCAAAACAAGCCACCAGGTAGAATCAAAAAAGAAAAACATAAATAATACTCCTTCCATACATTATTACAAATAGAATGTCCTAAAGAATATTATTTAATCAAAAAATTTATCAGATACGCAGTGTCTTCAAATATTGCTTCTGTTCTGCCGTAATTCTATAGCTTTCAACTGACTTCTGGATTGTTTTATTATGAACCCATTTGCTTATTTTTTGCTCTTCCAGAAAAGGAATGACAGCATCCCATTGTTTTGCAAGCGCTGTTGCAAAATACCAGGCCTGCATCATCTTAATATAATATTCATCAGACACAAGACATGCAATACGATTCGTATATGTTATATTAAACTTCTCTTCCAAAAAATAATCCATCAACATACCGATAGCAAAACGAACCGTATAGGTTTCTTTTGCTTCAAGCCATTTTGCAATGTATGGTAACAGCATATCCGGATTCTGCTTGAATACTTTTGGTCGTACCATATCACAAGTTGCCCAATTATCGATATATGGCAAAAAGCGATCCATCTCCGTCAGACATCCTTCTATATCTTTCATCTCTGAAATGATAAAACCATGAAGATTATTCTCCTCATAATATTGATGTGGCAAACTTTCACAAAATATTTTACATTCCTCTGTTTTGGCAAACTTTTTAGCATACTTACGAAGTATAGGAGTCCGAATCCCTATAATCTTATCAGGAGGAACCGTCGGCATAAGTCGAGCATGAAAAGTTTTATAGCCAATATCCTGCATTTCAAACAGGTCTGCTTGTACTTTATAAATGAATTCATCCATCTCCAGTCTCCTCAAATCTTTTTTACCATTTCAACTATAATAATGACAAACGACAGCAAGACAATACCTATCGAAAAGCCTATCGCATCCTCCTGCTCCAAACTTTACAGCGTCGACTCTGTATATTTATCGTAGCAGATATTTTTAGGTTGTGCAACAGAGGTAGTTTTATTGTGTAATTACATTATTTCATTCCGTAATATGTTTTCTTTCATTCTTTCATTTCGTAACGATAAAATGCATAGTTGAAGATTTCTACCATAAAATAAAAGCCTCAAAGTCTTCATTAATTATACTTTAAAGCATATACTATAGCACCTAAATCAAAAAACGCGTAAATTTGAAAAATATAGAAGAATGGAGTCACATTACCCCCTTTGCAAAGGCTCTTAGGACATACAACAGTGGCTATGACAATGCACTATTTAAGGCAAGTAACACCTATGGAAGAAACTGTTGATATTATGGCAAAAGCGCTGGGATAAATGACAAAAAGCCCGAAAATACGGGCTTGCATACACCTGCATACATTTTAAGCAAAAATAAAAATGCCTTAAATCCTTATTTTATAAGGCTTTAAAGCACTTCAAACTACTGCCGGCGACCGGAATCGAAGGTCAATCAATTCCAAAAACAACGTAAGAAAGGAGCGTTTCAACACCTCTGAAATGCCTTACATACAATTTACATACATTTCTATTTTTTCATCGCTTTATTTAATTTGCTTATCACTTCTTTTTCTGCATATTTTATTTTAATATTATCCAATGCATTTATCAATGTTATTTGTGCGGTTACTTTTGCTGTCGGAATTTCATTCAGCAAAAAATCTGTTTCATTATCCGCATTATACTTTTCCAATGTTTCTTTTGTATTCCCCTCAATCATTGGTTTCGCTATATCCGATACCATATATAAGGCTAATGCCTTCCAAACACTTTCATTTTCCAATATTACGTTTATTGTTTCAAACATTATCCCATCATCATTATGCTTTTTTAAATTATCTATTGATTCAACCGATAATCTTGTTTCATTTCTGGCATCCATATATTCTCTTTCTGGAACTTCACTCTTTCCCAGTAAATAATCGTATGTACAATCTAGCTTATCCGCGAATACTTTTAACCAACGTGTTGGATAATCGTCTTTTCTTAAATATTTCTTTAAAGTTTCTTCGTTTATGTCGCATATCTCTGCAAACTTCGCTCTTGTATATCCTTTTTCTCTCATTCTTTTTCTCAAATTGGTTATTATTTTACCCATTGTATTATACTCCATTTTATTTGTGCCTATTTTGTGTCTATTCTTACCCATTTTATCGTGCTACCATAAACTCGTCAAGCGGTAATGCACAAACCACCGCTCTTATTCTGGCTCCGCGCGGACACCCTTGCAATGCAAGGGAGACGCGGTCAGAAAAGTCGGGGTTAGTATTACCCCCGACTTATGGGACAGGGACAATGCTGGCAACAACCCCTTATATTTCTTTATAAATTTTTATTTTATTTTGTCCCACTTCACTTGGGACAGTCCCCTTTTGTGGGACAGAAAGGAGTAAAAAAATGAGTGAAAAACAAAAATCATCACGTTCTTGGTTTTGCGTGTTAAACAACCCAGAAAAAGTGCTGGGAGAACATACCCCAGACGAATTAGTTAACCTTGCATTGGATATGTGGTGTAAAGACAATCCACAACGGAGTGCTGGCATCAATTATGAAATTGGAGACAGCGGAACACCTCATATGCACATGGTACTGGAAGACCCTGCCAAAACAAGATTTTCAGCAGTACAGAAACTGTTTGCTGGTATTCATATCGAACCGACACGCGGTACAAAAGAAGATGCGGAAAACTATATTTTTAAGCGCGGTAAATTTTCCGAAAAAGAACACACTGTCATTGTACCAGCGGTCATTCGCGGAGAGATAAAAGCACAAAAGGGAAAGCGTAACGATATGCGCATTATTGACGAAATGATTGAGCAGGGAAAGAAACCAGATGAAATTATGGAAATGGGTATCTACTATCGTCAGTTTGAAAAATACATCAAAGCACAATACTTTGCC
Source organism: Lachnospiraceae bacterium (assembly GCA_045530835.1). GTDB lineage: Bacteria > Bacillota > Clostridia > Lachnospirales > Lachnospiraceae > UBA3766. The sequence continues at coordinate 2,008 of JAZSCW010000006.1, read as the reverse complement.
AAACGCTTTAAGGAAACCCCAACCAAACGTGAAGTAAAAGTTTTCTGGCACGTTGGAGAAAGCGGTAGCGGTAAATCATATACCCAAGTTGAGTTATATGAGAAGTACGGCGAAGATGAAGTCTATCTTATGACCGATTATGAAAACGGCGGATTTGATAACTATATGGGTGAAAAAGTATTGTTTATGGATGAGTTCAAAGGCGGTATGACTTTTACAAAACTGTTGACTTATCTGGACGTTTATAAAACACAAATCCACTGCCGATATGCCAACGGATATGCTCTCTGGATTGAAGTACATATCACTTCCATTTTCCCCCCAGAAGAAGCATATAATTTTATGGTAGATGATAATCAAAAATCAAGGGATAAGTTAACACAACTACTTCGTAGACTGGATTATGTAGTATACCACTACGTCGAAAATGGCGAATTTAAGACCTTTTCACAGTCTGGAGCTGATTATACCAACTATGACAACCTTAAAAGGTCTGCAAAGGCGGATAAAAGCGGTTTTACACCCATTGAATGTTGTCAGGAAACTATCCCCTTTTCGTAACCCAGACGGAAAAGCGCAGCAGGGCGGAGTGTTCCGTCCCCTGCACACGATGTGCAGGGATTTATCAGAAGATGCTTTCCGTAGGTTTAAGTCCTGCAAATACCCGCAAAAACACGATGTTTTTGCGTCGCACGCGGAAAGAAACTTACGCAAACCGAAAAGAAAAATGCGTGTCTTAAAAACCCCGTATGTAGATTGTGCCAATAAATGAAAGGAGGTTGGCAGTAAGTGAATTGTGAAAATAACATATTGTCAACTTCTCTTTTTGATGATACACTTTCCGAAACAGAGGTGCTGAAACAATATAAGATAATGACACGAAAAAATCAAATTGTTAAAAAGTACGGAAATAAAATCAAGGAAAGGAGTAACGGCAAACAGTTTTATATTTACCTTAACCGCAAACAAATTTCCGCACCAAACTATAATGCATTGATTGACACATTGTATGATATGGAATTTGGTAAATTCAATGCAACCATTACAGACCTTTATCCAGAATGGTTATTGTGGAAAAGAGATTGTACTGCGGTATCAAGTAAAACCTTAAAGGAATATACAAATGTATGGAAAAAGTATTTGGAAAGTGAAGATATGTGTAACATTCCAATATGCGAATTAAAACCTATCAATTTTGTAAATCTTTTCCGTAAACTGACAAAAGGACGCGAATTAACAAAAAAAGCATTTGCTAATATCAAAAGCGTTTTAAACGGAATATATACCTATGCGATTGAGCAGGAAATCGTGGAACACAATCCTATCAATGATGTAAATTGTAAGATACTGCCCTTTAAACCAGTGAATAGCAAAAACGAAGTTTTTACCATTGAAGAACGCAAAAGCCTGCTGGTTTATCTGCAGGAAATAAATGATATGTATTCCCTTGCAATACAATTGGATTTTCATTTAGTTTTGCGTATTGGTGAACTTCTTGCACTACGTTGGACGGATATAGAGGGAGACTTCATACACATACAAGGTCAATGCATCAAAGAAGTCAAAATGAATGATGATTTAAGTTTTGACACACGCACATTTGAAAATGTTGACCGCATTAAAGGAAACAGTGATGAGGGTTATCGCTATCAACCTATTACTCCAGAATGTAAGGTCATTCTTGAGAAAATCCGCGAATTAAATCCAGACGGAGAATTTATCCTTATGCAAAATGGCAAACAGTTGTTATGCGATACATTCAATGAGCATTTACGCAAACATTGTAAGGCAATCGGCATACCACCTCGTTCCAGCCACAAAATACGTTTTACAGTTGCATCTATCCTTTATACAAAGGGGGTTCCTTTAACCTCTTTGCAAAGGCTATTAGGACATACAACAGTGGCTATGACAATGCACTATTTAAGGCAAGTAACACCTATGGAAGAAACTGTTGATATTATGGCAAAAGCGCTGGGATAAATGACAAAAAGCCCGAAAATACGGG
>JAZSCW010000024.1:0-15970 GCA_045530835.1 Lachnospiraceae bacterium | reverse complement strand
TTAAAAGAATTAGATGTAAATTTAGATAAATTGCAATTAAAAGATATATTAATAACAAAAAAAGAGTACCAATAAGATACTCTTTTTATAATTTTTATAAGGATTAATGGCCACCGCCACCGCCGCCGCCACCACGGCCGCCACCGCCATAACCTCCTCCGCCGTAGCTGCCGCCGAAAGAACCACCGTAGGCTCCGCCGCTGTAAGAACCGGAGCGGACGCTGTGATGGAATCGGGAGGTGGAAGAGCGGAACGCATGTGAGTGATAATAGTGATTGCTCAAAACAGGGCTTTCTTCCACATGAGGACATTTGATTTCAATGGCTTTAATAACCTTTTCGGAAATGCCGAATGCAGTTGCATAAACAAGATATTTTTCCCAAACAGGCAGTGCAATTACCGTGGATTCATCCAGAAGAGTATTGCTGTTAAGGAAGCGGTATAATCCACGCCATTTAGCATATTCTTCTTCACCAAGCGGAGTGAGAAGAATATACTTGTACATCTTACAATGAAGCAGGATTGCCGCAAGCAAGCATATCAGACCAAACAAAGAGTAAGAGCCGAAAGCAAGGTCAAGTCGTGAAAAATAGGAGAACGGATTTATCACGAAAAGGAATATGATAGCGAGCACCAGGAAAAAGGTACGCATTCCTTTCAATACTTTTTGCGGTTCTGTATATTCGGACTTTTGCAGATAGCCGTGTTTGACTCCCATTTTGGAGAATGCAAGGTTCATATTCTGCGCAAAACTGTTCGTGTTGTTGTAATCATTCGCAACCCGGTTTCGAAAGGTGCTCATTGTGATGGTAGAGGAAGACGCATGTCTTAACAAAAGGTTGTAATAAAGTGATTCGCAATGAGTAAGTGGTTCGAGTTGCGTCAATCCTGTACTATCTGTGTTATTTGTTCTATGCGGAAGATGAATTTCCATATCGTCCGGATCAAGCTGGCGTAGGGAAATGTATTTCTTGCGGGCAAGGCTTAACAGAATCGCCGCATAGATTGCGGATGAGTTGTTTTTGCTCTTATGTTTGCTAAATACAAGACCGGCTGCAAAAGCTGGATCCAAATCGCTTGGAATATCACGATAATATTCCGGAGTGTATTCCGGACGATAAAAGCTGTATTTTTTGCAAAGCCTTTTGTCTGTTGTAAAAACATAAATAAGTATAATCAACGACAAAGCAGTTAATACAAGGGATATGAAAGCTTTTTGTATGAAAAAGACTAACGGTTTAAGTTTGTATTCCAACATATCCCGATTGATTTCATCGAGTGAATAGGAATCGTAATAATCATTGATGGAGGCATGTTCCGTAAAGATGTGAGCATCTTCATCAAAGGAAAGCAGAACAAATTCAATATACTGATTATAAGGGCGGAACCGCAAATCCGACCGGTCAAGATCAAAGTAAAAAGTATGATAGCCCGGATTGATTGTTTCGGACTCTTTATATGGGAACGAGTTTGATGAAGTGCCGTAAGTCTGCACTTTATAATTGCCGGTAGCCGGCATGTCCTCGTTCGGAACCAAAATCTGTGCTTTATAAGAATCCAGATGCTTGATGCTTTCGCCGGAATACATGGAAAGGTACAATTCAGAGCAGTCGTAATAGCGAAGCCCGGCGTTGCGCATTTCGTATTCGATTTCAAAAACAACTTCTTCGCGATAGAGACCGTCAACATAGAACAGTACGCATTCATATCTTTGCCGGTCCGGATTGTAAGGCCCTTCGCTGTGATACCATTTACCGGGACCGTATGTAGTATTTTCCTTAACGTAATCGTAATCGTCCCAGTATAATTTGGGGCTTTGTTCATAGATTTGTACGTTTCCGTCCGGGAAAATCTGCTTGACGGAATTCACTTTATAGTCAACTTTCACGCCGTCCACATATTGTTCCGGCAAATCACGCCATAACTCCCAGAACAGATTATTCTTGGAAAAGGCATGGATGTCGAAAGTCAGTCGTTCCGTTATGATAACCTTTCCTTCCTGGTCCGGTTCATCCACGACTACGGCTTTGTATTCAACATCCGTGATTCTTGCATAATCGAAAGGATTCTCGATGTTTTCGGGAAGATATTCTGCAATCATCGGAAAAATAATAACAAACTGAAGGAGTATGATTATGAGCGTTAGCGATAATTTGCTTTTTTTGGAATTCATGGTAAACAGGCCCCTTTAAAATACTTTTAAATAAGTATAGTTTAAATGAAAAAAAGTGTAAAGAAAAAAATATGAAAAAAAATCAAAAAAAGAGTTGACATATTATTAAAAAAGTAATAATATATGCACATGGAGATGTTATTGCAACGATAATATCGAAAGGGGAACAACAGGGAAGACGTTTGCCTGATGTGCAACGAAAAAGTGCCGTGGGATAAAAGTGGAGATTGGAATGTGTGTTCCAAAGGGGAATCTCTGATACGGATTGTTAGAACGGTAGTGGTTGCACATCAGGGGAGACGTGGTGTTGTGGTCGTCGTATCGAAACATTAGAAGAAAGCTGTAGTGTTGTAAATACTTCTTTTTTTTGTTATACTAAGTCTGAATTTATGGATTGAAAGGAGAAAGGTTTATGAGTAATGATGAGATTATAGCATTGATTGGTGCTTCCACAAGTATGTTTGTAGTATTGTTTATTTATGCGTTTGCTTTTCTGCTTGGAATTGCAATGTGGATAGCCATGCAGATTCCTTTTTATAAGATGGCGAAGAATCAGGGAATGCGAAATGCATGGTTAATGTTTGTTCCGTATGGAAATTTTTATTTGACATTGAAATTGACAAAAAGAGAATTCAATTTGTTCAATACGTATCGTACTTATGACAGAACGAAACCGTTTTGGGTGTTATTGATTTCCACCGTTATTTATATAGTACTGCTCTTTCCGGCTATTATAATTTTCATGATTCCGGTATTGGGAATGATTGTGTTTATTGCTTATATTCTTGCATATTGCTTAATTGCATATGGTATTATATGGAGAATGTATTATGATGTATTGATTACATACGGTATGGAAGAGAATGCAATGTTACTTTCCGTCTTAAATGTTTTCTTTCCGTTTATCATGCTCGTTGTAGGCTATATTATTATGAACAGAAAACCTGATTTTACGGCTTAATTCAGGTTAGATGAAAATATAAATAAAATCCCCCCCTTTATCGGTTCAATGGAATGTCTGATAAAAGGGGGGAATTTTATATGTTTCCTTTGTGGGTGTAATTATGCTACAATAGGACTGAAAAGAATTAAAATGAAGAAGAGAAGCAAAGGAGAAGGTAGTATGATTTTATCGAATGAAGAATTGCGCGGTATTTATTGGGGAGCGCTTCGTTTTGAGGAAACCGAAGACGGATATTTGCAGGGATTTCAGTATATGAAGGAGCAGGAGGAGTATTTCGAGAGGGTCTCTGATTTTTGGTTTGAAAGATGTACAGCGACGACTGCTAAGACGCTTGAATTTGTAACAAGTGCAGAGGCGTTTTCTTTTGACTACAGAATTATTTGGAAAGGTTCGGAAGATTCCGTTGAATTATTAGTGGATGGTGTCGTTACGGATATTCGCTATGTCAAAGATTTGCAGGAACAGGGCAGACTGGAATTCAAACTTCCGCAAGGAAAGAAAACCGTGCTTTTGTATTTAGCTGCGGATGCTACGATGCAGATTCGCAATTTCGAGATTTCAGACAAATATGAACCGGTTATGAAACCGACCAAAGTGCTTTGGATGGGAGATTCCATTACACAAGGATTCGGACCGCTTCGTTCTGCACATACTTATGTCAGTGTTGCAAACAGACTGCTGAATTATGATATTATTAATCAGGGAATTGGCGGTTATGTATATGATAAGAATGTGTTGATGCAGATGGGCGATTATAAGCCGGATAAAATCATCATCTCCATGGGAACGAACCAGTTTGGCTGTGAGACGATGAAGGATATTGAGGAATATTATGAGCGTTTGACGGAGATTTATAAAGAGACGCCGATACTTGTGATTACTCCGATTTGGCGCGGTGATGTAGAGGGTGGAGAGCCTGTTTTGATTTCTTTTTGCAGGAAATTGAAAGAGATATGTGAGAAATACTCTAATATCACAGTTGTGGACGGATTCAAGCTCGTACCGCATTTGGAGGAATATTTTTTGGACAAATTGCATCCTAACTGTCTCGGAGGAGAAGTGTACGGACGCAATCTGGTTCTGGAAATACAAAAGGCCGGATTTTAGAAAATATATTTGGGAAAGTGCAGAGCGTAAAAGATGATTTATCAGACAGAAAAAAGAAGTATAAAATTTGGGAGATTTGTTTTTCCGATTCTGCTTATGGGTGTGATGCTTTTTTTGTCAGCATGCTTAGGAAACATGCAGGATGAAAAAGAATTCACGGAAGAGGTTTCATGGGAAGTTGTAAAAGAGAGTGCAAACAATGGGAGCTTGCAGGATGGAAGTGACTTGCTTGGCGAGGAGTGTGTTGCATTGGTACATGAGCGTACGGAGATTTTTTTGCAGGAGGCGTTTGGCAAAGGAATTACGGCAACGCTTACAGAACTTACTCCGGTGACACTTTATCTTGGAACGAAGGATGGCGCGGTAACGCAGTTATATGATGTATACAAAGCCTCTTTTACTTCACCGAGCGGAGTGCTGACTGACCGGTATACCGTGGTTTACTACAGAAATGCGGTGTTTACACCGGAGGAGCCCGGGATGACATCGGATGAACCGCTTCATATCGGAAAGCAGGTTGAGGTTTCGGCTACACCGCAGGATGGGGGCTATGTGATAGGATATAAGTCGATGTCAGAAATGGAAAAAGATGTGTTGCATAGTATGGAAACAACGATTACGCATCAGATAATTTATCAAGGTGATTAACGTCGGAACTTTGAAGAAGCGTAAAAGTGTTCGCTGATTGATAAAATGGTAAAAAAACTGAGGAGGGTTTCCCTACCTCAGTTTTCCTATTTTATCAGGATTTGCAATAACAATTAAATGCATGGAATTTTTCAGAATCGTTTGCGGATCAATATTGATGGTGATACTTTCACCTTCACATACGGCAACAATATTTAAGTCATATTTTTTTCTCAGATTCACTTCCTGAATGGTTTTTCCTTCCCATTCCGGTTTGATGTCAAGTTTCACCATGGATACATTTTGTGCCAGGTCGATGACATCGATAAAACCTGAACTTAGTAAGTTTTTTGCCAGGCGGGTGCCTGAATCGCTTTCCGGGAAAACAACCCGGTCCGCACCCACTTTGGTAAGGATTTTACGATGTATTTCACTTCCGCATTTGGCAATGATGGTTTTTACTCCGAATTCCTTACAAAGCATGATGGAGAGAACGGTTGCTTCAAGGTTGGTAGCCATGGCAATGATAGCCACCTCAATGCTTGAAATTCCAAGCTGTTTTAATGCTTCCGGATCGGTCACATCTGCGCACTTGCAAACGGGAATATCTGAAGTCAGATCATTTACGATTGATTCATTTGAATCGACTGCAATTACATCTGCACCATTAGCAACAAGTTCTTTTGCAACTGCTATTCCGTATTTGCCGAGACCAAAAACGGCATAAGTCTGTTTAAGGGCCATAGTAATTCTTCCTTTCTTTTATCCGACATTGATTTCTTCGCTGGGATTTTTGATAATATTGGGATTCTCCCGTCGCAGGTTAAATGCTACAACAAGAGATATTGGGCCGATTCTGCCGAAATACATTGTAAAAATAATAATCAAGCGTCCCCAGAAATTCAGTTGAGAGGTAAGTCCGTGTGTTAATCCTACCGTGGTTGTGGCACCGGCAGCCTCATAAATAATATCAATAATATCTGCATTCGTGACAGCCGAAAGAAGAATGGATGAAATGAAAAGCGTCATAAAAGACATGCTTGTCACGGCCACTGCTTTGGTTACGGTTTGCTTCGTGATGGTGCGGTGAAAAAGTACAACTTCATTTTGATGAAATACGGTTGTCGCCATCGCGGCAATCAGAACAACAAACGTTACCGTTTTGATTCCGCCGGCAGTACCTACCGGAGAGCCACCGATAAACATAAGCAGCATCGTAAAAATTGCAGACGGATTCGATAAGTTTTCCTGCGCAATGCTTGCAAAACCGGCAGCACGTGTTGTAGTTGATTGGAAAAAAGCAACCTGCAGTTTGTCATACCAGGCATAGTTGCCCAGGGTAAGGGGATTATTACTTTCAAAATATAAGATAAAAAATTGTACCGGCAAGAAGCAGAACAATCGTCGAAGTAATGGTAATTTTACTGTGCAGGGTCAGACTTTTGAAGCACTTTTGACGTTGCTTGGGAAAGTTTTTCAGGACATGCATGAAATCCCACCAGACAATGAAACCGATACCGCCGAGAATGACCAGTGCGGCAGTTGTAAGATTCATCAACGGATGAAGGGTATAGTCATACATTCCGCTATCGGAAAAAATGGTAATTCCTGCATTGCAAAAGGAAGATACGGAATGAAAAACAGCATACCATATTCCGCGGATTCCGTATTTGGGAACCAGGACAACCATGAATATGATTGCACCGATTGCCTCAACCAGAAGCGTTCCCAGTAAAACCTGCTTGGTGAATTTAATCAGCCCGGCAAGAGAATTCAGATTAAAGGAATCTTGGAGAATCATGCGATTTTTGAGATTTATATTTTGATGCAGGGAAATCATCAATCCGGCGAGAATCGTTACAACGCCCAGACCGCCGATTTGTATTAAAATCAAAATAACAAATTGGCCGAAGAAACTCCATGTGGTTGCGCAAGGAAGCGTTGTCATACCGGTAACACAGGTTGCGCTGGTCGCCATGAAAAGCGCGTCCATATATGACACAGCCTGTCCGCTTGCCGAACTTACAGGCAATGCCAATAAAAAACTACCGGCAAGAATCGCAAGCAGGAAACTCAGCATAATCACCTGCGTGGAGGATAATTCGGGCTTGAAGGGCTTTCTCATGAATAATCACAGCATTCCTTTCTTCTGAATAGATAAATACAACTTGTATTATAGCAAAAAGAAGGGTTGTTTTCCACATGTAATCTTTGAAAATGCTTTTGTTTCATCTTTGCATAATTGCCGGGGGGTGCTATAATGTAGGAAAATAACGAAAAAAGGAAGATTGCAAATGGAATTAATGAGCGGCAGACCGGAGACTGCGGAGGGCCGGCTGGAGAGAGAAGTACGAGTATATGATTTTTTGGATTCACTGGGGATTGATTATCTGCGCACGGACCATGAAGAAGCCAATACGATGGAAGCCTGTAACCGTATTGACGAGGTGCTTGGAGTAATCATCTGTAAGAATCTTTTTTTATGTAATCGTCAGGAAACGGATTTTTACCTATTGATGATGCCCGGAGATAAGCCTTTTAAAACAAAGGATTTGTCAAAACAGATTGGAAGCGCAAGGCTTTCGTTTGCGAAACCGGAGTATATGGAGGAGTTTCTGGATATTAAGCCGGGGGCGGTTTCCGTTATGGGATTGATGAATGATAAAGAGAAGCGGGTGCGGCTTTTGATTGATAAGCCCGTATTGGAGGGTGAATTTATCGGATGTCACCCATGTGTAAGTACTTCAAGCCTGAAGATCGGAACATGGGATTTGCTTGAAAAATTTTTGCCTGCAACAGGGCATGAACCTTTCATTGTTGATTTGCCGGAGGTTTAATATGGCGACATGGTCATCGCGCGGGCTGCGCGGCTCGACGTTAGAGGATATGATTAACAGAACAAATGAAAAATACAGGGAATCCGGTCTTGCACTGATTCAGAAGGTGCCTACTCCCATTACGCCGGTAAAAATCGACCAGCAGAGCAGACATATTACGCTGGCTTATTTCGACCAGAAGAGTACGGTTGATTACATCGGTGTGGTGCAGGGGATTCCTGTTTGTTTCGATGCGAAAGAAAGCGCAAACCTGACGTTTGCACTGCAGAATATTCATGCGCATCAGGTGCAGTTCATGGAGGATTTCGAGAAACAGGGTGGTATCGCATTTTTTTTGATTTACTACACATCGATAGATGAGTTGTATTATCTTCCCTTTGAATATCTTAAATTGTTCTGGGAGCGTGCACAAAGTGGCGGGCGCAAGAGTTTTCGTCATGAAGAACTGAATCCGGCTTATGTGCTTCCGAAGCACAGCGGCGTTCTGGTACCGTATCTGGATGCATTAAAGCAGGATCTGGAGGATCGGGAGTAATTCTGGCCAAGAATGGAAGGATATGTTACACTGATAAAAATGTATTTCGTCCGTTACAAAACAGTGATTATAGTAAACGAATCATGAAATAAAAGAATGAGGAGAAAAAAATGAAGTGGAATAAAATTACAGTCAAAACAACAACAGAAGCAGAAGATATTATTATCTGCACACTTGCGGATATCGGTTTGGAGGGTGCGCAGATTGAGGATAAAATTCCCTTAACTCCGCTGGAAAAAGAGCAGATGTTTGTGGATATCCTGCCCCAGACGCAAGAGGATGATGGTATTGCATATCTGAATTTCTTCGTGGAGCAGGAAGATGGTCTTGATATGGATTCACTTGTGTCTCAGGTTGAGGAAGAATTGGAAGGACTTCGTATGTTTATGGATATCGGAGAGGGAACCATTACATTATCCGAAACCGAGGACCTTGACTGGATTAATAACTGGAAGAAATATTTTCATCAGTTTTATATTGATGAATTACTGGTAATTCCGTCCTGGGAAGAGGTGAAGGAAGAAGATAAGGATAAAATGATTCTTCACATTGATCCGGGAACTGCATTTGGTACGGGAATGCATGAAACAACACAGCTTTGCATCCGCCAGATTAAGAAATATGTGACTCCTGAGACGCAGATTCTTGACGTGGGATGCGGTAGCGGTATTCTGGCAATTCTTGCCTTGATGTACGGAGCAAAGCATGCGAAGGGAACGGACCTCGATCCTTGCGCACTGGATGCAACCCTTGAAAATATGGAGGCTAACGGAATCGATCCGAAGGATTTCGAAGTGATTATCGGAAATATTATTTCAGAGAAGGAAGTGCAGGACTGGGCAGGATATGAATGCTATGATATTGTAGTTGCTAATATTCTTCACAACGTACTTGAGATTCTTACACCGGTTATTACGGCTCAGATGAAGCCCGGAGCAGTATATATTACATCAGGTATCATTGCGGAGAAAGAAGAGTTTGTTGTGGATGTTGTTAAAAAAGCAGGTCTTGAGCTTGTGGAAGTGACAAGACAGGGCGAATGGGTCAGTGTGACTGCAAGAAAGCCGGAATAGGATAGGAAAAGGAATGGGCATAAGCTTTTTGTAAGTGCCCGGGCAGAGGAAATATAAATGTATCATTTTTTTGTAGAGCCGGAGCAGATTCAGGGAAAGCAGATTTTTATTGAGGGTAAGGATGTAAATCATATCCGAAATGTGCTTCGCATGAAAATCGGTGAAGAAATCGCGGTTGGTAACGGACTGGATGACAAAGAATTTCGTTGTCGGATAGAAGCATTTGAGGAAGAATGTATTGTTTGCAGTCTTGTTTTTGTGCGTGAAAATGATGTTGAATTGCCCGTTAAAGTAACGCTTTTTCAGGGATTGCCGAAAGCAGATAAAATGGAACTGATTATTCAAAAAGCCGTAGAACTTGGTGTTTACGAGATTGTTCCTGTTGCAATGAAACGCTGTGTGGTGAAACTGGATGCCAAAAAAGAAGCATCCAAAATTGCACGCTGGCAGGGAATCAGCGAGGCTGCGGCAAAGCAGAGCAAACGTGCTGTCATACCGAAAGTTAGTGAGGTGATGACCATGAAGGAAGCGCTTGCGCGTGCATCTGCGATGGAGGGCAAAATCATCCCGTATGAACTGGCAGAGGGGATGGAGAGTGCCAAAACGTTTTTTGAAAACTGTGAGCCCGGTATGGAGATTGCTGTTTTTATCGGACCCGAAGGCGGATTTGATGAGGGTGAAATAGAAGCTGCGATGGAGGCAGGCGTTACTCCGATTTCGCTTGGCAAGCGGATTTTGCGCACGGAGACAGCCGGTTTTACGGTGCTTGCATGGCTTATGTATCGCATGGAAGTGCTGGGATAGGCCTGCATTTTCGGGAAAACCGGACAGGTATGGGTGGTGACGCCGGAATCAGCGTCGTCATATATTAAAAGTAAGAAAACTGGATTTGAGGTAGTGTATGGAAATTTATCTGGATAATTCCGCGACCACCAAATGCTTTGATGAAGTAGTGGAAGCGGTTTCATATATGATGCAGACGGAGTACGGGAATCCCTCCAGTATGCACAAAAAAGGCTCTGATGCTGAGCGGGAGGTAATGCGCGCAAGCGAAACGATAGCAGCAACCTTGAAGGTTATGCCCAAGGAGATTCTATATACTTCGGGTGGTACGGAAAGTGATAATCTGGCTATTATCGGCGCAGCATATGCTTATCAGCGTCAGGGACGTCACATTATTACGACGCCTATTGAACATCCCGCAGTGCTACAGTGCATGAAGTATTTGCAATCTCAGGGGTTTGAAATCACTTATGTGCCGGTGGATGCTACCGGACGTGTCTGTGTAGACAATCTGATTTCTGCGATTCGACCGGATACGATTCTTGTTTCGGTTATGGCCGTAAACAATGAAATCGGAACGGTTCAGCCGATTGATATTTTGGGTGAGCGTATCAAAAAGCGTAATCCCAATACGCTTTTTCATGTAGATGCAGTGCAGGGATACGGTAAGGTGCCTATTTATCCGCGCCGCTACAAAATTGATATGCTTTCGGTTAGCGGTCATAAAATTCATGGCCCGAAAGGAATCGGATTTTTATATGTGAATGAAAAAGTGAGACTGAAACCGTTAATATACGGCGGCGGTCAGCAAAAGGGTCTGCGTTCCGGGACGGAAAATGTTTCCGGTATTGTCGGTATAGCCAAAGCGGCGGACCTTGTATTTCATGATATTGATACAGATATCAGCAGAATGCATAAACTCAGAACTTATTTCATCAATGGCCTGCGGGAGCTGGATGAGGTATATGTTAACGGAGGCAAAGAGGGATTTTGCGCTCCGCATATTGTAAGTCTTTCCGTGCCGGGTGTGCGAAGCGAGGTGCTTTTGCATGCGCTTGAAGATAAAGGTATTTATATATCGGCAGGCAGTGCCTGTGCATCTCATAAACCGACAGTGAGTGAGACTTTGAAGGCAATCGGACTTCCCAAGGAACACCTTTCTTCGACAGTCCGTTTCAGCTTCAGTGTGTTCACTACGGAAGAAGAATTGGCATTTACGTTACAGTGCCTGAAAGATATTATTTCGGAATTACGGCGATTCAAAAGAAGATAAAAAAGGCTGAGTCGCATAAGATTAAAGGAGGGGAAGAATCGTGTTACCGTTTTCCACGAGTGTATGGTTAAGTATTATTGAGTTTTTCAGTATTGTCCTTTTGCATGTTATTTATGCGTTGAACGCATATGGAGCGGAAAAGGCTCTGCTGATTTCCATCGGTTTTCTTCCGGTGCTTCTGACCCTCCTTCTGTTTCGTACCATCAAAAATGAAAATGTCATTGTCAGATGTTTTTATATTACGATGACGATTACGAGTTACATTATAACCGGGCAGCTGCAAATGCTGGGAATACTGATTATTATCTATATGGCTCAGGGGCTCATTGTTGCACTATACGCAAAAACGCAGATTCTGGTGGAATATATTGTCCTTTCTTTGATGATTCTTCTGCTGGTTGTGTTGTTCCAGACAGAGATGATTAAGGTATTTTTCCCGTTGGGAATTTATATGATTTATCTCTTGATTTACTGTTTCGGTATGATTACGCTTTTGTTCCTTGTGACAGGTGTAAATTCTTACAAAACCAAGATGGAGGAGAAAAACGAGGAGGCGAGAAATGCGGTTGAGGCAAAAGCTAATTTTCTTGCCAACATGTCTCACGAAATCCGTACTCCGATGAATGCAATCAGCGGTATGGCACAGCTTCTTTCTGAGCGGGAGTTTTCTAAGGAAGAAAATGAGTATGTGGCGACAATTCAGCGTTCTTCGGAGAGTCTGTTGTCCATTATTAATGAAATCCTGGATTTTTCCAAAATTGATTCCGGAAACATGGAAATTCTTGAGGAAGAATATGACTTCAATTCTCTGATACATGATGTGCTCAGCATTATAGAATTCAGGATGAAAAATAAAAGTGTGAAGCTGAAGGTAGATATTGACCCTAAGGTGCCAAGGACGCTGATTGGTGATGAACTTCGAATTCGTCAGGTTTTAATCAATCTACTTAATAATGCGGTTAACTTTACACACAGAGGATATATTACATTACATATCCACTGGGTTAAAAACGATGAAGACACAGGTGTAATGGAGGTTGCGGTTGAAGATACCGGTATCGGTATTTCTGCAGAGAACATGGACAAGTTATTCCGTGCATTTGGCCAGATTGATACGAGAAAAAACAGAAATGTGGAAGGAACCGGCCTTGGTCTGGCAATTTCCAAAAGCCTGTTAAATCTGATGGGCGGTGATATCTGGGTAAGAAGCAGGGAAAAAGAAGGCAGTACCTTTTCGTTCCGTTTGCCGCAAAGAGTGAAAGATGCACGCGCCTCCAATTATGAGACAAATCATGAATTGATTCAGGAAATGAATGAGGCATTTAAGATTACTTTCCGTGCACCGACTGCAAAAATCATGATTGTCGATGATAACAAGGTTAATCTGATGGTTGCCAGCGAGTTAATGAAACGTTTTGGCTTTGAGGCGACTCTGGTGGACAGCGGTAGCGAAGCTGTGGATAAGGTCGAGGAAAATCTTGTACAATATGATATTATTTTTATGGATCATATGATGCCTTTTATGGATGGTGTCGAGGCTACGCAGAGGATTCGTGCAATCGATACAGAGTATGCGCATGAACTGCCGATTGTAGCTTTGACGGCAAATGCAATCAAAGGTGTGGAAAAACAATTCCGTATGGCAGGAATGAATGACTATATTTCCAAGCCTATTCATATGAAACAACTGAGCGACATTTTACAAAAATGGATTCCGCTTGATAAGCAGATACGCGTCATTGAAGGAAAAGAAGTGGTGCCTGTGAAAAAAGAAGAGAAGGAGAAAAATAGCAGTGCGCTCCATATCTCTCAGGGACTGCCCAAGAAAGATATTATTGAATTCCTGCAGGGAATTGATGTGGAAGACGGTTTGCGTAATTGCGGCGGAAACAGAAATGTATATGTCAGGGTTTTACAGACTTTTGCTTCTTCTAACCTGTTGGCAGGTCTGGAAGAGTATTTTGAAAAAGAAGATATTCAAAATTATATGGTATTATCGCACTCAATCAAAGGCGCTTGCCGTAATATCGGGGCAAATAAAGTTGCGGATATGGCATTTGAACTTGAAAAAGCGGGAAAACGTGAAGATTTGCCTTACATTTGGGACAATCATAGAGAGTTTGCCGATGAATATGGCAGATTACTTAAAAAAGTTACAAAAGGCTTGCTAGACTATCAGAATCAGTAGGCATAGTTTATTGCAAAAACTACAAAAAATGTGTATAATGGCAAGATAAGTTGTGTTTGGGTTTTTTGGAGGAAATATGTTTAGAGTAGCGATATGTGATGACGAAGCGACTTCATTGCAGATTATAGAAGCGCTTACGGAACAAATTTTAGAGGAAGCAGATATTGAATATGAGATTGCAACTTTTGAAGATATGCTGGTAATGACCAAAGAGTTATCAAGCGGCAGGGATGAATATCATCTTTTGCTGTCTGATATTCTTGCAGTTGGGATGACAGGAATTGAGGCGGCTGAAGAGTTGCGCCGGTTGGGAGAAAAAATTCCTATTGTTTTTGTGTCTTCGACAGCAGAGTTTGCAATGGATGGATATCGTGTGCATGCGCTCCGTTATTTAAAGAAACCGGTTGAATATGAACGTTTACAGGAAGCCTTGTTGGAAGCGTATCGAATGTCGATGAACAGTAGCGGATTTCTGAAATTTCAGGTAGCAGACCGGATTTATAATTTGCCCTTTGAGCAGATTGAATATCTCGAAAGCCAGGGAAGAGATACGAATATCATAACCGCGGACGAAACCATTTGTGTACATATGAAATTTTCTGATATGGAGCAGCAATTACCTGCTGATACCTTTTTGCGTTGTCACAGATCCTATATTATTAATCTTGCGCATGTCAAAGATTTGGCGCGTTATCGCTTTTTAACCAAGAGCGGAGTTGAAATTCCCGTTAGTCAGTTACAGTATGCGGATATTAAAGCCAAATTTATGAAATATTGATTTATTAAAACGATTGGTGTTGCTTGTATGGGAAGCGGCAGAATGGAGTTTTTATGTTTCGGACTTTTTTATTGAAATATGGAGAGATTTTCCTGAAAGGGAAAAACAGATATATGTTTGAAGATGCTCTTGTAGAGCAGGTAAAACGCGCTGTTGCAAAGTGTGACGGAGAATTTGAAGTGCACAAATCTCTTTCGAGAATTTATGTTGAGGCACTTGGGGATTTTGATTATGATGAGTTAATCGATGCGCTTTCTTCGGTATTTGGTGTGACCGCGATTTGCCCCGTGCTTGTATTGGAAGACTTGGGGTTTGAACAGTTGAAGGAAGATGTTGTGAAATATGTTGCGGATGTGCATGAGGATAAGAATTTTACATTCAAGGTACATTCAAGACGTGCAAGAAAGAACTATCCCTTGAATTCCATGGAAATGAACTGTGAACTCGGAGGTGCTATTCTTGATGCGTATCCGGAGACAAGCGTAGATGTTCACAAGCCGGATATTCTTTTTAATGTTGAAATACGTGAGAGAATTTATGTCTATTCGATTATTTTGCCGGGACTTGGCGGTATGCCGGTCGGAACCGGTGGAAAAGCGATGCTTTTGCTTTCCGGCGGTTTGGATTCTCCGGTTGCAGGATATATGGTATCAAAGCGTGGTGTGAAGCTGGAGGCAACATATTTTCATGCTCCTCCTTATACTTCGGAGCGCGCACGCCAGAAGGTAGTTGACTTGGCGCAGTTGATTTCGAAATATACAGGTCCGATTAAACTGCATGTTATTAATTTTACCGAAATCCAGAAAGCAATCTATGAGCAGTGCCCGCATGATGAGTTAACCATTATTATGCGCCGATATATGATGCGTATTGCGGAGACGATTGCATTGGAGAATAATTGTTTGGGATTGATTACGGGAGAAAGTATCGGTCAGGTAGCATCCCAGACCATGCAGAGTCTGAATGCGACCAATGCGGTATGTACGCTTCCGGTTTATCGTCCGCTGATTGCATTTGATAAGCAGGATATTGTTACAATTGCAGAGAAGATCAATACTTATGAAACTTCAATTCTTCCTTACGAAGACTGCTGTACGATTTTTGTAGCAGAGCATCCTGTGACCAAACCGAATGTGAATGTTATTGCAAAGCATGAAGAGAATCTTGCGGATTGTATCGATGAGATGGTGAAGCGTGCGTTGGAGGAACGTGAGATTGTAGAAATTGAATAAAAAGGCATTTATACTGCCATGACTAAAATATCCCCAAAACAGGTATGTTATTTGCAATGTCATTTAGTTAAGGAAGGTGGACATCAACAGTCCTTAGCCCCGGGGGGCCGCCATGCAGGTTGTTCCCATAAACAAGTTATCGAATGCGAGAACGACTAATGTCTGTATGGTTTACTCCATAGACACTGTCCCAAAAAACTCGAAAGGGACGCGATGCACAGTGTGGGCTTTTTATGACTTTTATGCAATGATTAGTTTATCTTCATTTGGAAAAGGTTTCATTTGCCGGAAGCGGCAAAAATGGAACCTTTTCCAATGTTAGATATACTTTCATTGTATAACCGGAATAAAAAGCCCCCACTGTGCAGCACGCCCGCTTTCTCAGACAATTTGGGACAAG
>JAZSCW010000070.1:0-4113 GCA_045530835.1 Lachnospiraceae bacterium | reverse complement strand
ATATCGTTAAGATGAACCACGACGCAATCGATGCAGGTGCTTCTGCATTTGTTAAGATTGAAATTCCTGAAAGCTGGGCAAATGCTGCTGACGAAAAACTCGGTGCAGATGTTTCAGGGCAGAGAAAAGACGTTGTTGACTATGTAAACAACATTCAGAATGCAATTAACAGCCAGACCGGTAACCAGTTACCTGTATCTGCATTTGTTGATTATGTTGACGGTACTCTTCCTATGGGTTCTGCAGCATTCGAAAAACGTGGTGTTGCTATTGATGTTCCCAGCTGGAATTCCGAAAACTGTATCCAGTGTAACTTCTGTTCTTATGTTTGTCCTCACGCTGCAATCCGTCCGGTTGCAATGGACGAGGCACAGGCAGCTGCAGCTCCTGCTACAGCACAGCAGCTTGATTTAACAGGTGTTGCAGGACACAAGTTTACAATGAGCGTTTCCATCCTTGACTGTACAGGATGTGGTTCTTGTGCTAATGTATGTCCCGGAAAGAAGGGCGAAAAAGCTCTTGTTATGAAGCCGATCGAAACACAGGGCGATGCTCAGGCTATGTTTGATTACGGTGTAACACTTGACACTCCCGCTGCTGTAACAGAGAAATTTGCTGCTAAGACAGTTAAGGGAAGCCAGTTCAAACAGCCTCTCCTTGAGTTCTCCGGAGCTTGTGCAGGTTGTGGTGAAACACCTTATGCTAAATTAATGACTCAGTTATTCGGTGACAGAATGTACATTGCTAACGCTACAGGATGTTCTTCAATCTGGGGCGGTTCTTCACCTGCTTCACCTTACACTGTAAATAAAGAAGGTAAGGGACCCGCTTGGGCTAACTCACTCTTCGAAGATAACGCTGAATACGGATTCGGTATGGAACTTGCTAACAGAGCTCTTAGAAAACGTGTTCTTGATGCAGCTACTTCTCTTTCAGCAAAAGCAGAAAATGCTGACGTAAAAGCTGCATTGGCTGATTATCTTGCTACAAAAGATTCTTCAACTGACAACGCTGCTGCTACAAAGAAGATGATTGCTGCTTTGGAAGCTTGCGGATGCAATGACGAAGATAGAAATTATATCCTTGCAAATAAAGACTTTGCTGCTAAGAAATCCCAGTGGATTCTTGGTGGTGACGGTTGGGCATACGACATCGGATTCGGTGGTGTTGATCACGTACTTGCAAGCGGACAGGATGTTAACATTCTTGTATTCGATACAGAAGTTTACTCTAACACAGGCGGTCAGTCTTCCAAGGCTACTCCTACCGGTGCTATCGCTCAGTTCGCTGCAGCAGGTAAGGAAGTTAAGAAGAAAGACCTTGCAGCAATCGCTATGAGCTATGGTTATGTATACGTTGCTCAGATTGCTATGGGTGCGGATTACAACCAGTGTATCAAAGCATTCATTGAAGCACAAAGCTATCCCGGTCCTTCACTCATCATCGCATACGCTCCTTGTATCAACCATGGTATCAAGGGTGGCATGAAGGGTGCACAGACTGAAGAAAAGCGTGCTGTAGCAGCTGGTTACTGGCACTTATTCCGCTTCGATCCCAGATTAGATGCTCAGGGCGAGAATCCTTTCATGTTAGATTCTAAAGAGCCTTCAGCAGACTATCAGGAATTCATCACAAGCGAAGTTCGTTACAACTCCTTGTTAAGAAGCAATCCTGATCGTGCAAAAGAATTATTTGCAAAAGCAGAAGCTGATGCTAAGAAGAAATATGCAGCTCTTGTTAAAAAAGCTGAAAAGTAATTCATTTCGGTAATTCAACTGCATAAGAAATAAAAAAGGGTCTGTCGCTATTGCGACAGACTCTTTTTACTATATACAAGACTGTTTTTCCCTGTTTCTATTATTCTCATAAATACCTTTGTCATAAACAAATCCGTTTTGGCCGGATATAACATATGATGTTAACACCAACCATATATTATACCACAGGTGCAATTTCATCCACCCACGTCTTCTATCATAGAAATTTACTATGATAGAAAAAAGAACTACCTCTTTTTCGAAGTAGTTCTTTTGGATTACGATTTTACAATTTTACTTTTTTTCAGAATTCTCATCGGTCGCAGTTGTCGCAACATCTTCTATTGTTTCAACCGTATCGTCCTCATTTTTATCATCAGATTTATTCTTCTTTTGATTATCCTTCTTGGAAGTTTTCTTAGAATCCTCTTTCTTGTCTGTTGATTCTTCTTCACCCCAAATCTTGCGGTTAAGTTCCAAATCCTTCTTTTCTACAAGCTCAAGAACAGCTCTTGCTTTCGCCTGCTCTGCAGAAGCTTTCTTTTCATCCTTAATCAAAAGTTCAAGGTTACTTGAAATAATATCAATATTATCCTTAAATTCCTGGATTAATTCAGCAGTTTTTGTTTTTGCAACTTCTGTAATTTCAGCAATATAGGAATCAAACTGAATACGTGTTGTCTGAGCAAACATTGTCTCAACGTCATTCTTATACGACTTTTTGTCATTTGTTGAAAAAATGAAAATTGCTTTCTGCTTATTGATATACTCATCCATCTTCAATGCCTTCAAGCTTGAAGGAGGAACCTGCGTATCAGCAACGTTCGTAATACGCTTAATCAATTCTTCATCAATACCCTTATAACCGGTAATCTTATTAATAATGATACCCTTCAATTCTTCAATCTGCTGTTGCAGGATTCTTCCGCGATTAACCTTGTAATAATCGTCAATTTCCTGTAAATAGCGATTCAATTCATTACGGATAATATTATTCTTTTCCTCAAAAACTTCAGGACGAAGCGCAATCCACTTCATCTTATCTGCAATTTTACCCGCCTGAATCTGACGATTTCCCATTACGGTATATAAGGTATTAATATCATCAATCTGGAACACCATATTTTCAGTCGTCATATTCTGCTGATACTCACGATATGCTGTATCAATATCCTGTACCATACTGGTCTTCATTGTTTCGATATTCTTAGCAATTTCTTCCTTGGATAAGCGTGCCTGTTTCTCTATCACTTCATAATCTTCACGGATAAAATCAACAACACTCTTAATTCCGTCATACAAGCCCTTAGCCTTAACAGCAAGTGCATATTTTTGCGCATAACGCACAATTTCCTGTTCAATTGCAAACATACCTGAATTCACATAGATTCGTTGCAAAATCGGATATAAACTGGAATCTTCCGGATTATCACACTTTTTAAGTTCCTCAAAGCAATCATCTAACAACGTCTTAGTTTCATTGTCCGCATTTGCCATCTTATTTAACTTAAAATACATTCCGGTATCAACATCACTTATATCAGCTTTACCCAAGAACGGATCATCAATCGGTTCATTGTTAATCTCATTCCTATGGTTTGCAAGCCATTTTCTCTCATCCTCGGTATCAACATTATTGCTGATTGCCTTAGCAATATATGCAGCTTTTGATGATACAAAGAACAATCTTTCTTTTGCAAGATCAATCTGTTGAGGCTCTTCATTATATATCTTGTCTGTTTCTTTCAAGGTTACCTCAACCTTCTTATTCTTCAGTTCTGCAAGTTCAGAAAGACCTTTGGTATCTGCCTGATTTATGATGTGTAACGAACGTGTAAGGTCAATCGTTACGCCACCTGTTTTATCCTGATCACTTCTTGATGAGTTAATCAAATTATATAATACAGAATTACCGGTACCCTCCATCTTGGTAGGTTCATAAAGAACAATCAGAATTGAGTTTGTCTGCTGTTGCAAAGCCTTTTGTAACACAAGCAAATGCTCATTTGAATTACTGTCCGTACCGGGTGTATCATAAAATGTAAAGCTCACATTCTTATCAAGCGGAATCGGAAACGCAACATCAATAATACCATCTACATATTCATCATCTACATTGATTCCGGCATTCGGGATATCATTTAACTTCTTTAAAATCTGGTATAACTGCTCATGCTGCTGCAAACGGAACATCAGAGCAGAATTGATTTCGCTGTTAATCTTCTCCTGCGTAATCTCACATTCACCGTCAGCATGAAACGCAAATTTATGATTTGCCACATCCCATGTAATATTTACAGGAACTACATTTTCCTCATCTTCACCTTTTTTAACAAAAAAGGAAACTGACGGCTCC
>JAZSCW010000009.1:0-2765 GCA_045530835.1 Lachnospiraceae bacterium | reverse complement strand
ACACTTTGACCCCAAAACGCTGCGCAGACTGCTTTCTTACATGAAAGATTACAAAGGACAGCTGATCTTTGTCGTCATTTGCATCCTGCTCAGCTCTATTGCATCTGCTGTGTCCTCCCTGTTCCTGCAGTCCCTCATTGACGACCATATCGTTCCCCTGCTCAGCACCTCGTCCCCTGTATTTACGGGACTTCTGCAGGCACTGCTTGTCATCGGCGGCATCTATCTGATCGGTGTGCTTTCCACGCTGTTCTATAACCGCATCATGGTAACGATTGCGCAGGGAACGCTCAAAAAAATCCGTGATGAGATGTTTGAAAAAATGCAGCGGCTTCCCATCCGTGCATTTGATACGCGGACTCACGGCGATATCATGAGCCTTTACACCAACGATACCGACACGCTCCGGCAGATGATCGCCATCGCAATGGCACAGATGGTATCCTCCATCTTTACCATTGTGTCTGTGTTCGTCTGTATGCTGTATATCAGTGTATGGCTGACGCTGGTTGCCCTTGTTGTGCTCTTCCTGATCCTGCAGCTTGTAAAGGTGATCACCGGCAAAATCGGCGTATTCTTTATGATGCAGCAGAAAACGCTGGCGGATGTCAACGGTTTTGTGGAAGAAATGGTC
Organism: Lachnospiraceae bacterium; assembly: GCA_045530835.1. Taxonomy (GTDB): domain Bacteria; phylum Bacillota; class Clostridia; order Lachnospirales; family Lachnospiraceae; genus UBA3766. Next base: position 2,131 of record JAZSCW010000009.1, on the reverse strand, counting down.
AACGGTCAGAAGGTCATCAAGGTATTCTGCCACGAAGAAAAGGCAAAAGAAGAGCTGCGTGAGAAAAACAGAGCATGGGCGGTCAGTGCGGCAAATGCAAACGGCTACGCACACTCCATGATGCCCATGATGAATGCGCTTGGTTATGTGCAGTACATTATCATCGCGCTCCTCGGTTCGTATATGGCAATCGCAGGGGTAACCAATCTCGGTCTTACCGGGACGGGTGCACTTACCCTCGGTATGATCGCCTCCTTCCTGACGCTTTCCAGAAACTTTACCGGCCCTGTTTCGCAGATTTCCAACCAGTTCAACTCCATCGTTACCGCACTTGCCGGAGCTTCCCGTATCTTTGCGTTCATGGATGAAGAACCCGAAACTGACGAGGGCTACGTAACGCTTGTCCACGCCAAAGAAGAAAACGGCGTCCTGTGTGAATCCGAAACCAGAACGGGCATGTGGGCATGGAAGCATCCGCATCACGACGGAAGTGTGACCTACACAAAGCTCGAAGGCAGAGTGGTGCTTGACAGTGTGGATTTCGGATATGTCCCCGAAAAACAGGTGCTGTATGATATCTCTCTGTATGCAGAGCCGGGCCAGAAGATCGCTTTTGTCGGTGCAACCGGTGCCGGCAAAACAACGATCACGAACCTGATCAATCGTTTTTACGATATAGCCGACGGTAAGATTCGCTATGACGGAATCAACATCAACAAAATCAAAAAAGCGGATCTTCGCCGCTCTCTCGGTGTCGTTCTTCAGGATGTGAATCTGTTTACGGGAACGGTCATGGAGAATCTGCGGTACGGCAATCCCGACGCTACTGACGAGGAGTGCATCGCCGCCGCAAAGCTCGCCAATGCCGACGGATTCATCCGCATGCTTCCGCAGGGATACAACACCGTCCTGCAGGGAGACGGCAGCGGACTTTCCCAAGGTCAGAGACAGCTGATTTCCATTGCACGTGCCGCTGTTTCCGATCCGCCCGTTATGATTCTCGATGAAGCTACTTCTTCCATTGATACCCGTACCGAAGCACTGGTGCAGGACGGTATGCATAAGCTGATGAAAGGCAGTACGGTGTTCGTTATTGCGCACAGACTTTCCACCGTTCAGAATTCGGATGTGATCATGGTGCTCGATCACGGACGCATTATTGAGCGTGGAAACCACGATAAGCTGATCGCCGAAAAAGGAACGTATTATCAGCTTTATACGGGTGCTTTTGAACTCGAATAAAGCTGGAATAGATAAGGGATTCGACAGCATTGACACTTCATGTTGATCGAATCCCTTTGTTTTGCCCAATTTAATGGTAATCCAAGCTTTGATGTTCTGATTGAGAAAGTTGCGACCTGGTAAGCTTTGCTCCTACATCTTTTCTACATGCATTAGCATCAAATTTCACAAATTCCGCGAGGAAATTATTTCACCGCAATCGTAAGCGAACGATTTCACTTATGATTGTGAAGGTTCAAATCCGATCACAAAAAACGAAAAATATCTTTTTTATAGTCGATAGACAAAAGCCGCTTTGGAGTAATCTAAAGCGGCTTTTTTACTCAAGTTTCTTTCCAAAATCGTGCTTAAGCCAAAGGAGTGTAGCCTATAATGAAGAAAATGATATACGATATTCGCTCATCAAAAGTTGCATTGCAGACGTTAGTCAGATTAACAAATGTTCCGGCAAATATATGGGAACAATATCTTGGAAAGGAACGTGATTATCGATATACAGAGGATCTTGTTGAAGAAGTGATTAATAAGCACGGTCATTTGCCCGCTAATTATAGAGATTTTGAATTTATATATTTTCATATTACTACCAGTGCTAACAGCTGTGCATCTTTTTATAAGTACGGAATTCTTGATTTAAAAGAATCATATTCGCGTTCAGATTCCGAATTAAGAATGTTTTTAGAACAAAATAATATTTCTATTGATTTGAATGCGTGTACTTTAACATACGGAAACAAACAATTTGACATTTCATATGGAAAATCTCCCAGACAGTATACGCAACAGTATTATTGTTGGTGTATCGGTAGAAAATTTTTCTATGATTATACTACCTGTGATTTTTTATCAATATGGGATAGATCTCCATATGGTGGATATGTTCATCATC
>JAZSCW010000027.1:0-34177 GCA_045530835.1 Lachnospiraceae bacterium | reverse complement strand
ATTGGTAAGGAATTATTCAGTGATGAGCAAGATCCACGAAGTACATCATATATTAGAAAACTGAAACGACCTAAAGTTAGTTTGGTAAAAATACTTTTGCTGTTCATACTTTTGCCGGCAGTAGTATTAGCTGCACTTATTGTTCTGTTAACCCACTTGGGATTACCGGAAACAACTACGTTTTTTATAGCAGCGGTTATTCTATTGGCGTATATTCTTCTTACTACTAAGAGAATGTTTATTAATATAATAAAACTTTATCAAAGATATGCGCCCGACTCACTACGAAACAAGTGTCGTTTTGAGCCTTCGTGTTCCGAATATATGATTCTTACTATTGAGAAATATGGTTTAATTAAAGGAATTCAAAAAGGAATAGAACGCTTAAATCGATGTAACATAGACGGTGGAGGCTTTGACTTCCCATAATACTATTTTGAAAGAGGTGCAAACGATGAGTCTACATCAAATAATTTACACATCTTGTATGCGTGGCATTAACGGAGTAAATGATGGTCAGCAAGTATTTTCCTATGATGCTTCGTTTAAGGATGCAAACAATGACGAAGTAAAAAGCCTTTTCTCCTATCAAGTGCCTGCTCTTGAACCCGGTGTGAGTATGACGGAGGAAATTGCTCTTACCTTGCCTAAATCCTTTACCTACAGAAAATTGGATAATGGTGCGTGTGCATTAGCATTGAATACCTATCTTGGTAGGGACTATATGGGTTGTGCCGGTCGTTTTGGCAACCATTTGAGTCACGTCGTGCTTGCTGATGAAAATGATATGAATAATTATCCTTGTGAGTTCTACGGAAGTAGCTTACTGAGAGATCATATGGAATTTGAGGAAGTCAACAATCCCAATAGACCGGATTTCCTACCTGAACCTATTTTGGAAAGAGGGTTCACCGTAGATATTGATGCAGTTATTGACTTTCTTGGTGTTGATGACCGTATTGAGATCTTTAAGAATATGCTTCACGCTGTTCTTGCATATGAAACCGAAAGAAAAAGAGTAGTAATTTGTGATGAACCTGAAAACATCATTATGTGGATTGCTGCCATTGAGTATGCTTTGCCGTTAAAGATTGCTCTTGGTATCAATTTTTCCACTTATGATTTTGATCCTTCGCTTTCCGCTTCACAGATTTGCGGTGTAATACCTAAAGGTTCTCACTATACAGCAGAAAGTCAAAGATTGCATTTTGTTTTCGATCTCTATCAAAATAACTGTGCTGAATTTGAGAAAGATGAGCATTACTTTGATTTTGTTGATACCTCTATGTCTTTCTCCTATGACAGTCTGCAGGACTTCCATCGCTTTATAACCGATGGATATTCTTACAACAAAGCAGATGAGAAAATGTATGCTGCGTATAGGTTGTATTCTCTTATGTCCGATGGCATTGATGGGTTAAATGAAGTGGAAATTAAAACTGCACTGGACTTTGCAGATGAATATGCCACTGCTTCTGAGCAGTTACGTATTCTTCAAACGTTGTTTGAACAAAAGGACAATTTATTAAGAGCTGATATAAATGCGTTCCTTTGTGTAATGCGTTATGCGGTATCAAAACACGAAGTCCTTTCAGAAGAATATTGTGCCGTCATTAAGAGCCTGATGGTTGACAGAGTTTTGTTTGAATTCCTTAACAGTATGAGTGGAGAAAGATCTTTCATAGCTTTCTTTGACGAGGTAGATTCTGTATGTAGGTTAAGTGGGTTCAGCGTAGCTACAGAATTAATGAGAAAGAGTAATCGTGAAAAACTTTTTGCGGTTATGAAGAATGATATTTCTAATTGGAAAATTACTTTCATAGTAAAGGTTGTATCTACCTTTGTTAAAGAACAAAAAGTTTCTGTAAACGATCTTTTGTTAGATGCCCCGTTAGGACAAACTTATTATGGCTTGGTTCAAGCAGTATATTCCCAGAATGCTCAAAATGGGTTTTTCCTTGTAACTCGAATACTGGATGAGTTTGCATCTGATTGTGATTACTTGGTGAATATGGCTCTTAATGTAGAAGGTATGCTTTTGGACTTACCTAATGGCAATCACGAGGTGGCATCTATGTGGAAGTATTTTGGTCAGTCAATGGTCAAACATCAGCAATCCAATTTTGCTAAAGCGTACTCGGTGTTGGGTAGTTATCAAAGATATGAGCAGATATATATGCTCTATTCCCTTGCTATTTCTAATGATATTGGATTGGCTGAATGTCAACGTATCTTTAGCGAACATTATAAGACATTTGTAACTCGTGACAGAGATTATGCACATCAATACGGTGAACAAATACTGAATGATTATTATCGCAAATTGGAGAGTTCTGATAGCGAATCTGCTTATAAAGCAAAAGTTGAGTTGTTTGGCATTGTATCTTCGGCAAAAATGGATGTATCCTTTGCCGAAAGTTTGGTTAAAGACATTGTAAAGATTATTCCGTTTGAAAGTCCGTCAAAGGAAAATGCCAAACTTATTCAGGGTGCATTTGAGTATCTTTACAATAATCTTCGCAGACCAGTGTCAGGAAAACTGTTGCTTTTAGTTATTGCATTGGTACTTGAAAAATGCAAAAAGACAAGTCAACTTCACGATGCTTTTGAAAGTCTTGAACGCCTTACTGCCAATTCTAAAGCAGATATGTCCAGAGTGACTGAACATTCTGCTGAAAGATATTTTGATTGGTTCTTACCTGAAGTTTGTGACCTTTGTGAAAGAACAAGCGATATTGAAAGCCTTTATAACCTTTTTGAAATGCCGAGTGATGTCGCTTCTTTGTTCTTTACTTCTTGTGCGAAGATTTACCTGAAGCAAAGTAAAGGTGACAAAGATTATGGCATTTTCTGCGAATTCTTAGGACTCGTTTTCACCAAAGGCAATTCTTCTATACGAGATGACATTGGAAAGGTTCTTTGTAAGCTTAGCAAACAAAAACTTTCTGACTTGGATGAAGCAGTAAAGGATATTTATCACGGAGATAGAACAGCTCTTCGTCATTGGGACGAAATCAGAGATGTTGCTGAATCAACAAGCCCCATCTTAAATAATCTTTCTAACTTGTTCAAAAGAAAGAATGACTAAGGAGAAACTTGTATGGCGTGAGAATTGTGTTGTGACCTACAAAAGCAAGTAAAGGAAAAGCAATAATATAGCGAAAGTGAAATGTTTGAGTCGGAGAAATCCGATTCAAACATTTAAACTGAAGATGTTGAAAATGTTGAGGGGATTGACGGTTCTGAACGTTAGCGAACGGATGACGATGATGAAAACATCAGATAACTAATAAGGAGAATTAATTATGGGTAAGTCTTGGGAATTAACAGAAGATCAAAAGAAAGAAATCCAAGAGAAACAAGCTGAAATCGGTGCTCAATATGATCCCGAAACAGGACGAAAAAAGGGCAAAATCGAAAATACCGGAGATAATGAAGATGTTGAAGGTATGGAAGATGTAGAAGCATCTCGTAATGGACGTGAACATATCGACGATGATGATAACATCAGATAAATAAAATAGAAAGAAGAGGTATTATGAGCTACGAAAAAAAAACCGGTGAATTGATGGTTAGAGCCACCGAAATTATGAATAGTGGTATGGAGTTAGTCGATTTATTTGTCAATAAAAACTATCTAATTGACCTTGATAAATGTCAGCCGGTAGCTTTGGAAGCAAGTCAAAAATCGTTTTCATATATGTCGCTGTATGAAATCAGCAAGATTGTATATGACCGAGATGAAAACATCAATGATAAACTGGTGAGTGTATATAGCGCCCTCTCCAATTTTGGCAGCACCGCTTTATTGGTTTTGTTTAGCGATTCCGACGGAGTGAAATTCTATCTTGGCACAAGAGATACCAACCAACCTAATGTTGCCAAGGAAATCTTGCAAAAAAGTTTGCGAGGTAATTTTCCCGGAATTGAGATTAAGGAACAAGTATCAAGTCAAGTGGCTCGTTTGCTTGAAGGCCACATTCCTGAGGTGTATTCCAATATGGCGGTTTCTTCTGTTTCTATTGTACCAAGTCCGAGAGATGAAGATAAACAGCATTTTATTCAGGGTTTGGAAAAATTCATTGACTCAATGTCAGGAGAAAAATATACCGCCGTGTTTGTATCTTCTCCGTTGAGAAAAAACGACCTTGAAGCAAAAAAGAGAGGATACGAAGATTTGTATTCTGCCCTTTCACAGTGTGCTCAGGTGAATCTCACTTATAGTGAAAATGATAGCGAAGCAATCGCTAAAGGAATTAGCGATAGCTTTTCAACTGCAATTAATGAAGGTATAAGTGATACTACTGGAACAAATTATGGAACAAGCACTTCTAAATCTCGTTCTCATAATCACGGCAGTAGTTTCGGTATGTTTGGTGTGGGGTATAACTCTGGAAGTGGTAGAGCAAAGACATCGACCACTTCGAGTGGAACTTCTACTGGTCATACTGATACACGCTCGGAAACTGAAACGACCGGAAAGACTACATCAGATACAACTACGACAACAACTGGCAGCACATCAACGATTGCTGTAACAAAACAAAATAAAACCGTTCAGGCTCTTCTCGGCAGAATTGATGAGCAACTTGAACGAATTAAAAGTTGTGAATCGTATGGTTTGTGGGATAGTGCTTGTTACTTTATTGCCGAGAACCCTGAAACATCTTTAGTAGCTGCTAATACTTTCAAGGCTATTGTTGCAGGTGAAAAGACCTCGGTGGAAAATTCATTTATAAATTTGTGGGACAATGAATACGAGAATTCTGAAAATAGTCTTATGGTTATGGACTACCTCAGATATGGTATGCATCCAAGATTTAAGTATCTTCCCGTCTCTCAAAATGGTAGCTATACAGAACAGATTATTACACCTGCAAGCTTAATTAGCGGATTAGAACTCCCCGTATTGATGGGATTTCCACACAAGTCTGTAAGTGGTGTTACTTCTATTTCTTCAGCAGAGTTTGGTCGAAATGTTTTCGCTAAAGGTATGACCAAAAGTTATAGAAATATTGATATTGGTGCGATTTTCCATATGGGTGAGGTGTTCAAGAGTAATCGGGTTAGGTTAGATCTTGAGAGTCTTTCGGCGCACTGTTTTATCACGGGTTCTACTGGCTCAGGTAAATCTAATACAACATATAAGATTATTGATGAACTGACCTCAAGCAAAAATGATGTTAAGTTTTTGGTAATTGAGCCTGCTAAGGGAGAATATAAAATTGCTTTTGGCGGTATGCCCGGCATAAATGTATTTACGACAAACCCCAAGTATTACAATATGCTGAGCATTAATCCTTTTGAATTTCATGAAGAAGTCCATGTGCTTGAGCATCTTGACCGTTTGATTGAGATATTCAGTGCGTGTTGGCCGCTTTATGCTGCTATGCCCGCCTTATTAAAGGCATCTTTTGAACAGGCATATATAAATCACGGATGGGATTTGAATCACTCGGTTTATATAGGTCGTGGTAACGGCAAATATCCTTCGTTCAAAGATGTGGTTGAAATCCTTCCGGGACTTCTCGACAAGTCCGAGTTTTCAGCTCAAACCAAGGGTGACTATGTGGGTTCACTTGTTACTCGTGTTGAATCTTTAACAAACGGTTTGTTGGGACAGATCTTTACGGGAAATGCGATTGAAGATGCAGTCTTATTCGATGAAAATACAATCATTGATTTAAGTAGAATTGGCTCAGCAGAAACCAAAGCTCTCTTAATGGGAGTTTTGGTGTTAAAGCTAAGTGAATACAGACAATCCACTGCCAATGGCACGAACTGTCGTGTAAAACATATTACGATTCTAGAAGAAGCACATAATCTTTTGAAACGAACTTCTACCGACCAAGGTCAGGAATCTTCCAACGTTCAGGGAAAGTCGGTAGAAATGATTAGCAACTCTATTGCAGAGATGCGTACTTACGGTGAAGGCTTTATTATTGTCGATCAATCTCCTACAGCAGTTGATATTTCTGCTATCAAGAATACTAATACAAAAATTATTATGCGACTTCCTGAAGCAAATGACTGTGAAGCGGTTGGTCGATCTATAGGTCTTAACGAGGATCAAATACTTGAATTGAGTAAGCTTGATAAAGGTGTTGCTGCTATTTATCAAAATAATTGGCTTGAAGCTGTGTTGACAAAAATAGATAAATGCAGTGATAGATACGAAATTAAGTCTGTCCCTGTTAATGATAGAAAAAATCAGGTTCGTCTTGTTGGTGATTTGCTTGCCGAGTTGGTTGCTCAGGACGAATCGAAAGACTTTAATATGTCTTGGTTTAATACGATATTTAACAGCTCCAAAGCTCCCGAATATCTAAAAACCAAGTATAAGAAACTATTGTTAGACTATCAAAAAGTGTGGAAAACAAAAGAGAAAAACAAGGCTTTTTCGGCTCTTGTAGCTCAGTTATTGAATTGTGAAGATATTTTCAGGATGTTTGAGGACAAACTACCGCCTGTTGTCAAAAAGAAAACCGACATCAACAAGGAATACCGCCAGAAATGTGACGAGTGGTGTGATCTTGTTTACGACAATCTTGATATTTATGCTGATTTTGTTGATAAGAAAACAAAAGACACAGCATTTTTCAGCATTTTGCTTCACAAGATAGCAACGGAAAAGAAAAATACACGATATAAGTTAGTTCTTTATTGTGTGGGTTAAGGAGGAATCATAATGGCTGAATTTAGCGAAACAACAGAAGTCAACGAATTACCTGAAGTGTCTGACGAAACAGAAGGTATGGATGCTGACTTTGAAGCTGAACTTGATGGAAAATGCGAGGAATACTCAAGCGGAGAACGGTCGCTTGAAGATATTCAAAAAGATAAAGAAGAATTAATGCAGATGCGTGAAGAGCTGATGAAATATATAGAAGCACAGGAAGCTGATTTTTCGGAAACAGATGATGAAGATGAAGATCCTGAAAAGGTTCTTACGTTAAGATGGCAAAGATAATGAGGTGAATTACAAACAATGAGCAGAATTGGTTACAATCAGCTCTCAGCAGCAGAGAAAAAAGCATATGAGCAATTTAATAAAGCATTTATTAGTTGTGCTTCTTCTGTTGACTGTAATGGTATCGACCGAAATGTTGATGTTATGAAGGTTCTGCAAGTTGCACTTGGCGACAATCCTCAAGTAATCTATTTTAACAAAACACAGATCAGACTTTCGACTTCGCTTTTTGGCGGGAAACAGATACATTTTAGTGGTGTAGTTCCTTCATCGCAAGCAGGTATAATGCAAAAACAGTTGGAATCAGCATTGGTGAAAGCAGTTGAAGAAATTGAATTACTTAACCCAATGTCTAATTACGATAAGCTGATATGTATTTATGAGTATTTGCAAGATAATGTGACCTATGATTCTAAAGAGTTAGAAGCTTGCTGTCGATTAGGACGTAGCGTTAATCCAATGTCACATAACGCTTATGGAGTATTTGTAAACAAGATGGGAGTTTGTGACGGTATATCTTCAGCATTTTCTTTGATAGCACAAAGAATGGGTTTTGAATGTTCGATGGTAAGTGGTAGAGCAACATTTAGAACACAAGGGTTTTCAGAACACGCTTGGAATATAATCAAAATAGCTGAAACCTATTACCATATAGATGCGACGTGGGATGTAAATCACAAAGAGCAAACTGGCGAGTATTCATATGAATATTTTTGTGTTAATGACGATTCAATAAATAGAGATCACGATTGGGATGTAAAGACCACTCCCGCCTGTCCTCGTGAAGATGTTTCTTTTTATGTAAGAAATCGTTGCTTTGCAAATAATTTATCGCAACTTGAAGAAATTTTTGCGAGATATGCAAAAAGCAAGCAAAGAGTAGTTCGTGCAAAAATAGCAGATGGTATTTCTATATCTGAACCTGAAGAACAATATCTCGGACAAAAACTGGTTAATGTTGCTTCCTCGGTTGGTCGTTATGAAGCTATAAATTTTATATGGAATAAAAACTCAAGGTGCTTTTATGCAAAATTTGAGTCTTAGGAGTAGAAGATGAAAAAAAACAGAACTCAGCCTGCTCACAAAAGTTATTTTTTTGAGCAAGGATATAAAGATATTGGAGCAGCCATAAAGAATTCTTGGCTCAAAAATGCACAAACTGCAAAAACATATTATGATAAATACAATGAGAAAGGATTGATGTCATTAAAGGGCGTCTATAACCTTTTCTGTGCTTTATCAGTTGTATCTTTCGGAACTGTATTCTTCGTATTGATCAGTGCGGTAATGCTTGCTATCGTTTCTACCTTTTTCATTTTAGTTTACGTTGTTTTTTCGGTAGCGTGGTTATTTGACAGAGGTTACCTTGCCAAAAAGAAGATTTTTACCGCTTGTAATGAGTGTAAGTGTAAGTCTTTGATTCCTACTTATATTTGCCCCAAATGTGGTGCGCATCATACGAAACTAACTCCCAGTGCATATGGAATACTTAAAAGAACTTGCAATTGTGGGCAGAAACTTCCAACAACCTTCTTCAATGGAAGAAAGAAATTGCAAGCAATTTGTACGAATTGCTTTTTAGAAGGTAAGACTACATATTTAAATGACCGTGAGAGCCGCCCTCTTTGTGTTCCAGTTGTAGGTGGACGTTCAGTTGGTAAAACAGCCTATATTACAGCGTTTTCTAAAAAATTTGTAGAGTTTGTTGCACCTCAAAATAACCTTGATATCGAGTTTTACAATGGGGCAAAAGAAGCCATCTATTCAGAAATAAAGGCTGATTTTGCTCACGGTAGTACAAGAATGACAGTAAGACCGCAAGATATTACGCAATCAAGCTCTATTTCTTTCAGTTTCTTTGTGAAGAATAAAGCTCTAAAGCCTGAAAGATTGGTGCACATATATGATATTGCCGGAGAAGTATTTACCGACAATAATGAAAATGAGGTTCAGCGACAATACGAATATTGTCAAGGTATTATCTTTATGATAGATCCGTTTGCAATTCCGACGGTTGGAGCAAGATGCGAAGGTTTACTCACTCCAGAAGATAAAGCGGGCATAGGCAAAGCAGATATTAACGGTATTATTAACGTGTTTATCAATAAACTGCGAGAGGTTACAGGACTTTCCGACAGAAAAATGTCTAAAGTTCCTATTGCGGTAGTTATTGGAAAAACGGATTCGGCTAACCTGTGTGACGAATTTTCAAACGAAAAGATTGAAGAAATTGAATATCTTAATGCAAATACTGAACTTCAAAGAAGTGATATTATAGACTATCTTTGCAGGAAATTTCTTAAAGAAAATGAGATGGAAGGTTTTGTGAACGCTATCGAGATGAAGTTCAAAAATAATAGATTCTTTGCAGTAAGTGCTATTGGTCATACACGAGATGCTGGAGCATATAATCCGGTTGGTGTTTTAGAACCAATGGAGTGGATCTGCACAAAAGCGGATAAGAGATTGGCTTCGCTTTGGGTAAAGGGAAAATACTCAAAGAAACCGATTAAAAACATTATTGATAAGTTGGAGGGTTAAATATGGGAGTAATTATTTATATTGTACTTGCCATTATACTTTTCATTGTAGTCCCCGGACTTTTTATGGTTGGCATAAATATCCTTTACGATCTTGCAGTAGCAGTTATTCCGATAGCTACAGTCATTATGATTATTGTTGGTATTATAGTCGGGTTTGTTGTTGCAATTAAAAACACATTCTCGGTGTATAAAAAAGTATATGTGAAGAAAGGAAAATAAAGATGGAAGCTTTTTTCGAAGAAATCGCAGACTACTTCCTTAACTTTATCTCTCGGTATTCCTATTTCTTAAGCTGGGATTATTACGGAGATCTGTTTTTAAAATATTTTTCTTTTGGCGGCTTTGTTATTGGCTGCATTTTTGTGTTGTTAGTCTTCTTTTCGAGTGCTGGAGAACAAAAGAAAACAGGCTTTTTCAAAGTGTTGCTAGTCATTGCAGTTATTAACAGTTGCACAGCACTTACGTTTGGGCAGGGATTATATTACAATGGAATTGGAGCGATAATAAATGCGCCGGATAATATTATTTCAGGCTTCATACTCACATTGGTTATTTCTTCTTGTTACAGACAGTTTGGAGGTCGAGCATTTTTGTTTGGTATTGTAACGCACGTAGCAATACCAATGTTGAACTTCTCTTATCTTGGTTATTATATGGACGTTGTAGATGCAGTACCGAGTTTACATATGAAAATTCGTGTTGTTTTAATAGGCTTTGTTTGCTTGATTATGAGTCATAGAAAACACTTCTTTACGAGTTGGATTTGGTACTTTGGTTTTCATATATTGATCAGAGTTGCTGTATTCTTCCTGCCATTGCTAATTAATTGCATTGATGGAGTTACTATTTATACGGTGGAATACACATTAAACGGAGCGCTTGAGTTTTTTTCACGTTTCACGATAGATGCTTTGATTTTCGCTGTTGTTCTTGTATTTGCAATTGTTTTTGAAAAAGGTGTGATAACAGTAAGACCTCCCCAAAAAGGCGTATAAAGGTGGAATTGAATGATATATACAATGGCAGATATACACGGTCAATATGACAAATATATCGCAATGTTAGAAAAAATTAACTTTAGCAAGAATGATATTTTGTTTGTGTTGGGAGATGTGATCGACAGAGGTGCGTAAGGAATGGCAATACTTAAAAATGTGATGATGCGAACCAATGTGTATCCTATCTTTGGAAATCACGAATATATGGCTATAACTGCCATCCCTTGGTTAATGCAAGAGATTTCACAAGAAACAGTAGAAAAGATTGCTCCTGAAATGATGCAAGGATTAATAGAATGGATGAATGTTGGAGGTTCTTCGTCTATCATCGAGTTTCGTGGGTTATCATGAGATGAACAAGAAGCGGTTCTTGATTACTTGTCTGAATTCTAGTTATATGATGTTGTTGAAGCAGGTGGCAAAGAGTATGTAGTTGTCCACGCTGGTTTAGACAACTTCGATGAAGAATGTTCTTTATCAGACTACGATTTAAGTGAATTATTATTCCATCGACCTGATTATGAAACAAGATATTTCAAAAACAAATATTTTGTGACGGGGCATACTCCGACACGAGTGGTTTATCGTCGCCTTGCTCTGCTTTCTAACAATCATTTGTATTCCGCTTGGAATACAGTGTTTGAAATTTGTTGAATTTGTATTATATCCATTTGGAAGAAATATTGAGTACAGCAGTAAGATGGGACACTTTCTTGTAAATATTCTTTGGATTATGCTGTGTGGGTGGGAAATAGCAATAGTTTTCTTTTGCATAGGGGATTAATTAGGTGTATTAACGTAATAGGAATACCATTTGGAATTCAACGTATAAAATTCGTACAACTGGTAATTATGCCCTTTGGCGCTGAAGGTGTAAAAGCATAATGTTGTGAAAGGAGGTTCATTATGAGTGAATTTGGTAGTGATGTTTCCACTTCTGAAGTAAGTGGCGATAGCGGAACTACAAGTGATGTAAGTGAAGTTGAAACCGGAACAGAAGTAAATGAAAGTGAAATGGACGAAGATTTATCCCGTGAACTGAACGATTCTTATAACTCTTTCCTTACTGAAAAGAAAGTTTCAGAATTTGATAAGGAGCATAGTACAGATGCACCTACATCTAATCAGGAATATTCAGGTGTAAAAGTTGAAGCAAGTAACGAAAGCCAATATAATGAGGATATAGAAAGCGAAGCTTCAAGGGACGGTTCTTTTGTTGATCGAGCCAAAGACACAGTTTTTGGTGCTGAATCCGCATATGATGCTGAAAGATTTGAAAAAGCAGGCATTAAAGGTTCTTTCGATGAGCTGCCACGAAGCAGGCGTGAAGCTGTTTATGAGCGATTTGAAAATGCACCAGATGACATAAAGAAAACTGTCAATGAGTTATCAAGCGAATTATCGGTTGAAAACACAAAGGACGATGATTGTTGTCATTATGATTTAGCAGCTAAAAAAATTCGTATGGAATCTAATATGGATAACGCCGAATACTCCGAAGTATTTAGCCACGAATACGGACATTTTGTGGACAATAAAAAAGGCGATGTTTCCGATACATATGAATTTAGGGACGCAATGGCGAAAGACCTTGAGCAGTTCGATAGAAGCACAGAAGTTGGCAAACAGAATTTTGATAATATGATGGATGATTTGATGGGTTCTGATGCTGCTTATGACAGAGCAATATCTGACAATATGTCTGCTTATTTCAAGAATGATCCTGAAATCATTCAAAGATATTGGGATGAAGGTATTGACTATTATCAACACGATAACAATTATTGGTTAATGCCCGGAAATCGAGAAGCAGAGATATATGCAAATTCATTTAGTATGTCTGCTCAAGACAATAAAGCATCTTGCGAATTTATGCAAAAACATTTCCCAAATACTTGGGAAGAATTTAAGAAAACGTTATAAGGAGGACAAAGAAATGACTTCTATAGAGTTTGGCAAAAAATGCAGACCTTACAACATTCAATATAGGGATATTTTCGGTTATGTACCTTGTAGAGATGATTACAAGTGCAGCCAAGATGAATATTTTGAAGCTCTTTTGAACGCAATAGAAACTAAATGTGAGCTTTCTGCCATCATTCCTAAAAAGAACAGAGAGTATCAAGATCCAAACAAAAGATATTAAGATGTGGTGAGGTATGAAATTATGATAAAGCAATTCACGGTATATCGTTTTTGCTTTTATTGCTTCTTTTGTGGTTGGCGTTTTGCCGGAGCTTCGAGAGTGTAATTTTTTTGAATAAACCTCTTAGATTCATAAAAAAATATTCGAAATAGTAGGTAACGGGGGATTAGAACCCCTGACTCTTTGATTATTACACAACATACCCAGGCTGTCATCCGGCAGCCTGGGTTTCCTTATGTATTAAATGTTTATTCTATGTAAGCAGGGGTAATTCTGTTTTCAAAATAGATACTCATCCAAAGAACGTACTGAGTTCGTAACGGCATGTATGGTGCTGAAGAAACAAATCATGGATTTTTACTCGGGAAATCCTCTAATTCGGCACCGGTTTGTTCCCAGACGGCATAAAGCGTATCCAATTGTTGCTTAACTTCATCAGCTTTGTGACAAACTTCCTGTAATTTGACGGAGTTTGAGGAGATTTCGGGTTTTAACATTTCTTCTTGTAATTTTTCCTGTTTTTCTTCGAAAAGAGCAATATCGTTTTCGATTTTGGAAAGTTTATTTTCTAATTTACGTTTGGCAGCTTGTAATTCTTTTTGTTTTGCCCAGTCATCTTTTCCGGCAGAAGATTTGCCGGTTTCTGTTTTGCCGGTTCCCTTGCTCATGTAATCTGCAGGTGTGTTTGGGGTTGCAGAAGTTTTTTCGAGATAATAATCATAATTTCCAGGATAGGAAGTGATATGAAGATTTTCGAGTGCAAGAACCCTGCTCGCGGTTCTGTTGATGAAGTAACGGTCGTGACTTACATAAAGAACGGTTCCTTCATAGGCATTCAGCGCCTCTTCCAGAATCTCTTTGGAAACCATATCAAGATGATTGGTTGGCTCGTCCAAAATCAGGAAGTTTGCACCGGAGAGCATGAGTTTTGAAAGAACCACACGGCCGCGCTCACCGCCGCTTAAAGAGCGGATTGGTTGGAAAACATCATCTCCGGTGAATAAAAATGCCGCCAGAATATTTCTGATTTCTGTTTGTGTCAGGTTGGGATAAGTATCCGAAATTTCTTCAAAAATAGTTTT
The DNA here is from genome assembly GCA_045530835.1 of Lachnospiraceae bacterium. Classification (GTDB taxonomy): domain Bacteria; phylum Bacillota; class Clostridia; order Lachnospirales; family Lachnospiraceae; genus UBA3766. Next base: position 20,438 of record JAZSCW010000027.1, on the reverse strand, counting down.
GGACTCATCTAAAACACGACTTTGCTGATCGAAATATCCTATGGTTACATTCGTTCCGAAACGCACTTCGCCGAAATCAGCCGGAATGAAGTTGTTTAATATTTTCAAGATATTCGTTTTTCCTGTTCCGTTTTGACCGATTAAAGCGATATGTTCGCCTCTTCTGATGCTGAAGGAAACATCTGAAAATAGAGTTCTTTCACCGTAAGATTTTTTCAATCCGTTTACAGAAAGAACATCGTTTCCGCTGATGATGGCAGGGGAAAGGGTAAACTGCATGTCACTTTTGGTTTCGGTCGGTTTTTCAATTCTTTCAATTCGTTCAAGCATTTTTTGACGACTGTCTGCGCGTCGGATACTTTTTTCCCGGTTGAAAGACCGAAGCTTTCGAATCACTTCTTCCTGGTGTTTGATTTCGCGTTGCTGATTTTCATAGGCCGCAAGTCTTTGCTGTACATAGGCTTCTTTTTTGACAATGAAATCATCATAATTTCCCTCGTAACAGAGAGCGCTTCCCTGGTCGATTTCAATCACTTTTGAAACAATTTTATTAATGAAGTAACGGTCATGTGAAATCACTAATACTGCACTTTTGACATTGAGCAAATAATTCTCGAGCCAGCGGACGGATTCGATGTCGAGATAGTTAGTCGGCTCATCAAGAAGAATCAAATCGGGCTTTTCAAGAAGGATGCGACCGAGTAAAAGCCTTGTACGTTCTCCACCGCTTAGTGACACAACCGGTTTATTGAAATCGGAATCTTTAAATTGTAATCCGCGCAATATTCCCTGAATATCACTTTTGTAAGTATAGCCGCCGAGCAAGTCAAAAGTATGCATGCGTTCATGGTATTTCTTCATATGTTCTTCTAGCGCACCGTCGGATAGATTTTTCATTTCTGATTCCATATCGCGAAGCATATTTTCCAAATCTATAAGCGGTTTTTTGACTGCAAGGAGTTCTTCGTAAACGGTATTTGGGGATGTATAATCATGATGCTGTGACAGATAACCGATAGATGCGTCTTTTTTCTTGGTTACTTCGCCGGAATCAGCGGAAAGCTCACCGGTAATAATGCGAAATAAAGTTGTTTTGCCGGCCCCGTTGTTACCGATAAGAGCAACTTTTTCGTTATCATTTATATGAAAGGAAATATTTTTCAAAATATCTTTTTCTAAAAAAGCTTTACAAATATCAGAACAGGATAAAATCATAGGATGCCTCCTTCTAAATGCTTATAAATTCTTATTATATTTCATTTTTGTTTAAAAAGCAAAGGAAAGATTAGCGGAAAACTTCCGGCATGAGATTGACACGTTTTTCACAAAGTTTTATAATAAAATACAGTACGAAAAGAACAATCCCATCACAATGCGGAGGACAAAATATGCCAGACAAAGAAATCTCGCAGGCAGTTATGATACGTCTGCCGAGATATTTCAGATACTTAGGAGAATTGATAGACGAAGGATATGAAAGAATCTCATCCAAAGAATTAAGCGAACGAATGCATATTACGGCATCGCAGGTGCGTCAGGATTTGAATTTGTTTGGCGGATTCGGGCAACAGGGCTATGGCTATAATGTCAAAGAGCTTCAGAACGAAATCGGCAAAATCCTTGGTCTTGACAAAAAACATAATCTCATTATCATTGGCGCCGGTAATTTGGGACAGGCGCTTGCCAATTATATGAATTTTGAAAAGCGCGGCTTTTTGATTAAAGGTATTTTTGATAAATTTCCCGAAAAATGCAATGTCAATGCCAGAGGTTTTCACATTTATCCGATGGAAGAGCTGGAACAGTTTATCTCTGATAATGACATAGATATTGCGGTTATGACCATTCCCAAAGCTTCCGCCATTGAAACATCGAAGCTTCTTGTAGATTGCGGCATCCGTGCAATTTGGAACTTCGCTCATGTGGATTTGGATGTTCCTGATGACGTTATGGTTGAAAATGTGCACTTATCGGACAGTCTGATGAAGTTGTCATATCGATTTAACTGCATGAAAGAACAGGAAAAGGAATTGTCATAAGATTGTTTTTTGTGAATGATAGGGGGATTCTATGGAGCAAAAAGAAGAGGTTTTTGTATCAGCATTAAGCGGAAGAAAATTACCGATTCTGACTTTGGATCACAAATGGCATCAGCTTTTTACGCAGGTGCATATTACGCCTGAAATCAAGGCAGGAGAAGAGAAGCTGAATGCTTTGCTGAAACGTCAGGGCAAAATCAATACAGAAACGAAAGAAATCAAAAAAATCAAATCCCGTCTGATGGATGAGATTGTTGCAATGATGGATGAACAGGATTCGCCTGCAACAATCAAAAAATCCGAAGAAAATAAACGTCTGATTGAAGAATGCAACGAAAAACTTGCGGAATACAGTGATGAAATGTTGGATCTTCCGCGTGAAATTGATCAGGCCAACAAGGAACTCATGCTTTTGACAATGGATATCTGTTATCACGATATTCAATCCAATGCCTCGGAATTGGAAGAAATCACAGATTGGATTAATAATATGCGTATCGAATTAAAGAAGAATGTGATTCGCAAGGAAGAAATGCAGCGCCGGAATAATGATTTATATGTTTATATGCATGATATTTTTGGGGCGGATGTCATTGAACTCTTTGATATGAAATTCAAAAAGGATGAGAAGTAAAATGTATGTTTTAACAGCTGACCAGATGCAGTCAATGGATCAATTTACCATACAAAAACTCGGAATTTCCCAAGATATTTTGATGGAAAAGGCGGCTTTGTGCGTCGTTTCCGAAATTATGAAATTAAATCCCGTGCATGTACTTTGTGTATGCGGAAACGGAAATAATGGTGGCGACGGAATAGCTGTTGCGCGTATACTAAAGATGAAGGGTATATGTGCAACAGTTTATCTGTGTTCTGAACCGCAATTGTGCAAAGAAAGTATTCTGAAGCAATTGTCCATTTTTCAAAAAGTTGGAGGATGCATTAAAACAGACTGTGAATTTGATGAATATGATATTATTGTGGATGCGGTTTTTGGTATAGGCTTAAATCGCCCGGTAAGCGGACGTTATGCTGATATTTTGGAACGTATCAATGAGACGAAAAAAAAGAAACAAGTTCAAATTATTTCGTTAGATATTCCTTCAGGAATTCATGCAGATGACGGAAGTATCATGGAAAAAGCAATCAAGGCTGATATAACGGTCTCTTTTGCTTATCCGAAACGCGGTCATCTTTTGTATCCCGGAAGAGAATATACCGGCAGACTGGTAGTTGCGGATGCCGGTATGTATTTAGAACATTCTCCTCTTAGTGTTGATGAGGTTGGCTTTGCTTATTTGCAAAGAGAAGAATTTGTATTGCCTAAGGTTAACAAAACCGCACACAAGGGCTCAAGGGGAAGGGTTCTTATTATTGCAGGAAGTGCACAGATGGCAGGAGCTTGTTATCTTTCTGCTTGCGCAGCTTTCAGAACCGGATGTGGTCTGGTTGAAATATACACTGCAACAGTTAATCTTGAATCATTAAGAACAATGCTTCCCGAAGCAATTTTACACGGTTATGATGAAGATAAGGATTTGACCATTCTTCAGGAACTGCTAGAACGTGCAAATCTTGTTGTAATGGGTCCCGGAATTTCTACGGATGAACACGCGCTTCAATGTGTGAATTATGTGCTGAATCATTGTAAAAAAACCATGATAATTGATGCCGACGCTATTAACTGTATTGCACGAAATCCTGTTTTACTATACAATCATGTAAAGATAACTGAACAGCCGGTTATTTTAACACCGCATCCTAAGGAATTGTCTCGTTTGGTAAATCAACCGGTGAAAGATATTTTAGAAAACTATTCCGAAATACTTGTCCGTACGGCAAAAGAAATGCAATGTATCATTGTAGGCAAAGGAGCTTCAAGCATTGTAACGGATGGCACTCATTTTTATATCAATACTTCAGGAAACGAAGGAATGGCAACTGCCGGAAGCGGTGATGTGTTAACCGGTATCATTGCCGGGATTCTTGTACAAGACAATTCTGTTTTTGATGCAGTTTGCAAAAGTGTTTATCTCCATGGACTGAGTGGAGATTATATGGCTGAACGAATTGGCAAATCATCTTTGATGGCTCATGATTTATTGGATGGAATAATATATTTGAATAAAACCGAAGAGAACAGATGACGTTTTCTTGGTTGGAGGTTTATTGTGAATTTTTATGAAAGAGTATGTGCATCGGTTGATTTGGATGCAGTAGCTTTTAATGTTAAGTCTTTATATGGAAATATGAATCATCCCTGCAAATTTCTGGCAGTTGTGAAGTCGGACGGATACGGACACGGTGCATTGCCGATTGCAAGGCGGTTGGAACAAGAGGACTGTATTTGCGGATTCGCTACGGCAACTGCTGAAGAAGCATTGATTTTACGCAGATGCGGCATTCGCAAACCGATTATGATTTTAGGATATACATTTCCGTATTCCTACAAGGAATTGATAGAGGAAGAAATCGAACTTACCGTTTTCAGAAAGGATACGCTGGATACATTATCGGAACTTGCAGCGCAACTGCAAAAAAAGGTCAAAGTCCATGTTAAAACCGATACCGGTATGCACAGAATCGGTATTGCTCCGGATGAAAACGGCAAACAATTTGTCAAAGATATTCTTGCTGATGATAATTTTGAATTACGCGGCATTTTCACACATCTTGCAACAGCAGATGAGAGCGATAAAACAAGTGCCTATACGCAGGTGCAGGTTTTTGAAACATTTATATCAGACATTGAAAAAGAGAATCATTTCAATATTCCTTTGAAACATTGCTTCAACAGCGCCGGAATCATGGATATGGATACGACAATGATGAATGCGGCAAGAATCGGAATTGCAATGTATGGTATTCAGCCATCAGATGATATGCTTGCCAATCACATTGAACTCAAACCGGCTTTGTCACTTAGAAGTCATATTGTATATATTAAAGAATTGCCGGCAGGCTCGCCGATTAGTTACGGAGGTACGTTTGTTACCGACAAAAAAACGCGTGTGGCTACGGTTCCCGTAGGATATGGTGATGGTTATCCGCGTGGTTTGTCCGGATGCGGATATGTTTTAATCCATGGCAGAATCGCTCCGATACTTGGTCGTGTGTGTATGGATCAGTTCATGGTGGATGTCAGCGAAATCCAAGATGCATGTGAAGGCGATGAAGTTGTCTTAATCGGTCGGGATGGCAGTGAAACGATTACTGTTGAAAGTCTTTGTGATTTATATGGTGGTTTTCGCTATGAAATGATTTGTGATATAGGCAAAAGAGTTCCCAAAGAGTATCTGGAAAACAATCAGGTCATTTATTCCAAAGATTACCACGATGATTTGAAATAAAATTTGTAGATTCGCAATAAAGTACCTTACTTTTGAATACAACCTGACAAAATGGTAATGCTATTTGTAAAGATAACGAAATGAAGGTGTATGCATGAGACGAGGAGATGTTTACTATGCGGATTTAAGACCGGTTGTTGGCTCTGAACAAGGAGGAATCCGACCGGTTCTGATTATACAAAATGATATCGGAAATAAATATAGTCCGACCATTATCTGTGCAGCAATTACAAGTAAAATGAATAAGGCAAAACTGCCGACACATATTGAATTGCAGGCTTCAAAATATAAGATGGTTAAGGATTCGGTTATTTTACTGGAGCAATTAAGAACAATTGATAAAAAAAGGCTTCATGATATGATTTGTCATCTGGATGAGGATATTATGGAGGAAGTAAACCGTGCTTTAAAAATCAGTCTTGAACTGCATACATAGCTATAAGACTGAGAGAGGGTACGAAAGAAAGGAAAGGAAGAAGTATGAACGAAACACTAATCGGCATATGTATGATACTTTTTGTCATTCTGATGCTGATTAATATGTTTTTTTACATGTTTTTGACACTTGTTCGTGAAATCAGTGCGAGTGATATTGATAAACATGGAGAAACGCTGAAAGAGCGTCTTTTGAAACGTTTGAAATATGTGGAGGAACATAAAACCGGTTGTGAAAACAGAGCTTTGGTTGCTATTTTTGTTTTGACATTTTTGGGCGGCGGCTTATTTTTGACCGCAACACATCGTCTGTATTTTAAATGGGCTGTGATATGGATCGAGTCACAGATAAACGTCTTGAAACTTTCGACGGAACTTACTGCGGTTTTTGTTTCTTTCTTATTTATTTTGTTACTGGTTATATTTTTTATTGTTTTTCTCGCAATATTTGTACTGGTTCCAAGGCGTCTCTCCAAAAGAATGTCCTTTCAGGCAACGGCGCATTTTATTTCTTTTGTAATGACAATATCGGCTGTTTTACGGCCGATAACCTACATAACAAATAAGCTTGCAAAGGGTATTTTGTTTTTGCTCGGCATCAAAAAACAACAGGAAGAAAATGACGTGACCGAAGAAGAGATTATTTCTATGGTTAATGAAGGGCAGGAACAGGGCGTTTTAGAAGCAAGCGAAGCTGAGATGATTCATAATATTTTCGAATATGGTGAAAAAGAAGCGCGTGATATCATGACAAATCGAAATCATATCAAAGCAATTGATGCTGATATGCCTTTGAAAGAAGCGATAGATTTCATGATACACGAAAACAACAGTCGTTTTCCTGTTTATGAAGAGAATCTGGATCATATTATCGGAATTGTGAATTTAAAAGATATCATTCGCTTTTCGGCTGTTTCCAAAAAAGCGAATGGTGCGCTGAAAAATTATCCGGGCATTATTCGAAAAGCTGTATTTGTCCCCGAGACCAAAAATATTGATGATTTGTTTAAAGAAATGCAGTCGAAAAAATTACAGATGGTGATTGTTTCAGATGAATACGGACAAACTTCGGGTCTTGTTGCGATGGAGGATATTCTGGAAGAGATAGTTGGAAATATTCTTGATGAGTACGATGAAGAAGAAGATTACATTGAGGAACGTGCGGCTAATATTTATGAAATTGATGGTTTGACGCCGTTGGATGAAGTAGAAGAAGAACTTGGTATTTCGTTTGATTGTGATGATTTTGACACATTGAATGGTTTTATGACCTCCAAGCTGGAACATATTCCGGCCAAAAATGAAAAATTCAAGTTGGATTTCAAAGGTTATTTCTTTGAAATTCTTGAGGTCGAAAACCGAATCATCAAAACGGTACTTGTAACAAAGCATAAAAAATGATAAAATAACTTAGTTAAAGATTATACATAGGAGGCACTTATGTCAGGACATTCAAAATTTGCAAATATCAAACACAAAAAAGAAAAAAATGATGCAGCAAAAGGTAAAATTTTCACCATCATCGGACGTGAAATTGCTGTTGCTGTTAAAGAAGGCGGTCCGGATCCTGCCAATAATTATAAACTTGCAACCGTTATTGCTAAGGCAAAAGCAAATAATATGCCGAATGATACAATTGAAAGAGGTATCAAAAAAGCATCCGGTGAAGATGGTAATGTAACATATGAACATGTTACTTATGAAGGATACGGCCCGAACGGAATTGCTATTATAGTTGAGGCGCTTACCGATAACAAAAACAGAACTGCGGCAAATGTCAGAAGTGCATTTACCAAAGGAAACGGAAGCATTGGTACACAGGGATGTGTTTCTTTCATGTTTGATGAAAAAGGTCAGATTATCATCGACAAGGAAGAATGCGAAATGGATGCTGATTCTCTCATGATGCTTGCACTTGATATGGGTGCTGATGATTTTGCGGAGGAAGAAGACAGTTATGAAATTTTAACAGCTCCCGATGAGGAATTGTTTTCCAAAGTAACCAAAGGGCTTACCGATGAAGGTATTGCTCTTGCAAGTGCGGAAATTACAATGATTCCCCAGAATTATGTTTCTCTTACGGATGAAACTGCCGTAAAGAATTTGCAAAAGACACTCGATTTACTCGATGATGATGATGATGTGCAGAATGTGTACACCAACTGGGAAGAGGGAGAATAAGAAGTCAGATTAAAGGAGAGTTAGCAATGAATAAAGATACCATTTGTATTCAGTCCGGTTGGAAGCCCGGAAAAGGAGAGGCGCGCGTTTTGCCTATTTACCAGAGCACTACATTCAAGTACGATACTTCCGATCAGATGGGAAGATTGTTTGATTTGGAAGATACCGGATATTTTTATACACGTCTGCAGAATCCGACCAATGATTTTGTGGCACAAAAGATTTGTGAACTTGAAGGCGGTGTAGCAGCAATGCTTACCTCATCCGGACAGGCAGCAAACTTTTATGCAGTGTTTAATATTTGTGAAGCCGGAGATCATATGATTATTTCTTCAGCGCTTTACGGCGGAACGTTCAATCTTCTTACTGCTACTACGGCAAAGATGGGAATTGAAACAACGGTTGTTGATCCTGAAATTTCAGCAGAAGATTTACAGAAGGCAATTAAACCTAATACAAAACTGATTCTTGCTGAATCAATTTCCAATCCTTCTCTTGTTGTCCTTGACTTCGAGAAATTTGTTTCAGTAGCGCATGCAAACGGTATTCCTGTTATTGTAGATAATACATTCCCGACACCGATTAACTGCAGACCTTTTGAATATGGTGTAGATATTGTTACACATTCAACTACCAAATATATGGATGGACATGCTGTTGCTGTCGGTGGTGCAATTGTTGACTCCGGTAATTTCGACTGGATGGCTCATGCAGATAAGTTTCCCGGACTTTGCACTCCGGATGAGACCTATCACGGAATTACTTATGCCGAGAAATTTGGTAAAGGCGCTTTTATTACCAAAGCAACTGCTCAGTTAATGCGTGACCTTGGCTCTATTCAGTCTCCGCAGAATGCATTTTTATTGAATCTTGGATTAGAGACCTTACATCTTCGCATGGAAAGACATTGTTCCAATGCATTGAAAGTTGCAACATGGTTAAAGAATAATGATAAAATTGCCTGGGTTAATTATCCCGGACTTGAAGGTGACCGCTATTATGAGCGTGCACAGAAATATATGCCGAATGGCACTTGCGGTGTGGTAACATTTGGATTAAAGGGCGGAAGAGATGCAAGTATCCGTTTCATGGATCAGCTGAAAATGATTGCAATCGTAACTCATGTTGCTGATGCGAGATCCTGTGTATTACATCCTGCAAGCCATACTCATCGTCAGATGACGGATGAACAGTTACTTGCTGCCGGTGTACAGCCTGATTTGATTCGTTTCTCAATCGGTATTGAGAACGCAGATGATATTATTGCCGATCTTGAACAGGCTTTGAATAATTAATTTTTTAGAAAGGCTTATCGTCCCATGAAAAGACTTGCAATCGTTGTTCCCTGCTACAATGAAGAGGAAATGTTGGAATTTTCCTCGGGGGAGTTACAGAAAGAAATGAATCGCCTGATACAATTGAATAAAATTTCCGGTGACAGCTTTATTCTTTTTGTTGATGACGGAAGTAAGGACCGGACATGGGAACTGATAAGTGCCGAACATGCCAACAATCCCATTTCGGTATATGGATTGAAGCTTGCCGGTAATGTAGGTCATCAATATGCTCTGACTGCGGGGCTTTTGACTGCAATGCAATGTTGTGATGTCACTATTTCCATAGATGCTGATTTACAGGATGATATTGGCGTTTTCGAAGAAATGCTTGATAAATATCATGCCGGTGCGGATATTGTTTACGGTGTGCGAAACAGTAGGAAGAAGGATACTTTTTTCAAACGTACTACAGCGCAGGGATTTTATAAGATTATGGATGCAATGGGAGTCAAAACGGTTTACAACCATGCTGATTTTCGTTTGATGTCCCAAAGAGCCGTGAAGCATTTTGCGGAATTTAAAGAGAGCAATCTTTATATTCGTGGTATGATTCCTTTGATTGGATATCATACGGAATGTGTTTATTATGAACGCAAAGAGCGAATTGCAGGCACATCGAAGTATCCGTTGAAAAAAATGCTGGCTTTAGCAATTGAAGGGATTACTTCCTTTAGTGTTAAGCCAATCAGTCTGATTACGACGATGGGATTCATCATAGTTTTCTTTAGCATTTGTGCTCTTATTTATGTGTTGGTTTCTTATTTCTTTGGAAATGTGGAACCGGGATGGGCATCATTGATGTTGTCTCTTTGGTTCCTTGGAGGTGTACAGCTTATTTCCATCGGCTTGATTGGTCAGTATATAGGTAAAATTTATATTGAAGTGAAACATCGACCGAGATACAATATTGAGACTTTTCTTTCGAAAGAAGAAGATGATGTGATATAAAAATAGTTTATTTTCTTACCGACAGAAGGGGTGTGCAAATGAGAATTCAAAAAACTTGGGTTGGATATATTGTTTGGGGCCTTTTTTCCATAGTTTTATTTTCAAATATCGGTTTTTCTGCTGTAAAGCTGGTAGAATCAGGTGCTAGTCCGTATTCAAACCTGATAACGATATTAATGGTATTTGCCATTAATGTGTTTGGCGCAGTGTTGCTGATTGCTTTGTATCAGTTGTTTATGCGATATTTGTATTCCAAAATTTTTAGTGAACAGCAAGAGGCATCCGAAGAAAAATCTTTTATTGAAATCATAATCTTTGGATTTTGTATTTTTATTGCAATTTTTTTGCGTGTTATCGTTATGGTTGCCGTCGGAAGTGAATTATCCGGCGATGATACCTATTATCGTATCGGTATCGGCGATTTATCAATGTCTGTTCTGAATGCTGAATCGAATGGTGCAATTCTTTATTCAAAATTACTCAAAATGCTTTTTGGGTTGTTTGGCGAGAAATTCCGTGCGGGATTGATTTTACAGTCTCTTTTGCAAATTGCAAGTATTATTTTTACTTTTTTTGCAACAAGAAAAGCCTTTGGAAAAGTGTTAAGCTGGATTGTTTTCTTGTGCATGTGTTTTTTGCCGGGAAATTTTATGGCTGTTGGTGCAATAAATCCGGCTCTGTTTTTCATTTTTTTCCTTTCCTTATTCTTTTGGATTTTGGTTTTAAGCGTAAAGGAAGATTATGTTCAACCTTCCATGCAACTCATTCATTGCATTAGTTTTATTCTTTTGGGTGTATTTTCGGCTTTTTTGACTTTTTTTGATATATCAGGTCTTGTTACTTTTGTTTTGGGAATTGTTTTCCTTTTGTCTAACGGCAAAGGAGATGAGTACAATAACAGTATTGAACAAAAACCGTTTGTCAGAATTCTTTTGTTTGTAGTTTCTTTTGTTGTCGGTTTGGCAGGCATGATCTTTTTTGTCTCACAAAATGAAGTGATTGGATTTGATGCATTTTTTAGCTATGTCTCACAGTTTATTCCGTCAGGAATGCCTGATTTTAACATACTGACACCTTCGGCGACACTGTGGGATTGTATGATTCCGTTATTTTTCGGAACGGTTTGGTTTTATTCATACATCAAAAATACAAATGCAAATGCGATTCCTTTTGTCTTTTGCATTTGTATCGTATTTTTCTTTCGGTTATTGAAGCTGGATGCTTTTACTTATGAACCGTTATATAATTATTTGTGGTCTGTTCTTACCGGATTGGGAATTTGTTCACTTCCTTCGTTCGTGCTTGAGAGCGCAGAACTTGAAAAAGGACGTAAAGAACGAGCTGCCAGAAAAGAGCTTCGGGAACAGAAACGTTCTATGGAAGCCGGAGAAAAAAGTATTCAATTAGACAATATTTCATCTGAACAAAAGAAATCTCTTGCATCATCTGTTGATGGAGAAGGAACCCAAAAAAGTTACGGAATCGGAAGAAAAGTTTCCGACTCTCAAGACACCTTACAAACAACAGAACACGAAGCGCAGGATGAAAACAGGAATAAGAAAGAAGAAAAAATACATACAGTTACAAAAGTTGCAACCGTTCCTGTTTTGCCCAAAGACATCATTCCGGTTCAAAACACCGTGAAAACACAAGCGAAGGTGACCACTATGAATGACAATCAGACGAATACGACAACTTCGGTTGAAAAGACCAAAGAAGAGAGTGTTGTTAAAAAAATTGAAGATAATCCGATTGTACAGACTACTGTGGTGAAACATTCAGCGCCCATGCGTCGCGGATACAGAACACCTTCTAAGAGTACTTTCTCCCCGGAAGAACTTGAGAGAATCAGACAGCATACTAACGGAGAATTTGCATATCATTCAAAAGAAGAAATGATGCAGACTTCGGATAAAGCAAAAGAAACTGTATTACGTAATAATTTTATTAATGTGATTCCTGATTCACGTACTTCTCAGCCGGAAAATGTACCTTCAAAGGAAACTGAGACTGCAGAAGTGAATACGCCTTCCGTATCAAGCCCTTCTGAACCAAGTACACCAGTAACAAGTACACCTGTATCAAGTGCTTCCGGTTCGATGAGTTCAGAGGACAAGGCGTCAACGGTTAAGCCTGTAGCAACTGCTGACAAACCCAAGCTGATTCGAAATCCGCTTCCTGGTCCGAAGCCGCATGTGCCTCGTGAGCTTAATTTTGATTATGAATTGAAAGAATCAGAGATGGATTATGACATCAAAGATCTTTCGGGAAAAGATTATTTCGATATTTAAGTATATTTTCAGCATTTTTTTGCATAATAAAAAAGAACTCATATGTAGAGTTCTTTTTTTTATTATTTACTTTTTCGAATAGTGTACGAATAGAAAGCACTTTTTTGAAACAAGTTTCAGCATAATATTTCGGAGGATGATTTATGAAAGAAAACGAAAAGAGAGAAAAGCAGGTTGACATAGGAAATGAGAATCGGAAAGATAAAAACGAACCTGACATAGAAGTAATCTATATTATTGGAGAAATTGAAGGACATGATAGTCTTGGGTCAGCAATTAAATCAACAAAATATGAAGAATTGCTTCCTCGTCTGGCAAAACTGGAAATTGAATCGGATATTGATGGCATTTTGATTATATTACACACGATGGGTGGAGATGTTGAAGCAGGACTTGCAATTTCAGAAATGATAGCTTCTTTGTCTAAACCGACCGTTTCTCTTGTTCTGGGGGGGAGTCATTCAATTGGGGTTCCGATTGCAGTTAGTTCCGATTATTCTTTTATTGTTGAATCAGGCACCATGGTGATTCACCCGGTACGAATGAACGGAACAGTAATAGGTGCAAGCCAGACATATTCTTATTTCAGACAAATGCAGGATCGAATTACGGATTTTGTCTGTTCTCATTGTCGTATTAAAAAAGAACGTTTTATGGAGTTGATGACAGAAACCGAACAGTTAACAAAAGATATCGGAAGTATTTTGATTGGCGAGCAGACAGTGAAAGAAGGCCTGATTAATGAAATCGGCGGGATGAGAGAAGCATACGAAAAGCTGATAGACATGATTATAAGTGAAAAAAAGAATAATTAGCAGAAAAAAGCAAAATACAATATACAGTTTTTTGTAAAAAGTAAGACACAATATAATGACAACGAGCTAAAAAAGTGCTATAATGCATTTTGATTATACATTGCTGAAAGGAGGATATTATATAATGGCAAATTCTTCAAACCGAAACAACAGAACTTCAAACACTTCTGCTTCGGCAAAAAAAAGAAGATCGACATCAACGACAAGCCAACGAACGTCCTCCGCAAGAACATCTTCTTCAAAAAAAAGTTCACAGAAGAAACAGGAATCTTCTGTGACATACATAGATGAAATAATATTGATTTTGAGTTTTGCACTGGTTATTTTTTTGTTTCTTTGTACGATTGGTATTATCGGGACAAAGCCGGATGCGTCTCATTTAAATTTCGGTGATTATGTTCAGCAGTTTATGTTGGGTATATTCGGAATTACAGCTTACATTGTTCCGTTGGTTGCCTTTTTTTTAATGGCATTGGGAATTGCGAACAAAAATAATATGCTTGTCTGGGCCAAAATCTTTTCTGCTGTTACACTTGTTGCGGTCATTGGCATATTTGCTCATTTGGTTTGCTATAAAGACCTTGCTGTGTATGAGGGCAGTAGTGAATGGATCAAAATTTTTTATGAGGACGGAAAAGGCGGAGGCGTTATTTTCGGTGGTTTAACACTCGGATTATACGCTATAATAGGTAAAGTCGGTACTATTTTTCTTTTGATTGTATTATCTATCATTTCCTTTGTTATCATTACCGGCAAATCATTTATTAACGGAACCAAAAATGTCGGTAAAAAAATATATGAAGTATCAAAAGAAGAGACAGAACGTTACAAAGAACAGCGTGTTCAACGTTATGAACAGCAGAACGTGCAAAAAGCTGCTGCTCCCAAGCAGGAAAAAAGCGGACGAAAATTGCGTGGGGTTACAACAGATACGCTTCTTGCGCCACAAAATAATGATGAAAATACAGCACAGGTTCCAGCTGTTACATCCCCAGTTCCTGCAGAAACTACGCTCGCTACGGCTATACAGACCGAAAACGAAGAAGATGTTCTTTCGTTAGAACATGAAGAAATTGTGGAAGCGGTTTTGGCACGTGAGAAAAATGATATTCACAGGGTTATACTGGATGAATCGGATGAAGAGGTTGCTTCCGGCTCATATATGACATTTTATGATAATGATCAGGAAGATGAAGATTTCCTGCAGCCTGTCCAAGTTGATTCAGAAGTTATAAATGTTCACAATAATACCTTTGACTCATCTTTTGTTTCGCAGGAAACACATATGCCTTCAGAAGTTTTGGAACCTGAAGAAAATACGCCCGAACCAAAAGAAGAAGCACCTAAACCGGTTGCGCATTTGCGTTCCAGAGATAAGGCGGGGATGCAGGAATCCCTTTCATCTCCGGTTAAAGAGCAGATGCATCCCAAGGTATCAAAGCCTTATCAGTTTCCGACACCAACTTTGTTGCAAAAATACAATGCGGCTTCTAAGGGTGGTGAGGCAAACGATATGGAACAAACTGCTCGACATCTTGAGGAAACACTTGAAACCTTCGGTGTTCATGTTAAAGTTACCGATTACAGCAGGGGACCGGCAGTGACAAGATATGAACTTCAGCCTGAACAAGGCGTTAAAGTCAGCAAAATTCTCAGCTTGTCAGATGATATCAAGCTGAATCTTGCTGCAGCGGATATTCGTATCGAAGCTCCGATTCCCGGGAAAATGGCTGTCGGTATTGAAGTGCCCAACAAAACAAGCAGCGCAGTTTCATTTCGTGAGTTGGTTGAAAATCCTGATTTTAAGGCATTTCCTTCCAATCTTGCATTTGCTGTCGGTAAAGATATTGGCGGTAAAGCTGTTTTTACTGATATTGCCAAAATGCCGCATGTGTTGATAGCCGGAGCTACCGGTTCGGGAAAATCAGTTTGTATCAATACTTTGATTATGAGTATTTTATACAAAGCACATCCTGATGATGTAAAAATGATTATGATTGACCCTAAGGTGGTTGAACTTAATGTTTATAATGGTTTGCCGCACTTGTTAATTCCTGTTGTTACAGATACCAGAAAAGCAAGTGCTGCTTTGGCCTGGGGTGTTGCAGAAATGACAGACCGTTATAAAAAGTTTGCCGACTGCGGCGTTCGTGACCTAAAAGGCTATAACCAAAAGGCTGCACAGGGCGAAAAAGATAATGAAGGGCAACAATTGAAAAAAATGCCGCAGATTGTTATTATAGTAGATGAGCTTGCGGATCTTATGATGGTTGCTGCCAAAGAAGTAGAAGAATCCATTTGTCGTCTTGCCCAGCTGGCGCGTGCAGCGGGGATTCATTTGATTATTGCAACGCAGAGACCTTCCGTTGATGTTATTACAGGTCTGATCAAAGCAAATATGCCAAGCAGAATAGCTTTTAGCGTTACAAGCGGTGTTGATTCCAGAACGATTCTTGATGCTAATGGTGCAGAAAAACTTCTCGGAAAAGGAGATATGTTGTTCTTTCCGCAAGGTTTTTCCAAGCCGACACGAGTGCAGGGTGCGTTTGTTTCGGATGACGAAGTCCTTAATGTTGTTGATTTTATTCGTAATCAGTCCATTTCCAGTGATTACGGTGAACGAATTGAAGATGTGATTTCTGCCGGCGTATCATCCGAAAGCTCAGCATTTTCGGGTGCAGATGACCAGGATGCTTATTTTGCAGACGCTGCAAGATTTGTAGTCGAAAAAGAAAAGGGCTCTATAGGCATGCTGCAACGAGTGTTCAAGATTGGTTTTAATCGTGCAGCACGTATTATGGATCAACTGGAAGCGGCCGGCATTGTAGGTCCGGAAGAAGGAACAAAACCGCGTCGCATTCTGATGTCTCACGATGAACTTGAAGCTTATCTGGCGAATAAGTAAAGATACATAAGAACTTCTTTTATTTTAATAGGAGGAATGGGGTAAAATGAAAACAGATATTCAAATTGCACAAGAAGCAAAATTATTGCCAATTACCGAAATTGCCGAAAAACTTGGCATTTCGTATGATGATTTGGAATTATACGGAAAGTATAAAGCCAAAATCTCAGATGAGTACTTAAACAAAATCAAACAAAATCCGGATGGAAAACTTATTTTGGTTACTGCAATTAACCCCACGCCTGCAGGTGAGGGAAAGACTACAACGACAGTTGGATTAGGTCAGGCTTTCGGTAAATTAAACAAAAAAGCGGTAATTGCCTTAAGAGAGCCTTCTCTTGGTCCATGTTTTGGTGTTAAAGGCGGCGCAGCCGGCGGCGGTTATGCACAAGTTGTTCCGATGGAAGATTTAAATCTTCATTTTACCGGTGATTTTCATGCCATTACTTCTGCAAACAATCTTCTTGCTGCAATGCTTGATAATCACATTCAGCAGGGAAATTCACTTAATATTGACCCGAGACAGATTGTATGGAAACGTTGTCTTGATATGAACGACAGAGTCCTTAGAAATATCGTAATTGGCTTAGGTGCGAAGGCTGACGGTGTTGTTCGTGAAGATCATTTTGTCATTACGGTTGCTTCGGAAATCATGGCTGTTCTTTGCCTGGCGGAAGATATGCAGGATTTAAAGAAGCGACTTTCTCAAATTGTTGTTGCATATAATTATGACGGAAAACCTGTTACAGCAGGTGAACTTGAAGCAGTCGGTGCAATGGCAGCATTGTTAAAAGATGCTATGAAACCGAATCTGATTCAGACCTTGGAGCATACACCTGCAATTGTACATGGTGGTCCTTTTGCGAATATTGCACATGGTTGCAATAGCGTTCGTGCAACGAAAGCAGCATTGAAAATGGCTGACTATGTTATTACGGAAGCCGGTTTTGGTGCTGATTTGGGTGCTGAAAAATTCCTTGATATTAAATGCCGTAAAGCAGGTTTGAAGCCGGATGCTATAGTTTTAGTTGCAACAATACGTGCTTTGAAGTATAATGGTGGGGTTGCAAAGGCTGATTTGAATACAGAGAACCTGGATGCTTTACGCAAAGGTATTGTTAATCTTGAAAAACACATCGAGAATTTGCAGAAGTATCATGTGCCGGTAATTGTTACACTGAACTCTTTTGTGAGTGATACACCTGCTGAAACTGCTTTGGTTTCGGAGCTTTGTAAAAAAACAGGTTGTGAGTTTGCTCTTTCGGAAGTATGGGAGCATGGCGGGGATGGCGGTATAGAGCTTGCCAAAACTGTTTTACATACTTTGGAAACAAAAGAGAGTCAATTCAAACCTATTTATCCGGATGAGCTTTCTCTTACTGAAAAAATTGAGACGCTTGCCAAAGAAATTTATGGTGCCGAAGGTGTTAATTATTCAGATGCAGCCAAGAAACAATTGGCTAAATTGGAAGAACTTGGTTTTGGTTCTTTCCCGGTTTGTATGGCCAAAACACAATATTCGCTTTCTGACAATCCTGCATTATTAGGCAGACCGGAAGGATTCCGGATTGATGTTCGTGAAGCGTATGTTTCTGCCGGTGCTGAATTTGTTGTTGTAATTACCGGAACTATTATGACTATGCCGGGACTTCCCAAAAAGCCTGCGGCTACCGTTATTGATGTTGATTCTGACGGAATGATTACCGGTCTTTTCTGATAATAGAGCCAATAAACCAAACGAAGGAGTAATGTCATGTATAAAATTATTGATGGAAAAATGATTTCCACACAGATTAAAAATGAATGTAAAGAACGTGTTGAAGCATATAAAGAAAACGGAATTGATATTTGTCTTGCCGTAATTCAGGTTGGTAACGACCCGGCTTCAAGTGTTTATGTTAACAATAAGAAAAAAGCATGCGAATATATTGGAATCCGTTCGCTTTCCTATGAGCTTCCGGAAGAGACAACGCAGGATGAATTGATTGCTTTGATTGAAAAACTTAATGCTGATGATTCCGTAAACGGTATTTTGGTTCAGTTACCGGTTCCGAAACATATTGATGAAAACAAGATTATCAGTACAATCAGCCCGAAAAAAGACGTGGATGGTTTTCATACCCAAAGTGTCGGTGCTTTATGTATCGGGCAGCCCGGATATGTATCATGTACTCCGGCCGGCGTGATTGAATTGCTCAAAAGAAGTGATATTTCAATCGAAGGTAAAGAGTGTGTTGTAATTGGTCGTTCCAATATTGTTGGTAAGCCCATGTCAATTCTGATGTTACGCGAAAACGCAACGGTTACCATTGCACATTCCAGAACAAAAGATTTAAAAGATGTATGTAAGCGTGCAGATATTTTGATTGTTGCAATCGGTAAGCCGGAAATGATTACAGCTGATTATGTCAAAGAAGGTGCTGTTGTTATTGATGTCGGAATTCATCGTCGTGAGAACAATAAACTTTGTGGTGATGTATTGTTTGATGATGTTGCACCTCATTGTAGTGCAATTACTCCTGTACCCGGCGGTGTTGGCCCGATGACAATTGCAATGCTTATGAAGAATTGCGTGGATTCTGTTTCTTTATCATAAATTGTGATTTTATTTCAGAACGGAGATTTGTATGAAGTGTCCAAAGTGTGGCGTTGAAATACAGGATGGGAAATTATTGTGTGAATCATGTGGTGAAGAGATTCATATTGTTCCCGATTTTGAGCCGGAAATTGAAAACAAAATAGAAGAAAGTCTTTCAAATGTTGCAGAATTAATCGGTGATTCCGCAGAAGATATTCCGCAGGAAAACGAAGAAGAATTTAATGTGTTTTTCACACGTGAAATTCGTAAAAAAAATCTTTTGATAGATGAAAGCCCGTTAGATGAGGAGTATGATGATATTGATGATGAGGAATTGCCTGATGAAGATTTTTGGGATGTAGATGAAGTAATCAACAAAGAAGGTTTCAAAAAAATACTAAAATCCTTCTTTGGGAAAGGTTTGCTTTCTAAGATATTACTGCTTATACTTGCATTCCTGATTTTGTGCTGTATTGGCTTGGCTGCATTCCAAATCAGTAATTCCGTCAAAGCGAATTCATTTCATTATCAGTACTCAAAAGCACAAGAGGCTGCTTCTGACGGGAATTATTCTCTTGCCATTCAATATTTGGAACAAGCCTGTCTGTTAGAATCTTCCAATATGGAAGCAAGATATCTTTTGTGTGATTATTATACCAAAAACAACAAACAGGATAATGCAATCCTTACGTTAAAAGGTATGATTACCGGAGATTCGCAAAAGGATATTGTTACTTATCAAAAGATTTTTGATATATATTCTAAAATGGGAAATATTTCAGAAATCAATAAAATATTAAATGATACGTCGGATGAACAGATTCGCGAACAATTCAAACAATATCTTGCAATCGAACCGGAGTTTAGTGTTGAAGAAGGCAGCTATGATGATGTTGTTCATCTTAAACTGACCGGTAATACTACGGGTAAGATATATTATACTTTAGATGGTTCCATGCCTGATTCCACAAGCGCGGAATATACCTCGCCCATTTATCTTGAAAACGGATTTTATACGGTTAAAGCAATTTTTGTCAATTCATTTGGCTTAATGAGTGAGATTGTTACCAAGAAATATGAGATTAATGTTATGGTTCCCGAAGCTCCGAATGTTTTACCTGCATCAGGTGGTTTCCGTTCCCCTGAGAAGATTGTTGTAGAAGTACCTGTAGGATGTCAGATTTATTATACAACAAACGGTGACGATCCTACGATAGACAGTAATTTATACAGTGGTCCTCTATGTATGCCTTTGGGTAATTCCAAACTTCGATTTGTTTCTTATAATGAGGAAAATAATATTTATAGTGAAATTACTGAAGTGACTTATTCTCTTCAGTTACCTGAAACGCCTGTTACAGCTGCTATGGCTGCAAATATTATAACTGAATATCGTTATTCTCTCGGCGGTATGGAAAGTACAAACGGTGAACTTTCTACGATTTCAGGGAAACTACTTTTTATGTGCGAAAGCGCAGTAAATATTAATAATGAACTTTTCTTTGTTATCTGCGAGTATTATGAAGATCCTAATGCCGGAAGTCGGATCGTAGCCATGT
>JAZSCW010000049.1:0-20987 GCA_045530835.1 Lachnospiraceae bacterium | reverse complement strand
ACGAACACAGTACGTTCTTTGGATGATTCTGCTGCAATTCGGACATTTTCGGCGTCATAGGTATTTACAGAAGTAATAAAACCATTACTTTCTGTGGTGCATATGATATTTCCAAGTATATCATAAGAAATGTGCTTCCGGATTTCATCTTTTAAATTTGTTCCTAATTTTTAACATTAATACAATTGTAAATTTTTTACAAATTAATTTTTGTAATGAAAAAAAGAGACCGAAATCGGTCTCTTTTAAATCTCTTTTTAACTTACATCATTTCTTCTAAGTTTTTTCTAATCTCTTTAATAAAATCGGCACTGTTTAATGTTATAACATTATCAAGTGAAGTGATTAAGGCAAGGTCTTTGGTCATCTTACCGCTTTCAATGGTTGAAAGTGTTGCTTTTTCAAGTTTGTCGGCAAAATTGCAAAGTTCGACAATCTGATCTAGTTCACCTCTTTTTCTAAGAGCACCTGTCCATGCAAAAATAGTTGCAACAGAGTTTGTTGAGGTTTCTTCACCTTTCAAATGCTTGTAATAATGTCTCTGCACTGTACCATGCGCTGCTTCGTATTCATACACTCCGCTGGGTGAAACCAAAACAGATGTCATCATTGCAAGAGAACCGAAAGCAGAGCTAACCATGTCAGACATAACATCACCATCATAGTTTTTACAAGCCCAGATAAATCCGCCTTCTGCTTTCATAACACGAGCAACCGCATCATCAATCAGCGTGTAAAAATAGGTAATGCCGGCTGCTTCAAATTTTTCTTTGTATTCTTTGTCAAAAATCTCCTGGAAAATGTCCTTGAAATTATGATCATACTTCTTGGAAATGGTATCTTTGGTTGCAAACCAGAGATCCTGCTTGGTATCCAATGCAAAATTGAAACATGCTCTTGCGAAACTGTCAATGGAACGATCCATATTATGAACACCCTGTACAATACCGGGACCGTCAAAATTCTGAATGGTAGCACGCGTAACAGTACCGTCATCCGCTGTAAAAACAAGTTCAGCCTTACCCGGTCCGTCAATTTTCATCTCAGTGTTTTTGTATACATCACCATAAGCATGTCTTGCGAGTGTGATAGGCTTCTTCCAATTCTTAACGCAAGGATCAATACCTTTTACGCAAATAGGTGCACGGAATACAGTTCCGTCAAGCATTGCACGGATGGTTCCGTTAGGGCTCTTCCACATTTCTTTCAGATTATACTCTGTCATTCTTGCTGCATTCGGCGTAATGGTTGCACATTTAACAGCAACACCATACTTCTTGGTTGCATTTGCAGAATCAACAGTTACCTGATCATCCGTTTCATTTCTGTGTTCAAGGCCTAAATCATAATACTCTGTCTTTAAATCGATAAAAGGAAGCAATAACTCATCCTTAATCATTTTCCAGAGAATTCTGGTCATTTCATCTCCATCCATCTCGACAAGCGGAGTAATCATTTTAATCTTATCCACGTTAATTTTCCCTCCATTAACTATTCTATCTTACATATACAGGGATATGAAGTTCTTCACAAATATTTTTAATCTGTGTATCTAATTCTTCATCCGTCATAACTGTTACACGACCTTCTGCATACTCTTCATCTACCCACTCTTTGACTTTTACAACAATTTCATCCTTCTTATCTACCATATTGGCATCTTTGAGACGATAATATGTATTCATCCAATGCGCTATACCTGCAAGACCGGAAGTATTAGAAACCGCACACCAAGCCGGCTTGTTCAAAAACTTCTCGGTATCGAAAATATTATAAATCTCTTCATTCTTGAGCAAACCATCTGCATGAATACCTGCACGCGTTACATTGAAATTCTTGCCAACAAACGGTGTCATAGGCGGAATTTCATAGCCTAGTTCTTTTTCATAGTATTCAGCAAGTTCTGTAATCACAGTTGTATCCATTCCGTTCAAATGGCCTTTCAACTGAGCATATTCAAACACCATTGCTTCTAACGGTGTATTACCTGTTCTTTCACCAATACCGAATAATGATGTATTAACACCCGCACAACCATATAACCATGCTGTTGTAGAGTTAGAAACTGCTTTGTAAAAATCATTATGTCCGTGCCACTCAAGCATATCATGAGGAACACCTGCATTTACGTGAATCGCATAAATAATACCCTGAACACTTCTCGGAATAACCGCTCCGGGGTAATTTACACCATAACCCATAGTGTCGCAAAGACGAATCTTAACAGGAATCTTATATTCTTTCATTAAATTCATAAGTTCCATACAGAACGGAACAACGAAACCATAGATATCCGCTCTTGTAATATCCTCCAAATGACATCTCGGGCTGATGCCTTCATCCAGACACTGACGAACAACGCTTAAATAATGTTCCAATGCCTGTTTACGTGTCATTTTTAACTTAAGGAAAATATGATAATCAGAGCAGCTTACCAAAATACCGGTCTCTTTCATACCGATTTCTTTTACAAGCTTGAAATCCTGCTCACTTGCACGAATCCAGCTTGTAACTTCAGGAAAACGATAACCGCGTTCCATACATTTATAGACAGCATCTCTGTCCTTCTTACTGTAAAGGAAGAATTCACAGGCACGAATCATACCATTTTCGCCACCCAGACGATGCATATAATCATAAATTGTTACAATCTGCTCTGTTGTATACGGAGCTCTTGACTGCTGACCATCACGGAACGTAGTATCTGTAATCCAGATATCCTTCGGCATGTTGTGAGGAACGATTCTGTCATTAAACGGAATCTTAGGCACCTCAGAATAAGGAAACATGTTACGAAACACATTCGGTTTCTCAACATCATCAAGAATATAAACATGTTCTTCAATCTGCAAAAGATTGTTCTTGTCACTCATCGTCACAGGACGATTTTGAAATAATTCATTGGGGTTATTATTTGTACTCATCTTGTCCTCCTGTCTTGCTCTAAAAATATTTTTAAAGCCGGACTCTTTCATTTTTCTTCTTTTTTATCGTGTATCATTTTAACATTTCTACGCGCAATGTCAATACACATCTGTCGGAATTTCGCATGCAATACATTTTACCCCTGCCGGTTTTTTGAAGTCGGCAGCATCACCTTTATAAGCAAGTAAAACTCCATCCCCAACGATTAAATACTCTTCTTTTCCTTCTTTATACCATGTTTCAAGCCACGCAGTGTGCTCAAAAGCATTCGCATCAATAAAAGTTACACTATCAGGAATCACAACTTCGCTCAATTCCTCACAATGATAAAAAGCACCGAAGCCAATAGTAGTTACGCCCTCCGGAATTTCAACTTTTTGCAATCCGGTTCTGGCAAAAGCAAATTTACCAATAGAAACGGTCTCATTCGGAATCGTAATTTCCTGCAATTCATCGTTCCTATAAAACAACTGATCCGGTATGGAGCCGTCTTTCAAACTCTTTTGAAGTTTTTCATACGCATCCACACGCTCTCCCGCGTAAACCTCTGCTTCATAACGATTGAAAAAAACTACCGCATTGTTTCCGACTATTTTGGTTTTTCCAAGCAGGCCTTTTTCACTCTTTGCCAATGCTTCGGATTTTTTTTGCTCTTCTTTGATTCTCTCAAGCTCAGCTTCTTTTTCTTTCATTAAATAATATTCTTCTTTAGCAATTTCAGCCTGATTAAGAGGAAATTTCGCATGCTCTCTCCAAGTTAAACCGTTGGCTTTGGCAAAAGTAGCACCCTTACTGTAGTATTTTGCAAAAATTTCTACTTTCGGACAGCCATCAAACGCCGTCTCATGTATATAACGCACAGAATCCGGAATATATATCTGCAAAAGTTCCGTACAATCTTCAAACGCCTTCATATTAATATCTTCCATGTTAAAACTCATAGAAACCGTCTGAAGCGCAGAGGAATTAGAACAGGCAAACGCCGGAATCTCCGTAACATTTTCTGAAATCTGCATATGTTTCAAATAATCATTTCCCCAAAAAGCATATTGTTCGATTTCGGTAACCGAATCAGGCATAATATAATATGTTTTATCACAACCGGCAAGGACCTGATAAAGCTTTGTTCTTTCAGCATCATATAAAACACCGTCAACACAGGTAAAGGTCACACTTTTGGGACTAATTGTAATATCCGCAAGAGAATCACAACCGGCAAAAACACCCGAACCCAACGTTTCTAACCCTTTACCAATTGTAACATCACATAATTTCTCGCAACCGGCAAATGCAGAGGAACCAATCTGCTTCACAGAATCAGGAATATCAACTTCAAGCAACGCCGAACACTCATTGAAAGCTTCATATTCTATGATTTGAACAGAATTAGAAATCGTCACCTTCTCAATGGTATCATTTCCGGCGAAAGCACCTTTTCCGATTACGGAAACCTTGGACGGGATTGTAACATTTGCATTATCTCCCGTATAACGAACAAGGGTAGAACCACTCATTTCAAATAATTCAGAGGATTCTGCCCTTCCCTTTAATGCAACTGAAAAGAGAAAGGAAACAGACAATATGAGTAAAATAGTGCTCATCAGTAAAACGAGTTTTTTCTTATTCATACGTTTCGTTCCTTTCTCTTTTCAAATCAATTACTTTACTTTCAATTTCTTTTTATCTTTTTTGACAAATAAAAATACTGCAAGTGCACACATTCCTGCGCAGATAAACCATTTCGGAGAAATTCCGTCTCCGGTTTTCGGCGTGGAATCGATAATAGATCCTGCCGTCAGATTTGTTGTATCAACATAAATCGTATATGGTGAAAAATGAGATGCAACAAACGTCATACAAGGTACACCATTGATTGTTGTAAACTTAGGACTAAGAGGAACAAGCTTTCCGTTCACAACATAAGCAATTTTGTTATTACCCGCATATTTTACAAGTGAATTCGGAACAGGCAATGTAATCGTCACACGCAAATCATCCGTATTTTCAACCTTCTTTGTTCCGGTGGAATCATACAGGGAAATATCCATACAAAAATACTTCAAATCATCAAGTGATCCGTATTCCGTTTCCAATGCTTCCTCAATCTGT
The DNA here is from genome assembly GCA_045530835.1 of Lachnospiraceae bacterium. Classification (GTDB taxonomy): domain Bacteria; phylum Bacillota; class Clostridia; order Lachnospirales; family Lachnospiraceae; genus UBA3766. The sequence goes on along the minus strand of JAZSCW010000049.1, from coordinate 15,953 downwards.
GATTTAGCGTACGCACTCTCCGTAATTTTCAGAACAAAATTATCAGAAGAACCTGATACGGTTGCAGAAAATTCACCGTTAGGCCAACCATCTTTATCTACACTCACCTGTGTATTGGAAGAAGAACCACCTGATGAACCACCACTGTTGTTATTACCACTGCCATTATTTCCGGAACCGGAACCTGATGCAACTGTTTTATAAGTAGCTGTTACAGTAGCATTCTTAGCAGGCATTGTCATCGTAGTTGCAGCTACCGAAGTACCAGAGAAGGTTACGCCTTCCGTATCCGTTGTCCACTTATCAAATTCCTTACCCGCAGGAGGATTGTCAGCAAGTAAAATTACCGTAGCACCTGCAACATAGCTTCCGCCTCCGCTACCGTTTACTACAGTCAGTGTATAAAGAGTAGCGTTATTCGAGCCGTTACCGGAGCCGTTATTATCTTTATCACCGCTGTTGTCTTTGTCATTATCCTTATCATTATCTTTATCATTGTCTTTGTCGTCGTCCTTATTACCGTCTGAATCTTCATCTTCTTCCGTAATCTTTTCGTACTGAGCATAAACGTCAGTATCCTTGGTGATATTCTCGTAAGAAGGTCTCCAACCGGTGAACTTATATCCTTCACGTGTCGGGCTGACCGGTGTTACCGGTGTGCCGCCCTCTTTGACATACTGTTCACTTAAGACCTTGTCATCATAATCAATGAAACGAACCAGATAAGTAACATTACTTTCGGTATATGTTGCATAGGTTGTCATATCCGACGTAACACCAACCGGCGCCGGAAGCCATGCCTTGAATACATATCCTTCCTTCTTCGGTACAACATGCGTTGTCGCATCTGCACCTGCATTAACATATACGGAATCAAGAACCGTTCCGTCTTCATCACAGAACGTAACCTTAAACACAATTGCTTTTTCGGAAACGACTATATTATCATAGTTATCTGCATATACAGCCGCAGGACTATCAGGTTCACAATAGAATGTGATAATCTGCTCGTCGTTCTCAAAAGCCGAATTATCAATGAATCCAACGCTTGTCGGAATTTCAAGATAACGAATGTTACTGTCCTTAAAAGCCTTTTTACTAATTGTTTTACAGGTATCCGGTAAAATAATGGAATACAATCCATCCGTACCTTCGAAACAGGATTCCGGAATATCTTTAATACGTGACTTCGAAAGATCAACCGAAAGAATTCCGTCGCAATCCATGGCTGCTTCTTTGGCAATTTCTTCAATACCGTCTAATTCAGCTGCTGTAATTGCTCCTGTACCGTAAGAAACGCCTCTGGTTTCAAGTACTTCAAGAAGTTTCGTTTTATCTCCGTTAACGGTTGCATAAATAATCGCATCCTGACATACAAAGTTAGGATTTTGAATAAAATTAACATCTGAAAGCTGCTTACAGCCTGCAAACGGACGAATACCAAATGTATTCAGGCCTGACTTAATATCTACATCTGCAAGTTTGGCGCAATCTTTAAAAGCATAGTCGCCAAGAACCTGTGTATTTTCGTTGATATATGCGCCAATCAGATTAGAGCAGCCGGCAAACATATACGGCACAATCTTCTGACATCCGTTCAAGGTAATTGTTTCAATGGTAGTATTCGGAATACCGATAACAGTTCCGTCTGATGTCTGTCCGGAGAACAAACCTTCTTTGACACTTTCAACACCTGCCGGAATGGTAACATTCAAAGCCGCACCGATAATGTCTTTTTCATCCTGACTCATAGGAGCACCATTCTTATAATTTGCATAAGCTTTTGAAGCTGCATTCTCACATTCCTGGGTAATATACGGATAATTTGCCATCGTATATTTGGTTCCCAGTTCTTCAAGACTGGACGGATAATCAATTAACTCATTTTTATCCGTAGTCGCATTATATTGAATGGTAAGGTTGGAAGGCCAACCGGTATAAAACGTGATAAAAGCTGTCTGCTGACTGCCGCGATTGATATTATTAGACGGATTCATTGCATACTCAAACGGAACCGAGCCCGGTTCTGCAACACCGGTAAAAGTAAGAACCGGCGCACTGTCTAATTCACACTCATCAAAAATGGGATCTACAAGCTGTGTATCAAATGCTCCGGGAGCAATTTCTTCAATCGTAGATGGATCTTCAAAAATAACATCTCTTAAACGATGACATCCCGCAAAAGCATCTTCATCAATTGCAACAATTGATTTCGGAATGGAAATCTTCTTAATATGATGATTTCCGTTAAAACTTGTTGTTCCGATTCTGGTAATCTTATAAGGTCCAATTCGTCCCGGAATCACAACTTCAACAACCGTATTATCCATATAGAAATAAATCAGTTCATTTTCGTCATTAATTCTGAATACAGTTTGTCCGCTTCCGGCCGAACCGGTTGCCACAACAACTTTTTCATAAATCTCTTCATCTAAATATTTAAAGGCAAAACTGTTTGTCTTAGAAATTTCATGAATTTTGGAATCATCTGCTCCTTCAAAATAAAATTCCGTCGGGAGCTGAGCCATCAATTCAGGGAAACCAAAACTTCCTCTGGCAACAAAACGCATATCAAGATTCGGCACTTTGATATAAGCCAGAGAAGTACATCCTTCTATCCATGCAATATCAAAATCTGCATTATATGTTACAGGGAATTCAAGTTTTTTCAATTTCGTACAATTTTTGAAAATATTGTCACCCAAAGTATTCAAAAGAACATTTTTACTTTCGGGCATCAGGTTAATCTCTTCAAGTCCGGTACATGCTTCAAAAGCAGAATCGCCCACCTTCTGTACAGCAACAGGCATATCAAATGATTTCAAAGAACGACAATTCCAGAAAACATGATCTCCTAAAGCTCGAATACTTGAATTACTCGGGAATTTCGCATATTCAAGATTGACACAATTTGCAAAAGCATAATTACCGATTGTATTAGCACCATCAGAAAGTTCAATGCCACGCAAAGAGGCACATTCATAAAAAGCATAATTACCGATACCAAGAAGATTGCTGCCGGTTTTCAATGTCTGAATATTGGTAGCCTTGGAGAAAATACCGACATTGGGTGTCGGATCAAGTTCCCACTCACCTTTTGAATTTTTGACAACATGCTGACTGGAAATATAAGCAACCGCTGCATTCTGAATACGCTGATAAACCTCAAGCGTAGTCGGCGAATATCCGTCAGGAGAAGAAGCATCTTCATAATAATAATCCTTCGGCTCACGCACATTTCCGTCTTCAGTATAATACCAGGAAGAATAGGTAGAATACAAACAGGGATCATAACGAAGAAGTACTTTCACGATCTCAACAATAGGATTTCCGTCTTCATCTTTGCCGACTTCCTGTTCCTGTTCTTCATAAACAGGATAAAATAAAATATTACCGCTCTTACCAACCGCAACATAACCGCCCGAAGTACCTTGTGCATGTGTATATTTCACATAAGCATCCACTGTATTCGGGATGGTAAGTTCACCGCCGTCCAGAGAACGTTCATAGTCATATCCTACAATAACCGCAACCTTATCACCGCCGCTCTCTTTCTCAACATAAGCAAACTGAAACATACCGTCACCGGTTGTATAAATCTTGTCTGTACTATCGATAACGGGAATACTACTTTCTGAAGGTTCTACTGTTACATTCGGTGTTTCACCACTTGCCTCCAGTCCTTTCTGCGGAATCAAAGCAACAACAATTGCAGATACTATCAGCAAACCGCCAAGTGTGTATCGTATTGTCTTTTTCATCCTTGCGCTTAGTCTTCTTTTCTTTTTCTGTTTTGTCATAAAGCCTCCCCTTCCGAAACACCGTCTAAATTTTCTCTTCGATGTCTCTGCAAGTACCTTAATTATTTAATCGTTTGAAATTTTACGAGCAACAACAACAAACCTCCCGTTATTCTGTGCATAATCACAAGTAGATAACGTCAGAAGTTTGTCTCCGTATTCCGCAACTACGCCGGTATCATAATAAGACATAGCCGCCATCTCATTCATATAAGAATCAAATTCCTGTTCCGAATGAGCATCAATAAACTCATAGTATTTGAAATTTACATCTTCTTTTGAATAAACCCTGTCCCGAAAGACATACATTACTTCATAAATTCCGGTTTCATATATCGTATCAAACTCTATATGTTTATGCGTCAAAAAATAATTCTCATTTTCATATTTCCACAGACTGCCAAACATCTTTCCGCTCTTCATATGATGTCCGTATAAAATAAGATTATCACTGCGTGGATATACCGAACATGCGGCATCCATGAAAATAGAACCGTTCTTGTCATACTGTTGATGAAAGTTATGGTCAAGATAATATTCATTGTTTTGTGACTGCATAACAGGATAGTCAATTATTGTATCGGCAATTTTGAGCCATCCTATTAGACTTTTATTCTGATTTATTAAATCTTCATATAAAGGAAGCACATCCGGCAAGGATTCTTCACCATTCATTCCATCAATCTGTGCGTAATACGGCGAATCTTCCGATGCCTTCTCGCTATTTACCGGCGCAATAACATTCTCCTGCATCTGCTCACGTAAAAGAGCCAGTCTTTCGACATCACGCTGCGTCCGAGAAGTCATGTATTGATAAAAAAGTAAATACCCGACACACAAAACAACTACCAGAGCACTGCCAAATAGAATAATCCGTCTGATTCTTTCACGTTTCTTCATTTCAGACAAAATTTGTTTTTGCATTTCGTCATCAAAATCTTCAAGTCGAATCGCTTTTTGCCGGGGCGCCGAAGAAGAACGGCCGTTTCTTGTTTTTTTATCATTGGAGCCATTCTGCGCACGTTCTCTCATCGACTCATATTTTTCATATATTTCATCATCAAAATCACGACCAATAGGCGATAAAAAAACAATCTCGCGCCCGGAAAGCTTATGATATAACGCTTTTACATCATCATAGGAATTCAAATCCATGTCAGAACGCAGTTTTTGAATTTTTTCATAATCAGCCTTCGCCGCTTCATATTCTTCTTTTGTTCTGAAACGATAGTTTCCCAAAACAAACCGACTCATACCGCATTCCCTTTTGTTTAATAATCTGAAAATTTTCTCATATATGTATACAATTCTATTTTACTATATCTCGGATTTTTATCAAGCCTTTTTACAATATATTGTTATCATTTGTTTCATTTTTTCACACAAAAAAATGATTTTTCAGGTTTTTATCAATAATGGAAACATAACCAAGCCATATACATATGTTAAAGTATAAACAATGTTTTTGGAGGCTCATATATGAGTGACTTTTCTACAACTTCCTGTTCTTTCAACAATTCCTGCGACTGCAACGACAATTGCGGATGCAACAACACATGCGCATGCAACACCTCCTACAACAATGGTTGCACATCATGCGTAAGCACAAGAAACAACGGTGGCTGCTCTTCCATCATCTGGATTCTTCTTTTACTTTGCTGCTGCGGTAACAACGGTAGCGCACAGAACAACGGATGCGGTAACAACAATGGCTGTGAAAGTATCATTTGGATTCTCATTTTACTTTGCTGCTGCGGTAACGGAAACGGTTTCTGCTTCTAACTAATAAAAATGCCGGAGACGAAAGTGTCCGGCATTTTTTAATTTTCCATGCATATCTTATACAAGAGAGGTTTTGTATATGATTCAATTTGGAAAAGGTGTGGAACCCAACTTAAACAATAGTACTTCAAATACATTTGATGATTTTTCTTCTAACCGGTTTTGTATGTTGAAAGCATTCAGCTGTTTTCTCGATAACCAGACAAGATGCCGGATCGCTTGTCTGATTAAAATTCTTGAATTGAAACAGTGCTTTCATGCCCTTGAAGAGACACAAAAAGGAACTCAGGTTTTTGAAAAGAAAGAATTCTCCTTAGAAAACTTACTTCATACACTCAAAGAAGAACTCCCCAAAGAACAACAGGAAAGCATTCGTCAAATGGAAGAAATGATGGAAACGATGCAATTATATCAGGAAATGATGTCAATGAAGGAGGATGATTGAAATGAAGATGAATCTTGATGAAATCAGCCGGGAACTTTCTTTCACAGAGGATAAAAAAACTTTTATGAGTACATTTATGGAAGAGGCCGGCACTTTTACAGATAAAAACGAAGCCATGACGTTTTTCAAAAATAAAATAAAAGAAGCAAGAGAAGCCGGCATCACATTCAGCAATGCCGACATTCTCCTGCTTGCAAGTCATTTAAAACAAACTGCAACACCAAAAGAACAAATGCTGATTCAAAAAATACTGAATCAATATAACATTCAATAGCCTTATGGCTTCACAACAATATTAACAATTCTGCCGGGAACATAGATTTCTTTCACAATGTTACCTTCCAATTTGCCGGCCAATACTTCCTTACCTGCAGCAATTGCGTCCTCTTTGGATGCATCTGCAGGAATGGTTGTAAGTGCTTTGGTCTTTCCGTTAATCTGAACAGCAATCTCAACCTCAGTATCCTTCATTGCACTCTCATCAGCTTCAGGCCATGTAACATGGAACACACTGCCTTCATTTCCAAGCTGAGCCCACAACTCTTCGCCAATATGAGGCGCAAACGGAGCAATCAGCTTCACCATGCAATTCAAGGTTTCTTTATCTACGCCACGATTCTTGGAAAGTTCAATAAGCTTGTTATTATACTCCATGAATCCGGAAACAACCGTATTCAAACTAAACTGATTCAAACGCTGTGTGATATCATAAATCATACGATTTCTTACTTTGAGAAGTTCCGGTGTTTCTTTCACATCCAAATCCTTGTTGCTCATAACAAGATGATAGAAACGGTTCAGGAAACGATAAACACCTTCAATTCCTCTCTCATCCCATTCAGAATCAAGCTCAGGCGGTCCTACGAACAACTCATACATTCTTAAGGAATCACAACCGTAATCACGAACCAAATCATCCGGTGAAACAACGTTTCCTTTGGACTTACTCATCTTAATTCCGTTTTTACCGGTAATCATACCCTGGTTAAAGAGTTTCTTAAACGGCTCATCAAAACCAACCACACCAATGTCATATAAGAACTTGGTATAAAATCTGGAATACAAAAGATGTAACACCGCATGCTCTACGCCACCGATATACATATCAACCGGCAATAACTCATCTGCAATCTGACGATCAACAAGGGCATTAGGATTCTTCGGATCCACATAACGAAGGAAATACCAGGAAGAACCTGCCCACTGAGGCATGGTATTGGTTTCACGTTTCGCAGGAGCACCACATGCAGGACAAGTGGTGTTAACCCATTCCGTAATATCAGCAAGAGGCGATTCGCCGGTTCCGGTCGGCTGATATGATTCAACATCCGGAAGCAATAAAGGAAGTTCTTCTTCCGGTACGGGAACACAGCCACACTTTTCACAATGAACAATAGGAATCGGTTCACCCCAATAACGCTGTCTTGAGAATACCCAGTCACGAAGCTTGTAGTTAACCGTCTTCTTACCAAAGCCCATTTTTTCAATCATAAGAGGAGCTTCTGCTTTCAATACGGAAGACTCCATTCCGTTCCATTCGCCGGAATTAATCATAGTTCCGCTTGCTTCGGTATACGCCTCTTCCATATTCTCAATTTCCTTACCATCTTTTGCAATAACCTGAACGATGGGAATATCAAATTTCTTCGCAAATTCGAAATCACGGTCATCATGTGCAGGAACACACATAATCGCACCGGTACCATAATCCGCAAGTACATAATCAGATAACCAAATCGGGAGTTTATTCCCGTTCAAAGGATTGATTGCATAGCTTCCGGTAAATACACCTGTCTTTTCTTTATCCTGAAGACGATCCACATTAGACTTCATGGATGCATCATAGATATACTTTTCAACCGCAGCCTGCGTTTCAGGTGTTGCAAGCTCTTTTGCCATCGCATGCTCAGGTGCCAAAACCATAAAAGTTGCACCATGCAAAGTATCAGGTCTTGTTGTATAAACCGTAATGGAATCCTCTTTGCCATCCACTTTGAAATTCACTTCAGCACCATAAGAACGCCCAATCCAGTCTGTCTGCATCTTCTTAACCTTCTCAGGCCACTCAAGCTTATCCAAATCTTCTAACAGTCTGTCAGCATATTTTGTAATACGAAGCATCCATTGCTTCAGATTTTTCTTGGTTACATCACTACCGCAACGTTCACACTGACCGTCAACAACTTCTTCATTAGCAAGGCCTGTTTTACAGGAAGGACACCAGTTAATCGGCATCTGTTTTTCATAAGCAAGACCTTCCTTGAACATTTTAACAAAAATCCACTGTGTCCACTTGTAGAATTCAGGATCTGTGGTATTAACCTCTCTCTCCCAATCATAAATCGCAGCGATTTCATTAATCTGACGCTTAATGTTAGCAACATTTTCCGCTGTGGAAATGGAAGGATGAACGCCCATCTTAATCGCATAATTCTCTGCAGGCAAACCAAACGCGTCCCATCCCATGGGGTGAATAAGATAATAACCCTGCATCATTTTGTAACGGCTCCAAACATCAGAAATAACATAACCTCTCCAATGTCCTACATGAAGTCCGCTTCCTGAAGGATACGGAAACATATCAAGACAATAGTATTTCGGCTTGGTTCCGTCCTGTACGTTAACAGGATTTTCTTCCCAATTCTTACGCCACTTTTGTTCAATCTCTCTGTGATTATACGGCACTGCCATAACGTCCTCCGTTCTGTACCATTGGTACATCAATTTTCATATTATTCATAAATCAATTAATCGTTTCATCAACTAAAGTATAATTTTAATCGCAATACCTTTTACTGTCAAGCATGTATCAGTTTAACTTACTACGATTACGTGTTTTCAACAAGAATCGGAATACTCTCAATCTCTTCATATGTATATGTCCAATACGGAATATAGATATCCACATTAACAGATTCGGCAAAAGCATCCTTTGCAATTTCCTGAATCGTATTCGCAAAACTTACATTTACAAGAGACTCACATAAAGCAAATGCCTCAGATTCTACCGAAACAACACCATTCGGCACATAAATATCCGTAATTTTTTTGCACGCATAAAAAATCTGTTCAGAAAGTTCCGTCAATCCCTGCGGCAAAAAGGGTTGTAGCAGACCTGACCTCGCAAAAGCCCGGTTCCCTATCTGTTCTACGCCCTGACCGCCTGCGACCAATATCAAAGCGTGACAATTATAAAAAGCCTGCTCTTTTATTGTAGTTAAGGTACTTGGAAGCGCAATATAATATAGGTTTAAATCATTTTCGAAAGCTCCGCTACCGATTGTGGTAACCGGCTCACCGTTAATACTGTCAGGGATAACAACACATAATTTGTCTCCGTTATAAGAATCGATTCGCACACCATCTTCCATAACCGTAAATGTAAAATCATCAGCAAGTAAATCATTCATCTTCGTTGAAAGATTTTCTAATTCATTATAAGCATATTTTTTACCTCTGAAAGTAACATTTACACTTTCCGAAGCCACAAACGCAGTTGGTGACATGAACTGAAGCTGATCCGGCAACGTAATCTCTTCCAAAGAAACACACGATTGAAACGCATTATTATCTATTTTTATCAAGGTGTTTGGCAAAAGAACTTCACTCAAATTCATACACTCGCCAAAGGATGCAACATCAATACTTCGCAAAGGTACCTTTGAAAAGTCGAATTTTGAAATCGGTGTTTTTGCAAAAGCATAATGTTCAATCTTCGTTAATTGTTCCGGCAATTCTACCTGTTTCAGATTGACACACGAAAAAAGAAAATACGATGGAATATATGTAATACCGGAAGGGAATTTTATTTTTTGCAATTCGACACACTCCATGAAAACCTCAGGTCCCAAAAAAGTAATCGAATCCGGTAAAACGGCTTCCGTAAGCACTGTCTTACTAAATGCCGCAAGACCAATGCTTTTTAAGTTATTTGAAAATGATACATTTTTTAAATTTGCACATTTATAAAACGCACAATCCATAATAATCTCAACCGAGTCCGGAATAACGATATTTTCCAAACCGGATTCAGCAAACGCCCAGCTGTCAATTGAATATAATGAATTCGGAAGTGTAATCTTTTTCAAATTCAAACATTTATAAAAAACAGAAGACTCTATACGTTTCAATTTATTCGGCAAATATACCTTCTCTACAGAAGATTCGGCAAAAGCTCCGCTATAAATATATAGCACCGAGTTTGGCAGATAAACTGTCCTTATCGTTTTATTCTGATAAAAGGCATTGTAGCTGATTTCAACAACAGAAGAGCCTGCAATCTCTGACGGAACCACAACCTCCGCATCGTCTCCAATATATTTAGTAATTACGATACCACCGGGATTAACAAGATATTGAAAATCCTCTGCCGGCGTAACCTTTTTGGAAGATATAGTTTCCTCTTCAGCGACCTGCTGTTGTTCGCTACCGGAACTTCCTACACCGGCACCGATAATCAAACCGCCAAAAAACATAAAAACAACTGCTCCCAAAACAAGAATTCCGCCACCAATGCAAACCGGAATCAACCATTTCATTTTCTTTTTGCGCACATTTGCGGGCATTTGCCCCACCGGAGAAACTGTCTGTTGACGTACATTTGGTGCATTAACACCGGCATTAACATTCGGTCGTGAAACAACAGTCTGATTCGGTTGAATCTGACGGTTTCCGACCTGTTGCACCGGTTGCTGCATTACCGGTTTTGCAGGATTTGGGTTCATCATCGGTTTGGACTGTAAAGTAATACCAATGGAGTTACAAATCACTCGATATAATTCATGAAATGAAGCATTCGGATTAGCTTTATTTTCCATAATCCAGTGTGCGCCCGATAAAAAATAATCAAATGAACCAATCAAATCAGTATCATCTATTTTATAAGGAATAATCTTTTTCTTTCTTTTATCTGCCAACGTCAGTTCTTTCGGAACCTGCGTCGATCTTGCTGAATTAACGCTGTAAATCACAACCATAACTTTAACGTTGCGAATTGCTTCACTGATGGCAACAGGCCATTCACATCCCGGCTCAATATCTCTGGGCGCAATCCAACATTTCAAACCGTTATGTTCTAAAAAGGAACATAAGCGGTCTGCAATCTCTTTATCTACAGAACTATGACTAATAAAAACGTCTGCCATAATACAAAAACCTCTCAACAAAATCTAATTATACAAAAAACCACAATAAATATAACACAAAATGACAGCAACTGACAAGTTGTATTAATGATTGAAACGAAATAATTAAACAAGATTTTTTCAGACACAGAATAAGAGGGTGTCCGGGAAGTCATGAAATAACTTTCCAAACACCCTCTATCAATCCACACAATTATTCTTCGTTATTAGCTGCAACTTTTTCGGCTCTTGCTTTTACTTCAGCTTCCTGAACATCTGAAGGTGCCTGCTCATAACGTGCAAATTCATACATGTAATCTCCGCGACCGCCGGTCATGGAACGCAAATCTGTACAATAACCGAATAAACTCATCATCGGAATATCAGCTTCCACAACGGTCTTGCCGTTTCCGACAGGATTCATGCCAAGTACACGGCCTCTGCGCTTATTCAAATCACCCATAATATCACCGGTATATTTATCAGGAACGGTAACCTTAAGGGATGCAATCGGCTCAAGTAAAACAGGTCCTGCTTCCATGAAGCCTTTCTTAAACGCCTGGCTTGCAGCCATCTTAAATGCCATTTCTGATGAGTCAACCGCATGATAAGAACCATCATACAAAGTTGCCTTCACACCTACAACGGGATATGCAGCCATAGGACCGCGCAAAACTGCTTCCTGCAAACCTTTTTCAACAGCCGGGAAGAAGTTTTTCGGAACCGCACCACCAACTACGCATTCTTCGAATACATAAGGAGTTTCCATATCTCCCGAAGACTCGAAACGCATCTTAACGTGACCATACTGACCGTGTCCGCCGGACTGTTTTTTGTATTTATATTCAACATCTGATTTCTTTTTGATTGTTTCTCTGAATGCAACCTTCGGTTTGGTTAATTCAATTCCGACTTTGTATTCATTCAACAAACGACTGACTATAACATCCAGGTGCAAATCACCCATACCGTAAAGCAATGTCTGTTTGTTCTCTGCATCATTTACAGCCTTCAGAGTCTGATCCTCGTGCATTATCTTCTGTAAGGACTGTGCTATCTTATCAACATCTCCCTTATTAACGGCATGATAACGCTTGTATGTATACGGAGTCGGAAGCTCAGCCTTTCCATAACGGATGATGTGAGCCTTCGTTGAAAGGGTATTTCCGGTTCTTGCTGCAGTAATTTTGGCAAGTGCACCGATATCACCTGCATGAAGTTCTTTTACTTCAATAGGTTTATTTCCCTGCATTATATAAATCTTACCGATTTTTTCTTCTACATCTTTCTCATCATTATACATCAAATCATCCGTCTTCAATACACCGGACATAACCTTAATCAATGAATACTTACCAATGAAAGGATCTACCAATGTTTTGAAAATATATGCCGACTTGGTTTTGGAGAAATCATAGTTGGCTTCAAAAATCTCATTTGTCTTCAAATCGATACCTGCAACCGTCTCATTATCCGGCGAAGGCATATATTTGGCAATATCATCCATCAAAGTATAAATACCCTGACAAAGAATATTAGATCCCATGGAAATAGGTACAATGCTGCAATCATTAACGGAAACACGAAGTGCCGCACGAATTTCATTTTCGGAGAAAGTTTCTCCTGCAAAATATCTTTCCATCAAATCTTCGCTGGTTTCGGCAATTGCTTCCATCAAAGTCTCACGATAATTCTCAAGATATTCTTTGTTTGCTTCGGGAATTTCACATTCAACAACTTCTTTTCCTTCCCAACGATACCCTTGTTCGGCAATAACATTTACATAGCCGACAAACTTCTCATTTTCACGAATCGGCAAATGAAACGGTGCAATCTTTTTACCATACCGCTCAGTTAAGTCTTCCACCACCTGACGATAAGATGCATTATCAATATCCATCTCCGTTACAAAGAACATACGGGGAAGTTTATACTTCTCACACAAATCCCAAGCACGTTCAGTTCCGACTTCAATTCCGGCCTTACCGGAAACAACGATAATCGCTGCATCAGCCGCGCTGCACGCTTCTTCTACCTCGCCAACGAAATCAAAGAACCCGGGAGTATCCATGATATTAAACTTCACATCATTCCATTCCATGGAAATAACAGATGTAGAAATGGAAATCTGTCTCTTAATTTCCTCTTTGCCATAATCACTAACGGTATTACCATCCGTAACTTTTCCCATTCGTGAGGTCAATCCTGCAAGATACGCCATAGCTTCAGCAAGACTGGTCTTTCCACAACCGCCATGTCCAAGTAAAACTACATTACGTATTTTGTCTGTTGTGTAAATGTTCATACTGTTTCCTCCAAATTTTCAAATTATGGAACACATTTCATTGGCTGTAACCCCTTTTATCGTTCCACTTGTTTATTTTACCAATTTTTTTCTGATTTTTCAATGCTTTTGAGGCAAATTAAACAAATAATTTAGAAGATTTGGCGACAATTTTCTAACTATTATATTTTTATTTCGAATTTTTTACAGTATCATAGATTTCAATACGTTTCTGATCCATTTCAGGCATACCGATGAAGGTACCGCCATAAGAGAATGATGTTTCAACTTTTGTAATTCTCACGATTTCAATAAAAGCATGAATTACTTCTTTGGTCCAAAGAGTCAGATATGCTTCATAAACAGAACCAATCTGTAAGGGACGTTTACAAAGGAATCCGATTCCGCCTGTTGAAATATCATATACCTCAATAATAACCTCTTCATTATTACCATCATCAAGACGCTTCACCATAAGTTTTGCGTCAAGCTCAATTCTTTTGTACTTTCTTCTTTCTTCCATAACCCTGCTCCCTCCTGTATTAATTTGTATTTTAATTACTCCAATGGTACTTTTTTATAAACATCTCTCGGCACTGACGTAACTTCCAGTGTAAGAGATTCCACTTCAACATCAAGCGGTTTTTCAAACACCAAAACAACATTTTCCTGTGCATTTGCTTCAATAGCATCATAATAAATCGACAAATCTGTTTCGAGTAATGTTGTCAATGCACGTCTTTGCAGGGATTCATTAATGCAAAGCGTAAAATAACCGGATTGTGCACCCACATCAAGAAAACATGAATCAGCTGTATTATTTATAACGGTAAAATTCAAAATCACAAATTCATTCCCTTCAGATGGAGTCATGGCAAAAGTGACAACTTCTTCCTCATCGGGATAGCGGGAACAAATCTGATAACCATCATAAGCAAAAGAAACGCCTTCAAACCCAAGATATTCATGCAACGAATCCACTTCACCATCGAAATTGTTTGTTGATTCCGACACTTCAACTTCATCCGGTTTGTTCGCTTCTTCCTTTTTCTGCTTGATTGCTTCTTCTTCTTTTTTGATTTGTTCTGCTTTCAGCCGCATCTCTTCTTCTTTCACAAGTGCCTGCTGCTTCTTGGCTTCATCCAAATAGGAGGACTTGTAATTGGCATCATTTTCCAGCAATAGATCTGCCATATATTGCGTCACACGCGCTTCATCCTCCTCAGACATATCCGGGATAGCGGACATACAGGAAGAAAACATAAGCGCCAAACCGATTACAAGAATTAAACCAATCTGTTTTTTTCTCATCTCATCGCCTCTTTCGTTTGTACAATGTCAAAGTAACATTTTTATATCTTTAATCATATCAATTTAAAGCAAAAAGTCAATGTGTTCTACCTCAAAATAAAACGAAACACCATCTATATGATTATGAACACCATATTTACAATCCATGGATTCCATAATTGCTTTTACAATAGATAAGCCTACACCACTGCCGCCATATTCCCGAGAACGCGCCTTATCAACCTTATAAAACTTATCCCATATATACGGAAGACTTTCTTCCGGTATCGGATTACCACTGTTAAACACTGTCACGCGAATACGTTTTTCCAGTTTTGTAAAAGTAATGGAAATTACGCGTTCCCCCCCGATATGATTCACGGCGTTGGAAATATAATTTCGAATCACCTCTTCAATCTGAAAGGCATCCGCCCACACGAAAATTCCCTTCTCGCAATGCAATTCAAGTTTAATCCGGTTCTGTTCAAAGGTAAGCTCCAAAGAACGCAAAATATTCTCAATAAGACCGGATAAATCAACACGCTCAAGTTTCGCCGTATTTTTACCTGCCTCGATCTCACTTAAATTCATAAGATTGCGAACCATATTATTCATACGATTAGCCTCATCAATGATTACATCACAATAAAAGTTTCTGCTCTCCGGATCATCCTGAATTCCGTCTTTTAACCCTTCAGCATATCCCTGAATCAATGCAATCGGAGTTTTTAGCTCGTGCGTGACATTGGATAAGAATTCTTTTCTCATCTCATCCACCTGTACCTTTTGCTCAATGTCGGTCTGCAGCTGGTTATTGGCACTTTTCAGTTCTGAAATAGTATCTTCCAATTTTTCCGACAACAAGTTAATACTTCTGCCCAGTTCTCCGATTTCATCGTTGTTTTGTACATTATACTTGGCATTGAAATCCAGATTACTCATGCGCTTTGCAATCTCCGATAGTTCCTCTACCGGACGGATAAAGGATTTTGTAGCTAAAAATACAACAATAGACACAAGTACTGCCACCAAAATTCCTGCGTAAGCAAGAAATTGGTTGGCAATATCTACATTTGCCTGAAGGCTTTCTACACTGGTACGGATTAAAATATACATTTCGCTTTCCGTGTCATTCCACACAAGTTCTATAAAATTTGTCTTCGTACGGATATCATAACTTTCATATAAATCATAGAGATTATCTACTGTTTTAATTTTCTTATAGGAAT
>JAZSCW010000074.1:0-35694 GCA_045530835.1 Lachnospiraceae bacterium | reverse complement strand
TTTTTTATTTTTTTAATTTTGGGGTTTTGAGTGTCATAAAAAAGGAACTCTATTCCTGCAAAAAGGCATTCGCAAGAATTAAATCTTCAGGTGTTGTAATCTTAACATTTTTGTAATCGCCAGCCACAAGCATCACGCGTTCTTTGCCGAATGTTTCCACAACCATAGCATCATCCGTCATCTCATACAGCCCCGGATTCTTTTGATTAGCATCCAAAAACTTATCATATGATTTTTTTACCACAGAATAACGAAAGGTCTGCGGTGTCTGTACCTGCCACAGTAATTCTCTGCGCGGTGTTTCTTCCACAAATCCATCCTCACCGCATTTTTTGATAGTATCTTTCACAGGCATTCCTGTTACACAGGCACCAAAACGTGATACCGCTTCCAAATTACGCTTCAATATTTCTTCATCCAAAAAAGGTCTGGCACCATCATGGATAAACACAAAATCACATGATTCAATCGCACACAATCCGTTATAAACAGAGTGATAACGCTGCTCCCCACCGGCAATCACCTTAGTTACCTTGGAAAATCCATATTTTTCGACAATTTCCTTTTGACAATAAAAAATATCCTTTTCTGCCGTAACCAGGATAATCTCATCCAGAAAACTATGTTCCATCTGTTTCAGGGAATAATATATTACCGGTTTCCCATCGATCTCCAGGAATTGTTTCGGTACATTACTTCCCATTCTTTTCCCTTGTCCGGCTGCAAGTACAATTGCAACACAGTAGCTCATTGCGCTCCCCCTTACTCCTATCGTTCACCCAGGCGCAGCCCCGGCACGGCATTCAAATCAAATCCATGACGCACACCACGTATATATTCATAATAGCCTGCAACACCAATCATTGCTGCATTGTCTGTACAATAAATCGGCGAAGGACAATAGAATGTGATTCCTTTCTGTTCACATGCTTCCTCGAACGCTTTACGAAGGGTCTGATTGGATGCAACACCGCCTGCAATTGCAAAACACTTCAAACCAAATTCGTCAACAGCATTCATGGAATGCGCTACCAACACATCTACCACAGCCTTCTGAAAAGAAGCAGCAACGTCTGCTGCACAAACTGTTTCACCTTTCATTTCACACTGATTCAAATAATTTAAAACTGCAGACTTCAAACCGCTAAAACTAAAATTATAAACAGAATCGCCCACTTTGGCGCGCGGAAAATGTATTGCCTCAGGATTACCTTCCTTGGACAATTTATCAATTTTGGGTCCACCCGGATATCCCAGTCCGATTGCGCGTGCCACCTTGTCAAATGCTTCTCCGGCCGCATCATCCATTGTTCTTCCCAAAATCTCATACTCACCGTAATCTTTTACTGAAACCAAATGAGTATGCCCTCCGGAAACCACCAGCGAAACAAACGGCGGCTTCAATTCCTTGTGCTCTATATAGTTTGCACTGATATGCCCTTCTATATGATGAACGCCGATCAAAGGAATCCCTGTCGCAAAAGAAATCGCTTTCGCCGCAGAAACGCCAACCAATAAAGCTCCTACAAGTCCCGGACCATAAGTAACCGCAATTGCACTGATATCCTGCAGACTCACATCAGCTTTAGACAAAGCTTCCTCTATCACCTGATTAATCTTATCAATGTGTTTTCGGGAAGCAATTTCAGGTACAACTCCGCCATATAAAGTATGTAAATCTATTTGCGAAAAAATAACATTCGAAAGCACCTCTCGTCCGTTTCTCACAACAGCTGCTGCCGTTTCATCGCAAGAGCTTTCAATTGCTAAAATAATCACATCCTGTTCCATATTCGTTCACCTTTATTCCATCTCTGATTCAAGTTCTTTATCACTCTCTTCAACAACATCCCAGCCATAAATCTTCCAATGACCTTCACTGTCCTTACGAAGTAAAAAAACCTCATATACAAATAAATATTCCGTGCCCTGACGTAATCTGTAATTTGCATACAATCTTGCATATTCATGGCCATCTGCATTGAAAATTTCAACATCGGTACTGGAAGAGAGCGAATAACCCGAAACTACTATCCCCTGCGCATTAAACTCCAGAATATCTTTTTTCAGATCCTCCAGATACTCTTCTTCGGTCTTATCTGCGCGAAGTTCTTCATCATATAGTTCACGCGCTTTCAAAGCAAGTTCGCGCAATTTATCTTCTTCGAGCTCTTCCATATAAAAACAGGTAGTTATATCACTGTAGTATTTCAAGACCTCCTTCGGTGTGGGAGGATAATTGCGCTCCAAATCACGCAGCAAAACCTTATCCACTTCACTAACCACAGTATTCTCCGGTGGTGTCGCACTATTTTGTTTATTCACAACAATAAAAAAACCAAGAACAAAAACTGCTATCATTAAAATAATAATGATTCCAATCAACACTTCTCTTTTTTTCTTCATGCGTGCCTCCATTCTGCCTCTAGTAACACATGCTATTTAATCTTCAAATCTCAGTTCAATACTCTTACCGTCTTTTCCGGGCTCAGCATTTGCAAAAATTTTACGGACTTTTTTCATATATTCTTCCGGACGGATTAAGGATGGACTGTAATGAGTCAGCCACATCCGCTCCACTCCGGCACGCTCAGCCATGTTCGCAGCTTCATAAAATGTCATATGTTTGTTTTCTTTTGCCTTAGAGCATTTTTCCTCATCGCCGTACATACCTTCGCAAATGAGCAAATCCGCACCCCGCGCATGCTCTACGATGCTTTCACAGGGGCGTGTATCGGTCGTATAGGTTACTTTTAATCCTTTGCGGGGCGCACCTAGAACCATATCCGGCGTCAATATACGACCATCTGCCTCTATGGTCTCTCCCTTTTGTAATCGATTCCAGTAGCGCTGTTCAATCTGCTGTTCTCTTGCTCTTTCAACATCGAACATTCCGGTTCTGGGGATTACAATATTATATCCGTAACAAGTCACGTTATGATTCACACGAAATGCCTGAATCTGCATATCGCCCAAATCTATCTCCTGTTCTGGTCCGCTTAACTCAATGAATTTCAATTCAAACGGAAGTTCCGGTGCAATAGAACGTAATGCCGTAACAATCCGCTCTAATCCTTTCGGTCCAATCAAAAGTAACGGTTCCGTCCGTTCTGCATTTCCCATCGTCAAAAACATTCCCGGCAAACCACTAATATGATCCGCATGAAAATGAGTAAAACAAATCACATCTATGGGCTTTGGACTCCACCCTTTTTCTTTCATCGCAATCTGTGTTCCCTCACCGCAATCAATTAATATACTCTTTCCATTATAACGAGCCATCATTGACGTAAGCCAACGATATGGCAGAGGCATCATACCTCCGGTTCCCAAAAGGCAAATATCCAGCATAACTTACTCCTGCATCATAATAATTCCGTAACCACTACAACCTCAGGGGGAACTGCAAATGTTTCCACCATTTTGTCATAGCATTCTTCACACAAATCAAACGTGTGCTTTTCACGATCTCTTTTTGAAAAATATCCAAACATCCAATCCGAATGGAAACATCCTTCCATCAGGATTCCGTTTTCCACTTCCATTTCTTTTCCGCATCCATTACATATAACCTGCTCCGTTTTTTGCATTTCGTTATTGAATACCCTCATTGTTTTCCTCCTATGCCCGGTTTTACTTTCATCATAGCGATTTTGAAAAGCAATTCCTAGTGGTAATAATTTGAAATACCCACCTTACAGCATACTTATATGTAACATTTATTCCGTTGCGTCATTTCTCAACCAGTAAATTGCAGCATCTTCAGTAGGATTCGTATAAAATCGCGGACGAATCCCCTCGAAAACAAATCCCATCTTTTCATATAACTGAATTGCCGGCACATTATTTTTACGCACTTCCAAAGTAAAATGTTTCACACCTCGTGCTCGTCCGATAAAGAGAATTTCCGTCAGAAGCTTTTCAGCAATTCCCTGACGTCTCCTATCCATGCGTACCGATACATTCATAATATCAGCTTCATCCAGACAAATCACCATTCCGCAAACACCGACCAAACAATCCCCCTCAAAAGCCGTAAGAAAAACCGCATTATCATTTTCCAGTTCTTCTAAAAAAGATTGTACTGACCATGGCGTAGAAAAATTTTCTTTTTCAAGCTCAGCTGCCAAAACTGCACTTTCCGATGTCATATGTTCAATTCTTAGCATGTTTCTTTTTCCTTCTGAGCTTCCATCCGTTCCCTCTCGGCCTGTGAAAGGCGAAGGTATTCAGGCGAATGCACACCGGCTTCCACGACTTCTCCTGCCAGAAATTTGCGAACGCCAACCCATGCAACACAACCTGCACGTTGTCTCGCCATGTGTATCGGCGCAAAGGAATACGGCACAGTCAGTAATTCCGAAAGACGCTCTTTATACACCGGAACTCCGTCTCCCAAAAAAACAACCTCCTGCCCTATATCGTTGAGTTGTGATGCTATTTCATCGATCAATACGGCACACGGTTTAACAACCTCACAAATCTGATATTCCTCACCACTCTTTGCGAAGGAATATACACCGGTATACACCTGATTACGTCTTGCATCCATAATCGGGCAAACCACACCTGATGTGGCATATACATTGGCTGCAAGCGCTTCCAAGGTGGAAACTTCCACAATCGGAATCTGCAATGCCAATGCAATCCCTTTAGCTGTGGCACTTCCGATTCTTAATCCGGTAAAAGAACCCGGACCGGCAGCAATGGCAACCGCATCAATCTGCGAAAGATCTGTTTCTGTTATTTTTTTAATTTCATCTAACATCGGTAACAATGTCTGGGAATGCGTCTTCTTATTATTGACCGTATATTCAGCCACTACACCGTTTTCATTGGCAATCGCAACGGACGCAACCAGTCCCGAACTGTCTATCGCAATTATATTCATACGAAAGTCCTTCCTTTCGATTTACTTTTGTTCAATCGTAATCCGTCTGTAATCAAAACCTTTTTGCAAGTCTTTTTCAATACGGATGGTAATCACTTCTTGCGGCATAATCTCCCAAATCAGATTCGCCCACTCCACGAACGTAATTCCATTGCCGTAAAAATAGTCCTCATATCCGATTTCTTCCATTTCTTCCACATCACCGATACGATATACATCAAAATGATAAAATGGTAATCGGCCGTTTTCATAGACCTGTACAATGGTAAAAGTCGGACTGTTGATGGGCTCATCAATTTCTAAACCGGCCGCCACCCCCTGGGTAAAAACGGTTTTACCGACCCCAAGGTCTCCCAGCAATGCATAAACACTTCCGGGCAAAGCCTCGCGGCCCAATGTGACACCAAGCTGATATGTTTCTTCAGCACTGTTTGTTTCAAACACCATACTTTTTAACTGCTCCGCTTATCGGCCGGAGACATCCTTTCCTTTAATCTGTGTGCAACATAGCACAAAGCATTGTACTAATATCTGATTTTCATGTTTTTGGGGGGAATGTTTCGTGCAATCATAGCAATCACATCCGTTGTATTATCTCCCATGGCAGTTCTCGGAAAAATAAATGCTGCACGTTTGGAAGAATAAACAAAGAGACTCTTCCTGTCTCCGGTTGCTTTCACTACCTGTTCCCAAGGAAGCGTCTGCGTCACATCCTCCTGCGAAATCTCTATTCCCTCCTCAGAAAGCTTATAATGCAACGGCTTCTGAAATGACGGTATCATTTTTACCTGTACAAATGCATTGTATATACTGGTCACAGGCACATACAGAATCAAAAGAATACCAAAAAGTAAATATATGATATTTGTCTGTTTTCCCGTCAAAAACAAAAAGCATAGCACAAATCCAACGCATGTCGAAAGGATCGTTACCGCCTGCTTATATGCATATTGTATTTTAAAATCAAAGAGTGTTCCAACTGTCATTTTGACATCAAATTCTATCGTTTCCAAAGTCTTCTCCTTATATCAGCACATTTATAATCTATATTAGCATATCATAAAACAAAAGAATTGAAAAGCAAAAAAGAGATGCAAAAAGAGCTTTTACCAAACACAATAACGGTCTGAATAAAAGCTCCTTAACATACTTATTCGTGTCTTAACGCCTCAATCGGATTCAATTTCGCAGCTTTTCTGGCAGGATAAATTCCAAAGAAAATACCGATAACGCTTGAAAATCCGCAAATCAGCAAAATGGTCGGTATACTAATCCGGGCAATCAATTCAATTTTGGCTACGGAAGAAATGATTGCGCATACAATACCTCCACCGGCCCATCCGAGAATCAATCCCACAATACCTCCGATTAAAGTAATCATGGCTGACTCAGCAAGAAACTGTAGCATAATGGATCCGGTCGTTGCACCCAACGCCTTTCTGATACCGATTTCCCTTGTTCTCTCTGTTACGGAAACCAGCATGATATTCATAACACCGATACCACCTACCAGAAGTGAAACCGCAGCAACAAAAGAAATAAAAAGAGTTACGAAATTAATGATAACCGATATCTCATCCATGGCACTAGAAAATTCTTCTACCTGAATTATATTCTCTCCACGCACACCTTTACGTCCTTCCAGAAGACGAACACTGTCCTGTGCAACCTGAAGCGAATGTTCAGGAGAATCTGCCAGAATGGTAAGCATATCCTGCTCTCCAAAAATATTCATTCCTATTATACTGTCAATCACGGTCCCCGGAATTTCAAGCTCTACTTCATCTTCGACATAGAGCATATTCATCATGGCAGATTCCGTCTTCTCCCTGACACCGACAATCCTGAGCGTAACAATTCGGTTCAACAACTCTACGTCAATCGTTTCGCCGATTACATTTGTGCTTCCGAAATAATTCAACGCACTTTGTTCCTGAATAACGCAAACACGTGCTCCGCCTTCATATTCCTCCTCGGAAAAATTACGACCTCTGACAATTTTGTTCTGTTTGGTCATATCAAAGTCCGTATTTACCAATTCAAAATAACCTGTATAAGATGTTCTGCTACCCTCTACCATACCGCTGATTGAGACATTTGCGACAACACCTTTTACATGCGGCACTTTCTCTTTGATAGCATTTATATCTTCCACATCAAACATCGGTTCAAAAAAACCGTCAGAAGACATTGCATAAACAATAATCTGTCCGCCGAATAAGCCGTTCATCTCATCCACCAATGTAGATTTCACACCATTACCAACAGACATAATCATAATAACCGAAGAAATACCGATGATAATACCAATCATTGTCAGGAAGGAACGCGCTTTATTATTTTTGATGCTATTAAAAGCAAGTTTCAAATATTCTTTCATCTGCGTCTCCTACTCATCCTCTTCTTTGGGAAGTGCAGCATCTTCAGACACGCCTGATTCTATATCAGATGCATTCTGATCATCCTCTTGTGTATCTGATGCATTCTCCGCATCAACATCCATTTCCATACCCATAGTCGGATCCATCTGCATCTGCAGCATCATATCCGGAACAGGCAACATTCTTTTACCCTCTACCACATCAATGGTAATGGTTGATACTACTGTAGCATCCTCTGAAATACCATTCACAACTTCAATATACTCATCAGAGGAAATACCAAGTGTAAGATATTTTTTGACAATGATTCCATCTTCAACAACATATACAAAATCACCATCACTGTCTGAATTCACTACCTGCAAAGGCAACATTATAACATCATCCTTACGTGCTGTATGAATCGTAACTTTGGCTTCCATTCCAAGATAAATCTCCCGATCCGGATTATCGATGGTTACCTCCGCCGAAAGACTGCTGGTTCCTGCATCAGACATAACTGCCACTCGGTTTACTTTAGATACTGTACCGGTATATTCTTTGTCTAATACCATGACATCCGCTTTCTGTCCTACCTGGAGTTTTAACATATCGTATTTATTTATATCAAATCTGATTTTAACCATTTCCGTACTGGCTATGGTTACCAGAACCGAACCCGGAACCGTTGTTTCACCCGGCTTGGCAGCAACGTTCAACACAACACCGCTGAACTCTGATTTCAGTCCTCCCTGATACTTCAAAATGTCTTCATATGACTTTTCTGCACGCATAAGACTGAGTTCACCGTTCAAATAGAGATTTTGCTCATCATATTCGTTACCAACAATGCCCTTCAGTGTATCCTGCTCTGCCTCCGCAGTTGCAAGCTCCGTCTCATAATCAGCAAGAAGCTTCTGTGCGTCGGAAAGAGTCTTTTGCTGTTCTAATGCAACTACACTGTTTGAAAGCTGACTTAATTCAAACTGTAATGCTGCTATTTTTTGTGATTCGGAATGAATATAGCGTGTATACGCTTCAATTCCTTCTTTTCCCATTCCAAGCATTTCTGCATTCTGGATGCAATATGTATAGTCATCAATCTTCTTTTGACATTCATAAATTTCAACTTCAATTTGTGCCGCACGGACTGCATTGGCATCTGTAATACCGGCCGTAAGAGAATCTACCGTCTTCTGCTGCTGGTCACGAAGTTTACGATACTTAGAAGCATTCGCATTTGCTGTGGATAAATCCTTTTTGTTCTTTTCAAAATCCGTCAGCTGGCTCTGATATGTATTCTTGGCAATCATATTTTCCAACTCGAATTCCCGAAGAACACGTTCAAAATCTTCCTGATTGAATTTCACAAGAGTGTCTCCCTTGGAAACCGCTTCTCCGCTTCCTACAATAGAATCGACAAGTACTGCTGCCGGAACGGTATACTGTACATTTTTATCACTTTCCAATGCACCGCTTACCATTACATTTGCCTCAATATCGCCTCTTGTCGGACTAATGGTTGACACCATGGGAGGTGTCAATTTGGATACCGCAAAAATAATTATGGCAATCGCAATAATAAGTGCCAGGAGCACAACACCTACAATAATCAAAATCTTTTTGCGCTTCTTAGCTTTCAAAGTTGCTCTGTCACGTTCTTCTTTTGCACGTGCAAGAGTCTCCTCTACGCTGCTTTGATATGTAAGGGGCAATCCTTCCTCTCTGTTTTCTGTGCTCATCCTTTAGTTAGTCTCCTTTATTTCATCATAATCAATTCTACCATCTTTTATATGTATAATTCTCTTCGCCTCCATGGCTATTTCGCTGTCATGTGTAATCAGAATAATGGTTCTTCCTTCGCGATTTAAATCTTTTAGTATTGCCATAATCTCCTTACTGGAGTTAGAGTCCAGATTACCGGTCGGCTCATCCGCCAAAATAATCGGGGGGGCCTGTGCGATTGCTCTGGCAATGGCAACACGCTGTTGCTGACCTCCTGACATTTCCGAAGGTTTATGCGTCATACGGTTCGCAAGACCAACTTTCTCCAAAGCCTTGACAGCGAGTTCTCTTCTGACCGCTTTGGGAACCTTTCGATAAATAAGCGGAAGTTCCACATTTTCAAGTGCAGTGAGACTCTGGATCAAATTAAAGCCCTGAAATACAAAGCCGATTTGCTTGTTTCTGATAAAAGACAACTCATCATCCGAAAGCTGTGCCACATCCTCATTACACAGCAGATAGATCCCTGCGCTCGGAACATCCAGACAGCCCAGCATATTCATAAGTGTTGACTTGCCGGAACCCGATTGTCCGATTATGGCAACAAACTCCCCTTCCCGGATACTTAAATTCACCCTATTAAGTGCCCAAACCTCATTTTCGCCCGGATTATAGACTTTACACATATCACGAATCTCTATTAATGATGCCACCTTACTCCTCCTTTCCTTTTGTTTTCCCTTTTATGTTCAAAGCACCCTGTATACCATCCTGCGCACAGACACCCATTGCATTTTAGTATATTAGCACTTTACCCTAACAAAATATAATAATATTATATTTATGGTTTTTTCAAGTATTTTATGAATTTTTTCAAAAATTTTTTAATCTTTTTTATGTTTTCGAACAGCCTCAGCCAATAAAAATTCAATCTGGCCATTAATCGAGCGAAAATCTTCCTCCGCCCATCTGGCAAGGTCATTCCACAACATAGGCGAAAGGCGAAGCAATACCTGTTTTTTTGCTTTTTCCTTCTCTTTCAACTGTTTTTCTCTTGCAATGATTTCTTCTTCCATCGCCTTAATTCGTTCCAAACGCTCTGCCAAAGCTTCCTCTTTCTGATTCAGTTCCAAACACTCACCTCCACAGAATACCAATTTGATATATCCATTATATATCCTAATAAATTGAACCACTGTTCACAATAGGCTGTGCTTCTTTGTTACCGCAGAGAACCACAAGCAGATTGCTTACCATCTGAGCCTTACGTTCATCATCTAAACATACGACTTCTTTTTCACTCAACTGGTTAATAGCCATTTCCACCATACTGACTGCACCTTCAACAATTTTCTGACGTGCAGCAATCACTGCTACCGCCTGCTGACGCTGTAACATTGCCGCAGCAATTTCCTCGGAATAGGAAAGATGCGTAATACGTACTTCCATAATTTCAAGACCTGCACAATTCACTCTTTTCTGAAGTTCTTCCCGCATGCCGTCAGCAATTTCACGGCTGCTGCCGCGAAGTGTCTTTTCAGAAATTCCGTCACTATCATCCATATCATCATACGGATAAAGTCTTGCAATATTACGAATTGTCGAATCACACTGGATGGAAAGAAATTCCTTATAATTCTCAACAGAAAATGCTGCCTGTGTCGGATCCGCAACTTTCCAGATTACAACCGCTCCAATCACAATCGGGTTACCCAGAACATCATTTACCTTCTGGATACCGTTATTCCAGGTTGATACTTTCGTAGAAATCTTTTTGCTCACAACAGAACGACCTGTAACATTCCCGCTTGCATCACGCTGCAAAACCTGCACAGCAGTCGGATTATATCCGGTTGTAAAAGGATTTACATAATAAAAACCAGCGTTTTTAATCGTACCATAGTATTTTCCAAAAAAAGTAAGAACCAATGCCTCATTGGGATTCACAACCTTAAGTCCGGCTAGCATTACAACACCTATGCATAATACAATACATGCCGGCAAAAACATTATTTCATAGAAAAAAGCTCCTCCGAAAAACAAAGCTGCACTTATCAATATCAATACCACTGATAAAAGCAACCCACAAAAACCAGGAATCGGTTTTAACACCTTTTCATTGATTACCAATTCTTTCTTCTCCTGCATAATACAATCCTCTCTTTCGTGTGATATCATTTTGATATCATTATCATATCTTTTTATAAGTCAATTGTCAAGATTTTTCATAATGTGAATTTTTGATTTTTAACCGTCAATATCTTTTTTCTTACAAAAAGAAAGAGTCAAAACGACTCTTTCCCCCTCAAGCAGACAGCACATAAAACCGAAAATCTGATAAAACAACAGAAAAACAGATAAAACAGATACGAATATTCCCCATAAAGATGTGAACACAGACATGATAGATAAACGGTTGTGCTTTCTATAATTATAGTTTATCGTTTATTTTATAATTCTACAATCATCATGACACTTTTTGCTCTTTTATGACATTTTTATCTCATTTTTTGCTCACTCCGGCTATAGGAAGCATATTGTTGCTCCACCTGATGTAAGCGCGAGCGTGAAATGTCAATCCTCTCCCCGTTCCACATACAGAGAGCCTTTTTTTCAAGTGTCTTTACATATCTGATATTCACCAGAAAACTTTGATGTACCCGAACGAAATATGCCGGGTTAAACATTTTTTCTGCATTGTCTAACTTCTCATATAACACATATTCACGAATTTCATCCTCCAAAATAAAAAAATGCAACTTATGCAGACGGCTTTCCACATAAACGAGCCGTTCGGGACAAAACGTCTTTTGACCATTTACAAAACGTAACGTAATCGTTTGTCCCGTTCCAAATTCTGCACAAATTGCACGCACACATTCCAGCAATTTTTCAGGTTCCAATATTTCTGTCCGCGGGATACA
Source organism: Lachnospiraceae bacterium (assembly GCA_045530835.1). Classification (GTDB taxonomy): domain Bacteria; phylum Bacillota; class Clostridia; order Lachnospirales; family Lachnospiraceae; genus UBA3766. The sequence continues at coordinate 23,794 of JAZSCW010000074.1, read as the reverse complement.
TCTTAATGCTTTCAGCCTATATCCTTCCCATGCACAGTTCTCATCCATGGCAATCAATACAATTCCCGCATTCGGCAACGAATTCCTAAGCTTCTGCGCCAGTAAAAATCCTTTCGTCCCAAAACTTCCTGCCGAAACAAAATAAACATCCTGTTTCAGGATTCCATATTCCAGAGCTTCCTCGAATTGTTCCACGGAAAACAAATCAAGCGAAACCTCCAGACCGTTTTGTTCTGCGCAAGCGAGCATCTTCTCCTGAAAGATTTTCCTGAATTTCGCATTTGCATCACAAAAAGAAATCTTAAGCATATAAAGCCCCCCTCTCCATGCTTAAAATCCACAATATACATTTCAATGCATTCTAATTTAGCCTGAAATAAATTACTCCTTAAAATATTTCATCACATATCTCTGATTTTATGTCTGTTATGATTACAAAACACTCCACTTTTGGAATATTTTACATCATATTTTTAATTGTATTGAAGAATTCCACATCTTCCTGTGCTAATTTCATATTAGATTGCATACTGGTACCATCAGGCAATGTAACGGTAACATCAATAACGGCACCAGGTCCCAAACCGGAATGCATAAGTGCCATAATAAATTGTACAAATCTTGGATGGCGCGCAGAAAACCCATCCCAATCCTTTTTTAAAGTTAATAATTTTGCCGGATTCATCATATCCTTTTCCTCCTTTTTTATCCTTGAAATGCATCCGTAAAATAACCGGATGCAGAAATTGGTTCTCCACCTTCATAGAGATGTCTGGTATCTCCCATGGTCTGTACACGAAAAGCAGCTTCCCCGCAAATACGTTCTTCGCTCCCTAAAACCGTCACCGATGACGGTGCCACGAAAAATCCCTGCCACAAGGCCGGAGTTGCAATCCCAAGCAAATGTGACAGCATTACGAAACTGACACCTAAATGACAAAAGAAAACAATCGTTGCATCCCGTTTCGCTTCCTCACCTACCGCATAAAGTCCGCCGCCACGCACCTCATATCCATATTCCGCCAGTATGGAATCCAACCCGTCAGAAACCATGCTGTAATACTTTGCGAGTTCTCCGGATTGCATCAAGGGCGTATGCATCCATTTATCTTTATCATGCAAATCATCCTGTGCGGTAAAAAACGCCGGCATGAAATCCCACGCAATCCTCGTTTTTTCTTCGCCCACTTCCTTAATCGGATAATAAAACTCCTGTAACCAATCCAGTGTTTCCGCTTTTGCATTACATGCTTTCATTGAAAAGGACGCTGTATCCTGCGCTCTTCCAAGCGGAGAACAAAAGAAGCGATCCACCTTCCAGTTTTTCACTCTTTGGGCCAGCAATTCAGCCTCACGAAAGCCTTTGGGTGTTAACGAATCAATCTCATAATTCGGTTCCGCATGACGTATCAATATTATTCGCATGTCATTCCTCCGTCCTATCCTTTTGGTTTTCATACAAGCGTATCGTGATTTCTCCGCTGTGAAGAACCTTCTGTTCACCACTCTGCGTCTTAATTACAAGACCGCCTCTATCATCAACGTCCAAAGCAAGTGCAAAAAAACACTCGGCTCCCTCATAACAGATAATTTCTTTCCCAAGAACCATGGAACGTTTTCTGTATTCAGACAGATACGAAGTATCTCTCACATCCTCAAGAAAGGTTAACAACCCTTCTGTAATTTTACAAATCAGTTTTTCTTTACACAGCACAGTTTGCTCAACCATAAGACTCCCTGCAACTGTTTTCAATTCTTCCGGAAAACTTCTTGTAGATACGTTAATACCGATACCAAGTATCACCGCCATTTTATTTCCCGGCTCCGCCGGCATTACCGCTTCAGCAAGAATCCCACAAACTTTACGTTCACCAAGAAATAAATCATTTACCCATTTAATCAAAGTTCTTTGTCCCGTAACTTCTTCAATTGCACGTGCAACCACAACAGATGCTGCTGTCGTAACAGCAATCACTTCTTCAAGCGCATCCTTGGGCGTAAACAGAAGTGACATATAAATCCCATCTTCCGCAGGAGAATAAAATTTTCTGCCTTTTCTTCCTTTCCCTGCAGTCTGGGTTCCGGCTATAAACAGCGCCTGCTCTCCTTTTTGTTGGTTAAAGAACCGCTTCGCTTCTTCATTTGTAGAATCCGTCTCTTCCAGATAAAAATACGGCAGTTCCCGCTCATAAAGTTTTTTGGAAAAATATCCGTCTTCTCCGTATTTAATTGTTCCCTGATGTTCCATAGTTTTTACCTTTCGGCATTGTACTGTCTTTTCAACTGCACTACTATTTAGCATTATAACATATTTCTTTGTTCATGTCATTTCTTTCTGCTTCTTTTCCATCTTTTTTCATGCTATAATCTCAATAGTTGTACCAGCAAAGGAGAAACTTTTCTATGGATAATCATCTGAAATTCCGCTTTTATGCATTTGCATTATCATGCTTCCTTATTATCGGCCTGCTACCGGTTTTTGCATGTAATGAACAGGACCCCGCCCTCACAATTCACGAAAAAGAAATCATTCTTCCGGGGCTTGAAAAACCTTATGAAATTATTTTTATAGCCGATACACATATTTCGCTTTGTGACGAACGTGATGCTTCGCTTTCCGATAAAGCCGCCGGTCGATATGAATCTTTTCAAAGCAAAAACGGTATCTATGCTGATAAAATGTTTTCTGCACTCATACAATATGTAAAAAAAGAACAACCCGACTTGCTGATTTTTGGCGGTGACATCCTTGACTCTGCGATGTATGCATCCATTGATTTTGTCCAAAAAGAACTCGACACACTTGATGTTCCTTATATTTTTTTACTGGGCAATCATGATTTTGAGTACGGTGAAGAATATTTTTCGCAGACTGCATATTCCACCTATTTACCGAGATTAAATGCCCTTCACGCAGGAAATGCCGGCTATCAGCTCCGGGAAACTCCGGATTTCAACATTCTCGCCGTAGATGATGCCGGTTCACAGGTTTCTACCGAAGCATTGGAGGCGCTGCTTGCCGCCAAAGAATCCGAAAAACCAATTTTGCTTATTATGCACGTCCCAATTCAACCGTTGGAGGATGAAGAGCTCATTATGCTTACCAAACAGGTTTGGGGTGAAGACCCAAACGGTAACTCCAAAGTTCTGCTTGGATATAAATCCTGTATTCCGAACGAAACGACTACAACTTTTATCAACGAAGTTTGTGCAGACGACAGCCTTGTTAAAATGGTTCTTGCAGGACACATTCATTTCTACCACGAAGACACTCTCGGCCCTTCTACCACACAAATCACTACCGGTGCCGGATATGAAGGCGAGTTGTTAAAAATCACACTGAAACCATAATACTAAAACCATGATGGGAATGGATTTTATGCCATTCCCATCATCTTCATAATCCAATAAATGATTCCAAAAAACCAACTACATACAATTCCGTATAAAATAACCGGACCGGCAATTGTAAAAATCTTTGATCCAACTCCGAATACCCATCCTTCATATTTAAACTCTGTTGCCGCACTTGCAACAGAATTTGCAAAACCGGTAATCGGAACAAGTGCACCGGCACCGGCAAAAGAAACAAGATTACGGTAAATACCGAGATTTGTAAGAATAACACTGCTCAATATCAATAAAATCGTACACCAGGCTGCAGAATCCTCTGCATTTAATCCAAACAGATTCTCTGCGACATATAAAATCCCCTGCCCGATCACACAAATCAGACCTCCGACAAGAAACGCGTATAAACAACGTTTCCAAAGGCTCGCCTTCGGTGTAATCTCTTTAATCATTTTTCCGTATTCCTCTTTCATCTGCGCCTGCTGACTATCTTTTAATTCACTCATACCTATACGCTCCTATTCTGCTGATATTCCAATCAGAAAATAATACATACTACCCAAAACTTTGCCAATGGCAACACACAGAATTACCAACCCAATCCCCTCTTTGAAAGAGATTCTTCTGGAAAAAATGGAAATCCCGTCCAACATCTCTGCGATTGCAAGTGCCATACATCCAACAAAACACCCTGAAAAAAAACCTCCGGTCCCCAAGCAGACACGAATCAACTCCGGCACAGCTTCCGTTATTGTCACAAATAAAATCCGACTTGCCGGCCAGATTGTAACCAGTGTCGCAAACCAACTTCCCGCAATGATACAGTTCTCATATAAAACCACATGATTTGCCGTATGTGTTCTCCCTGCAAAGCGCGGTACCAACCCGAGCGCAATCAATGTTGTAAAAACACCACCCGAAACCAGAAGACCCGAAGAGATACCCACAAAAAATAAAAATGCATTCTGCAATATTTCCATACCCTTGCAACCTACTCTTCCTGTTGTATTCTCTTGGCATTCTCTATAATGGTATCGTTTACATCCTTCTCATACAATCGCATTTCAACCTCTATCGGAGTCGGATCGTTTGTAATACGGCGTTTACCGATATGATTATAAAAAATTATAATCCCTCCACCGAGTCCCACAGAGTATCCAAGTTCCAAAACCGGAAACGAATGCTGTCTTTCCATCCCCACCATCTCATAGATATGACTGCAAAGTTCCTGAATCCCGATATCATTGTGAAACGCCATAATGGAAAACGCAGCTCCGAAGAAACAGATTCCGCATACCAGTACAATTTTTAGCAACGAGAATCGCTTCTTCCCGGTGCTCCTTGGAAAATACTGTAATACAACATCCATTCCACCCATTGGAGATATTTCGATATCCGGAAATTCATTTCCTATTTTTTCTATTATGCTGATAATACTGAGTACAGCACGTTGGTTCTCTTCGCCCTCAAATCGGTAAATCTCTAAGTCATTCAGTTTCTTTTCCGACCCATCTCCGGCTCCGGTAATCTGCGCAACATCCTTCAGATACACATCTTTCTTCGTTAATTTAACATCTTCTTCTAATCTCAGATAAATCACTTACCGTACGCCCCTTTTTTTATTCTGCAAATACAGTATCTGCACATTATATTTTTTCTATTCATATTCAAACTAATAAAATAAAACAATTCCGCAAAAATACTTGCATTATTGTTTATCTATTGATACATTATAATAAACAAATGTCATTATATTTTTATCAGAAAGGGTCTATCGGCGGATGAACGAACTTAAATCATCATCCCGAAAGGATTCTCATGAGATTATTACACATACAAATCCTGATTATCCTGTCGGCATATATTATGTAGAACCATCAAAGATGTATATGAGCCATGTCCGTTGGCATTGGCACGAAGAATTGGAGATTAATTTCATCAAAGAAGGGACAGCAACCTTTTTTATCGGTGAAGAAAAAATACAGGTTTGCGAAGGCCAGGCAGTCTTCATCAACCGCGACATTTTACACTCAATTCACAATTCAGGCGATAGCAATTGTGTTATTCTTTCCTTCATGTTCCACACACGCTTTTTATTTGAAGACAATTCTACCCCCACCGCCACAATGTATTTAAAGCCGATTCTTTCAGATTCGTCTTTCCGACATCTTTTATTTGACCGCAAGGACATGTGGGGAAGAGGAATGCTTACTTTGATTTCAAATTTACTTGATACGAATCTTTCACAGGAATTCGGTTACGAACTTCTGACAAAGAGTATCTTAAGTGAATTCTGGTTTCAGTTGGTCAAAAAACTCAAAGTACAATATGTTCCTCATGCCACAGGACAAAAAACGCTTTCACCCGATCAGAATCGTATTAAAGATGCCATTCTCTACATCGAGGAGCATTTTTCTGAAACTATTACATTAGAAGACATTGCCGCTTCCATTCACGTCAGCAAAAGTGAATGTTGCCGTTGTTTCAAGAGAGCTGTAAACTTAACGCCCTTTGAATATCTGATGAAGTACCGTATTCTGCAAGCAGCAGAACGAATTCTTCAAAATGACAAATCTGCAGCATCCATTGCAAATTTGGCTTCATCGGTGGGTTTTAACAACACCAGCTATTTCAATAAACTGTTTAAAGAATATTTCGGTTGTACGCCCCTACAATACCGCAGGAAGTGTAAAACCGAACACCGTGACAAATTAAGTACTTATGGTCTGTCATTGAAACACATATAAGTCAGCAGTGTTCTATCGCAAAAGAAGATGCCTTGCACAGGCGATTTACATCGTCCATGTATGGCATCTTCTTTTTATGAAGAAATTACATATCTGTTCTTACCTTTTTGCTTAGCCTGATATAAAGCATCGTCTGCATTCGAAAGCAATGAATCATAATCCATACCATCTTTGGGATAATATGCGATGCCTATACTGCAACTGATGGAAGTTGATTTACCATCCCTTGCAAATTTACGGCATAAATCTTTATTCAGTGACTGGGCGCGTTGCTGTGTAACTTCCTTCGTGGTATTTTTCATAAATACCATAAACTCATCACCACCAACCCGTCCGACAAAATCACTTTGTCGAAAAGTATTTTTAATTGTTCTGGCAACAAATTTGATTACCTCATCACCAAAAACATGTCCAAGCGTATCATTGAGACCCTTAAAATTATCCGTATCAATCATCATCATTGCATGCAATTCATTAGAGGATGATGTTCTCAAAAATTCCCTGATTGATTTTTGCATCGCTTCCCTGTTCAGAATGCCTGTCATATCATCGATTTGAACCTTGCTCTGCTGCTCCTCATTCTGCAACTCATCTCGCATTGTCACATCTGTCAAAACGACATAGCACCTAACAGCACCGTTACTTTCCTGCACGCATCGTCCTCTATAATCAACACGCATATCTCCATTATACATATCTTTCATCTTGAATTGTACATGGATATCGCCGCCGGATTGTGCCTGTTTCTCTATATCAACCATTGTCTGTGTACGTTCTTCCTGACAAATCATCATATCAAACGAATTATAAAAGTGTTCCCGGAAAGCAGACTCGTCACATTTAAACATAGCAAGCAATCCTGGGCTTAACTCAATCAGATTCAACGTTTTTGCATCATACGTAAAAAAACCGCCCTGCATATTTTCCAGCAAAAACTTCAGTTTGCAATTCGCATCCGTAAACTGTTGTTCCAATGAAAGTGACATCTCGTACCTCCTTTGCATGCTTTTCTTTTATTTTATATCAACTCAGTCTAATCTACAAGTGTAACCAATCCTTTTTCATAAATCATTTCAGGATTATAAGAAAGCTTGGCTTTACGCAAGCCTTCCTGTCCCAGATCCTCTTCTCGGTTAATGTATTTATAATCCTTTGCAAAATGCGCTGCAAATTCACGATTAATCATCGGATAAGCACCCTGTATATCAGCAAAAGCCTTCTCTATATGGACCACATAAGTATCCGGCCCCTGAGGTTCACCAAGTGCAAATGCTACGACCCGTCCACCCGTACGAATCAACCCGCCATCCAGACCAATGATATCGCGCTCTTCTAAAGCTCTGATTGTAACACCGAGCTCCTGGCGCTTATCAGCCGCATCTCCTCCCGGTGTTGATTCAATCCAGAGATTTGCCATTTCAATACACTCTTTTACGTTTTCATCGGTAATTACCTCAAATCTCCAATCCGGATAATTTTCCCGAAAACGATTAATATGATTGCGCTTGGCATGAAGTTTTTTGCCGGCCAATGTAATTAACGACTCCGTCAGATAAATATAATCCGCCTCATCTCTACGGTACGTAATCTGATATTGGTTCGGATATGCAACATCTAACATTTGGAATTGTTCCGGAATCACAAGACCCATGCGAAAAGGCTTTCCGATGCTGTCAAAATATTCCCGTAACGGTTCAATTGCCCGAAAAGGATTTTCACCAATCGGAAATGTAACAGAATGATTCCTGCTGTTATAAAAAACCATACAATCTTCCATATAACCAACACTTGTCTGATAAATTTCGGACCAAAGATAATTATTTCCAAATGTCTGTTCACAACCTTTTGACAGACGATACTGATAAAATCGTTCCATCACCTGCTTTTGTGCAAGTGTTATTTTATTCCACTCCATACTACTCCTTCCGGCTTATAATTGTTCCGCCAATGTCTTACGTTTTTTCCAGACACCGGAAATGAAATAAATCAATCCCGGGATTCCGCATCCGTATGGTGCCAGTCCATACCCAAGTACAAAACCATAAAACCCCCATCCAAGTACGATTCCAAACAGCCAGCTCAAACCGATTCGTAACACCACTCCGTCAAGGATGGAAAGCAACATGCTGAGTTTGGCATTTCCAATCCCCTGTAAAAAAGCATTACCTCCACGCATCAACGCCATGGCCGGAAACATCCAAAGAATTGCACTGATAAAAACGGATGACATTTCATGTACAGCCGCATCATCCGAAAACATCATAAAAAGATATTTACCAAACAACAAATAAATCACCATACAAGCAACCGTATATACTGCCGAATACAACCAGGTATACCACACAACTTTTTGAGCACGTTTCTGTTGTCCTGCTGCAATATTCTGACTAATCATCGGCATTGCTGCAAACTGCAATCCTTGCGATATTTTATTAACAATATCATCAATTCTTACACCAACACCAAATGTAGCAGAAGCCACAACACCAATATCATTAATCAGTGAATTAACGAATAACATCGAAAGATTAATGCATCCTGACTGAATTGCCATAGGTGTTCCAAGACTGAACATCATTGAAATATATTTTGCATTGGGGTATAAGCTTTTCAGTTTGAAATCAAACCCAAATCCTTCCTTATGTTTGTACAAATAATAAAGCGAGAACAAAAAGGAAACCGCCTGACCAATAATGGTTGCCCATGCAGCACCTGCCACTCCCCACTGAAACCAGCCGACAAAAATCAAATCCAGCACCAGATTAATGACAGATGCAATCATAATAAACCAAAACGGACGCTTAGAATCCCCCATCCCGCGCAAAACAGCAGATATCATGTTATAGCCTGCCGTAAAAAACAACCCCATTCCACAGATAATCATATATTGCTTTGACATTTCATAGGATGCCTCAGGAATATTCATAATATCCAAAATCACCCCTTTTGCCAACACAATTACAATCGTGAAAATCATACTGATACATGCTACCAAGGTAAAAAGTGTTCCTATAATATGATTTAACTCTTTTTTCTTTCCTGCTCCTAAGGCCTGTGCAACAAGAACCTGTCCTGCATTTGAAAAACCAAGGCATACCATTGTAGCAAAATTCACAATAAGACTGCTTTGCGATACTGCCGACAATCCCGGTGTCCCCACGTACTTTCCTACAATAATCATATCTACGGTACTGTAAAGTACCTGCAATGCATTCGATGCCATGAATGGTAACGTAAACCAAAGAAGCTGTGTTGGTATATTTCCGCGTGTAAAATCTTTTGCTAATTCTTTTTTTCCCATTCCGTCAAAACTCCACTTTTTTCTTCGCTCAATTCTTTCCATATTTTACGCTTTCCGATATAAAAAGTAAAGACTCTCTCTTTTTATATCAGATTTATGCAGTAAGATGATTTTGTTTATATAAGTCTGTCTTTTTTTCCCCGTTCTATGTTACAATGTTGAAAATACATTTGAAAGGAACACATATTATGACAGCATGTACAACAGAAAGAAACGGATTAAAAACCCCTTTTGGTATTCACGGAAAACTTCATGTGGAAGGTTCTTCTCTTTTGAATGAACACGGACAAATTTGTCAGTTAAAAGGAATCAGTACCCATAATATCTCCCTCTACCCTGAATATGTAACAGAGGTTTGTATTACGGAACTTACCGAACGTTTCGGACTCAGTGCCTTCCGGCTCGCCATGTATTCTGCGGAAGCAGATGATATAAAAGGATATGCCGACGGAGACGACGCACACAGAGCAAAACTCGAGCAAATGATCCTTGATGCAGTCTTAGTTTGTGCAAAGCTTGGCATCTATGTATTAATCGACTGGCATATTTTGCTGGATTATGATCCTAATATGCATGTAAATTCCGCACTTGCTTTTTTCAAAAGCATCTGCCCCAGACTGAAAGACTATGATAATGTGATTTACGAAATCTGCAACGAACCGAACATGGATACTACCTGGACGCAGATTACAAATTATGCTGATATCGTAATTCCTGTCATCCGCTCGCTTGATCCTGACAAAGTAATTATCGTCGGCACTCCGGTCTGGTCACAGCGCGTAGACGAAGCAGCAAAGGCGCCTCTTTCTTATCCTAATCTTGTCTATACGCTTCATTTCTATGCGGACACTCATCGGGATGAACTACGTCAGATTATGACTGAAGCTATCAATAACGGTCTCCCTGTTTTTGTCTCTGAATTCGGAATTTGCGATGCTTCAGGAAACGGTCCGATCAACGATGAACAGACTAATATTTGGATTGACCTGCTTAACAAATATCAGGTAAGCTATATTCTTTGGAACCTATCGAACAAGAATGAAACGTCAGCTATTATTACACCTTCCTGTGATAAAATATTCGGCTTTCACGATTCTGATTTTTCCGAATGCGGAAAACGCGTTGCCGGCTATATGAAATAATCAACTGTTAATACCAAACCAAAAACAAATGATTCCAAAAAGGTACCGCCTCCAAAACATAATAATTGGATGGCGGTACCTTACTTATTTCCCTGCTTTTTCCCCGGTAATTACGATTTTACCGTCCGCGACACTAATTTTGACCTTATTGCTGTCAATACCTGCCGCTAGTAACATATCGTCACTAAGCTGAACACGATGTGCTTTATCCATGATAGAATATTCTTCATGGGAATTATCATCAATTTCGATATCTTCTACACTGTCTATCTGCTCGCGAATCTGCGCTTTCATAATCTTTTCAGTGCTGATTTTTCCATCGGATATCATTACAACTCGATCTACCTTATTTGCAAGCTTAATATCATGCGTTACGATAATAATGGTAATCCCGGTCTCTCTGTTCAACGTTCGGAACAAGTCCTGAATCACATTGGAAGTCTTTGAATCGACAGCACCGGTCGGTTCATCCGCAAGCAAAATATCCGGTTCATTTGCAAGCGCCACAGCAATTGCAACACGTTGCTGTTCTCCACCTGACATCTGTGACGGATAAGAATCTTTTTTATGAGCCATTTCTACCAGCTGCAACAACTCCATAGCCTTCTTGCGTTTTTGAGCCGCACTCTTTTTGGTGAAATTCATCGCCACTTCTATATTTTCCAATGCCGTTAAGTAAAAATACAAATTTCTGGAACTTTTCTGCCATACGAATCCAATCTTCTTTTTACGGTATGAAACCATTTGGTGCTCTGACATTTCTACAAGATTCATGCCGTCTACAATAATCCTTCCGGCCGTCTGACGTTCAAGACCTCCGATAATGTTCATCAGTGTACTCTTACCACTACCACTCTTACCAATGATAGAGATAATCTCACCACGCCGGATTTCCAATTCCAGTCCCTGTAATGCCATAACTTCGACTTCGTCGGTTTTATAGATTTTGACCAGATTGTCACAAACTACCAATGGTGGAGCAGTCTGTTCCTGCTGCACAGGACTACTTTCCTGCATATTCAATTGCTCATCAGTTATTTCGTTTGATTTCTGCAAGTTCTCCATCCTCCATCTCATAAATCACATCACCCAATTCCATAAGGTTAGGGTCATGTGTTGTCATCACAATCGTCAACCCTTCTTTTTCAATCAGACGTCGGAACAGTTTCATTACACGAATACCTGACTCGGTATCCAAAGCTCCTGTCGGTTCGTCCGCAAAGATAACCTTTGGCTTATGCGCGATTGCTCTTGCAATCGCAATTCTTTGCTGCTCACCGCCGGACATCTGTCCCGGCATATGAAGCATACGCTCATTCATGCCAACGATTTTCAATGCCGCTTCAATCTGGTTTCTGTAATCTCCCTTTATTTCAGCCAGACGCATTGCGAAATCAACATTCTCATATGCATTCATAATCGGAATCAACGCTACTGACTGGAACACAAATCCAATCTGCTTGCGTCGCAATTCTTCCTTTCCCTCCATACTCATTTGACGAAAAGGAGCTCCATCAAAAATTACTTCTCCGGAAGTAGGTTCATCCAATGCACTCAAAATATTTAAAAGTGTTGTTTTGCCGCTACCGGAACGCCCTTTCAGAATTGTAAGCGTCCCTCTTGGCACCTGCATATCTACACCTTTTAATGCGTAAAAATCTTCACCTGATCCGGTTTTAAACGCTCTTACAATCTGTTTTGCTTCTAAAACAATATCCATCTTAATCCTCCCCAAGCTTAAGTGCCTGCGTGATATTCATAGACTTAATCAATTTTCTTAATACCATTAGACAAACAATCATCATAACAATGACCACTACTGCAATTTTGGTAATATCACCCATATCAAAATGCAGGAATATCTCGATATTATGCTTTTGCGGAAGATAAATTACACCAAAGAGTTCCGCAAACAGAAATGTTGCAATCATACCAACACCTCCGCCGGTAATAACCGAAAGCAACGTACTGAAAAGATGCTCGTTAATCAACATTTTATTAATATCACGTACCGTCATACCCATCGCACGATATACACCAAATAAAAGTTCTCGTTGCCGGATAGACGCAATCCAGTAAATCATGAATCCGACAGCACAAAGTACCAGTGCGATAATGAAACTCAGTGTAAACATACCGTTGGTAATCTGAATCAGCGTAGATTCTTTCATCTCCTGCACCTGTCTTTCAACACCGGTAATCTCAGGATAATTAAGTTCCATAGATGCAAGAACCTCTTCTACTTCCTCAGCCTTAGTGCCTTCCGATAGGTTAAGCCATACATTATAAGGAGAAACTTTAAAATAGTTGTAAGCAGAAGCATAATTCATAATTGCAAGGTAATTCTCTTTCAACTCTCCCTCTTCATATGTATACTTCTGAAAACCGGGCCAATGGTCTACAATCGCACAAATCGTTCCGAACATCTCACCTCTCGGAGTTGTCTTCATTGTTGAAATTACACAATAACGTGTCAATTTCACGTTCTGACCAACTTCAAGTTCCATCTCATCTGCAAGATTTCGGGAAATAATGATTCCCTGAGGATCTTCCGCAAGCTTGTTCAGAGCATGATACCAGTGTTTCTCACCATTCAGCTCCTCTTTCAAGGTAGCCGTCATACCGTACTCATCGGTCACAATACCCTGTAACTGAATATTCTTAACCCTTTTTTTGTTATATTGCAATTCCGCATTATCATCATAAATAACACGAGTAATACTGTCACACATTCCATTTTCAATCAGCTGATTGAATTTTACATAATCCGGCTCAATAAACTCATACTCTAAAATTGTTCCATTTGACTGCAGATAACTACGTTCCCACTGTTCCGAAATCACCATATCCGCTCCGGTATTATAAACAATTCTCTCCACACTGTTGGAATTAATTGTACGGGCAATATTCGCATAAAATAAGCCCAGGGCAATTGTTATAATCAGAAAGATTGAAATAATTCCCTGTTTGCTGAAGGTTCTTGTAATCTGTAAAAAGGATGCATACATTGCAGGTTTCCATTTTTTACGTCCCAGTCTGTATACCAGTTTCACCAAATATTGAATTAAACGAAGTAAAAACAGCCCCAATGCAAGAATAAACAAAACAGAGTCAAGGAAAATCACAGGGTCCATTTTCTGTCCCAGAAGTGCTGTTTCTCTAATATTTGTCATATTTTGATTAAAGTTATAAATCAGATAAATTGCAACTCCCAACAAAATAATATCAAAGAAAAACTTTTCCCATATTGCTTTCTTATTCACTTTCACAGCACCCTTACGCTGTACAATAGAAATCCCTGAAGATGCAATGACCGGAACCAGAAGAAATACAATTCCGCCGGCAACCGCAATCAAACCATATAACAGCATTTCCCAAACAGGCTGATACATTTCCAGCCCTCTTAATGAAAAGCTTAAGAAATCCGTTGTTCCGGCACCGATTTTACACAATAAAATACCCAGCGGAATTCCCAAAAACAAACTTACGGCGGAAAGGATTACTGATTGAAACAGGTACATTGCAATTACCTGCAAACGGCTTCCGCCTCTACTTTTGATCATCGCAATCTCATTTTTTTCCGTTTCTACAATCTGGCACGCAACCATATAGATATAAGCCAATACCATTCCAAGAATCGGTAATTCCAACACCCATAATGTAATGTCAACCGTCTTTTTATCCTGTTTATACTGTTCAATAAAGGGTGTAACATTTTCTTCAAACTCAGCTTCCTTCGTCGAAAGGAACTTAACCGCTTTGCCGACAATTTCTGCATTTCTGTGATTTACAGCCCTGTAATCAAGCATCTGATGATAGGAGTAAAATATAAAATCATCTGCATATTCCTGTGAAATTTCATCGAACAGATCTTTCGATACGAAAACATTGGCCGGCATCTCATTGGGTGCAGTCTCCCAGAAAATATCATCGGATGTTTTCTCACGAAAAACACCTACTACACGGAGTTTTAACGTTTCTCTTTTACTGTTCTTCCATTTTGTAAAATCGAGGACTTCACCGACTACAATATTGTATCTGTCCAACATAAACTCCGAAACAATACACGGCTGTTCCTCGCCCTGATAGGTTTCGTAACTCTCTCCATAAATAATTTCGGCATGTTCCATCAACTCCGGCATATGTGAAACGCTGTAAGATATGGACTTTTTGGCATAAGTACCAAGGGCTTCCTGCCTTGAGAGATAGAACCAGACCTCCTCTTCCAAAACCGGTAACTGCACATAATGTCCCCAGCGTTCTCCCTTCTCTTTTATATACGTGTTAAGGGAATCAATCGTCGGATATTCCTCTGCCATTACATAATTTTCCGTATTTAAAACAAGTGGATATGTATTTTCTTCCTCTATATGCTGCACAAAAATTCTGTTCAACAATTTATCCAGAGATCCCGCCTTAAACATAGGATGACAGCTCAATGTTGCGACCAAAAAAGTCAAACCAAGAACAAGGCAAAGCGAAAGCCATTTTTTATTTTTTATTTTTTTGAATACTTGTTTAAACATCTGCTTCTCTTCACTTTCTCACTGAATTATAATCCCAAACTGATTACGTCCAATTCAGCTCCGGAGTAAAGCGCAAGCTCATCTCCTTCGTGAATTCCATTTACGACACAATCATACCGATAGCCTTCTTCATCTACCGCCGAATAAAGATAATCCACATAATGCTTTATCAGTTCTCCATCTTCTATTTTCCAGACAAAGAACAGCATTTCACCGGTTAAAAGCACCTTTTCACTGCTTAGGATACCTGTCGGAAGACAAAAAACGTCGGTTAAAGTTCTTGCTGCATAATCTACATATTTTTCTTCATCAAGAGAATAATGGGTAAAATATTCCTCACTCTCCGGCTGAATATATGCCCAGTTTCCGTTACGTTCACCATCATCGCCACCTTGATTTAAATAAATGCCATCCTCCAAAGTAGTAATATGAACCCGGCTACGCAGCGTTTCTCCGCCCAAACCGATTACGGTCCCGCTATAAGTTTCCTCAATACCTTCATCAATAAAAGTAACTTTCTGATTCAAATGCAAAGGAGTATCCGTGATAATTCCAACATATGGAGAAATCGGAGTCTCAACCTTGCAAAGTGTAGCACCCACTTTAATTTTATCTCCGACAACATTATACATACCCTGTACAACTCCCGGCTCTTTTGCAATAATACTGATTATTCCGGTTCCGTCATTATTTTTACTTGCCTTATTGTATTGCTCCTGCAACACTTTCATCTGATACTGAAATTCACGCTCTGTCTTCTCTTTGTTTAGTCGTGCAATTGCAATCTGACAGCCAATTTCGCCACGGAAGTAAGGTCTTGCAATATACTGCTTTTTCTTTACCATATTCCCGTTCTCATCCGGCACCTCTATGGTCTGTTCAATCGGCTGTTTCTGTAATTCTTCCAAATCTTCAATCTGCTCATCAAAACCTTCCATTCTGGTTTTGTGCGTTGTCTTCATGCTCTCCATCGTATTTCTCATATCAGCAAGAGCTGCGCTACCCTCATTGATTTTGATTTTGCAAATTGTATCACCTTCTGCAACCTCATCTCCGTCATCAGCGGTAACCTCAACAAGTTCACCCTCATAATCTGAAAAAACAATGGTTGTTTTTTCTTCAATTTTCAGGATACGGTCTGTATCCTGAATATCTTTATATATCTCACTTTTTACAGTGAATACTTCATAATCATTCGGTACCAGCGCTTCTGATGAATAAAATACCAGTTCTCCTTCCTGCAATCCGGAAACAACCTGCACATTTTTATCATCTTTTTTTCCGATTTCGATATATCGGATTTCTTTACCGGTTTCAGTTTTTACATATACATAATATCCTTTGGAATCTTCATAAAGAGAATCCCGTCCGACACACAGAACATCCTCCAGCATGTTTTTTCCAAAATAAACAGGAACCGAACTTCCCACCTCAGGCATCATGGATTCCTCAGCAAATTTCAATCGCATCAGCGGATACAGCTCTCGTCCTTCAGCTGCCAGAACCTCATAAGTCTGATAAGGAAACTCCTGTAACTCACACTTCTCTCCGTTTTTGTATGTATAAATCAATTCATATTTATCGCAAATTCCGCTGTTAATATTTTCATAAAGCAAATTGATATAACAATCTTCATAATCTGATATAATTACAACATTTTCAACAGCCGAAACCTGATTGGTCTGCGCAAGATTTTTGCAGAAAGATACATAGCCGCTATGACGTGCGTACAATTTTCCGTCTTCAATTATTTCATAATACTCGCTTAATTCCCGGTCGTATTTCTTAATTTTATACTCATACAAAAGCTGGTCATATCTGTGATTTTCTTTCATAACAGAGAGTTCGGTAGCCGCCTGGTTTGCACCCGGCAAATCATTCAACTTATCACAGCCTTGTTTCCGATACTCGAGTTCCTGAATCTGTTGTTCATAGATTGCACAATCTGTTGCATAATTTTGTATATAGTTTTCTTTCTCTTCTTGAATTCTTGTGATGTTTTCCCTGGTCTGCTTAATATCTGCAGTTGCAAGCAAATCTCCCTTTTCAACATACTGTCCGATTGAAACATGAATTTCAGCAATTGCAGTACCTGCTTTCCAGAAATGGCAATAATCTGTCGGAACAACAACCGCGTCTTTTAACAATATATCTCCGATATCCGAATATCCCACCGGACGGAAAGATTCATTCATCACTTTCGGCTTAACCAATTCCGGAACATCTAATTTATTACCTGTACATCCTGACATCATGAACAGAGCTGTCACCAATGTTACGGATATCATTTTACATACCATTTTTTTTGTTTTACTTTTCTCAAACATTAATTAATTACCACCCTATCCCCTGCTTTCACACCTGATTTGATAACAACATAATTATCTATAACATTTCCGACTTCTACTTCAATACCCTGCTTAAAGCCATCTTCACTCAGTGTGAAAACATAATATTTTCCGTTCACTTCCAAAACTGCTTTTTCATCAACATACAAAGCTTGTTTAAGATTCTCTTTGACAATTCGCAAATCCATAAAATTAATACGCATTACGCTGTTTAAATCAAGTGCCTTGAACACAAGAGTCCGACTTCCTTTTGACATCTCCTCAATGGAAACAAGTTCCATATCATAGGTATTATCTTTCGCAGTAGTCTGATAAATCTTACCTATTTCAAAAGGGTACTCCTCCTGTATCGTCACTTTATATTCGCCGGTATTATATACAACCGACACAAGATCATTGCCCGTTTGTACTTTACCCATCGTCATCAGTTCCGAAACCTGATCTACTACACCATCCCGTTCAGCTCTAATAGTATATGCATCCATCTTAGCGCCTTCTTCCGCAATATAGAGCTTGGTAATCTCCATATCCTTTTTTAAAAGTTCTATGTCTTCTTTATAATCAAGATCGGTATTTGCCAACATCAACTGCTCATAATGTTCTATAAGCATCTGCTGCATTTCATATTCTTCCTGGTAGGCCTTCATATTCTTTTCAATATCACCCGATTTGAAAGAAACCAACGGATCGCCTTTTTTCACAACATCACCGATTGTTACATACACCTTATCAACCTCCATATCTGACATGGGCGGTCGATATGTAACCGAAATTTTTTCTACCGGCAAAAGTTGCGCATGCAATTCCGGAGTAATATCTCCTTGCTGAACAACCGTCGTTTCAAATGTTTTCTTTTCGTACGGCTTTAACGTAACCGGTTCCAATTCAACCTGTTTGGCCGAACATCCTGTCATTGCAAGCATACATAAACCTACAATCAAACACACCATTTTTCTTCGCATACTTCTTCTGTTCTCCTTTAAGAAATTGCCACTCCAAAAATTGATAAAACTGCCTTATCTTTTAAGCATTCTCATTATATCAAATTTTTTTGCTTTTACAATATACATACCTGTTTATTCACAAATAAACCACACTTCTAATATTTTATTTACGTACGATACAAAAAAATACTGTTGATTCTTTTCCTTATCCTTTCCTGCTCTCGCAAACAAAAAATCCCGGTCATACTCTCGCGAGTATGACCGGGAAGCCGACAATTTATTTTACGTATATAGTTTTCGCATGATACAAGGTAAAAATCATACGCATTTTCCATTTATAACCAACAATCCTTTTCTCATATTCCTCACTCCCGCTTATCCTGTAATCGGCATAATAACCGCCTTTTAACTACTGTCCATTGTCTAAATTATATATTATACCTTCCGACAAGACAAGAAAAAGACGTTTCTATCGAAACCAATGTCATTTAGTTAAGAGTTTTCGGTATCAGCAGTTCTTACCCGTGTGCCCGCCATGCAGGGTGTTCCCACAAACAAGTTATCGAATGCGAGAACGGCTAAAGTCTGTATGGTTTGCCCCATAAAAACTGTCCGCAAAAAACTCGAAAGGAACGCGCCTTGTGCGGCGCGCCCGCTTTCTCAGACAATTTGGGACAAGCAGTGTCTATGGGGCAAACCATACAGACAAGACATTCTACGCATTCTCAAAAAAAGTTTGTGGGAACACCCTGCATGGCGGGCACACGGGTAAGAACTGCTGATGTCCACCTTCCTTAACTAAATGACATTGGGTTTTCATCATGGGAGTTTTTACAGCCCTTAAAATATTTCTTCCCTTATTTCGTTACCGCTTCCTTCGAAAGACGTTTCATTTCCCGTACATCTTCCGGCGTGCATTCCTCCGTGGAATATCGCGCCTTTTCATATATTGCATCAAACGGCCGGTTCTCTAATTTTACAGCACATTCACGCGCCGTATAATATCCAAGCTCCTGCGTTGTTGTCATTCCGCTGATTTGAGTACGATTCTCCGTCACGGTCTTCTTATAAATACGGCGAATCTTCTCTTCCGGTGTAAAAGTATTGAAAAAATCACGTAAGGAACTGCCTTTTTCTTTCAGGGAAATTCTCTCATGTACATCTTCCACACCTTCCAAATCCTCCACCACCATTTTTTTATCTTTATGACTGAGGAAATAGATTATTTTACGAATAATGACAAAAGCAAAATAACACAGTGCTATAATGACAGCAAGCGTCACCGCATAGTTCATAATATCTGTCAACCATGCAAATTCTCCCTCCTCCTGTTTGCCAAAAACCATTCGAGGAAGTGTAGCCACCGTTTTTTCATTACTGAATACTTTTTCCATCAAAAACATCACGGTCATAACAATCCAGCGCAGCACACCTATGAGCACATCAGACAAAAAACTGACCTCACGGAAACGTGTCATAAGAAATGCCAAACCAATCAATACCACCGAAAAGCCCGCAACAACATACATGCCGGTGCGAATGATGCGGCCTCTTGGCATCGCTTCCACCGTATCCTTGCTAAGCATCATGTAATTATGCACATTCATCAGGAAATAACAGGGGAAAAAGCCCCCAATCATAAACAGCATCCAGATTACAAGCTGCTCTATTGACTCACGTTCCTTCAGTGTATAAAGAAAAAACGATACCACTGCAAAAACAGCCACTCCGCCAAAAGCAGAAATCATGCCATCCTCTATTTTGGTCGCAGAAAAGCGATAGGAGACGGAATAGATGGTATAGCCGATTACGGAAATTGCGTACAGTGCCCAAAATCCCGGGGCGAGCAAAAAAACCGGTAGCAAGCCGATAAGCGCCAGCAGATGCATCAAAACAGAAACAAATACTGTAGTGAATTTTTTTCTTAAGAAAAGAAAATAAACCGGAATCATTCCTATCGTCATCCAGAGCAGATACGGAAATGAGAGCTGTACACCGGTCATATATTTCCATATCAGAACCAACAGGAAGGCGGCCGGAGCCAGCATCCAATGATTTAATTGTATAACCAAAAACATTCTTGCATTTGAAAGGATTTTATCTTTCACGTGCCATCCTCCGTTTTCATACTTTGTTATCGTGACAGGTGCCACCTTTTAGTTTGATCGGTTAAATGCTGAGAATCCTCACATTCGCCCGCAGTTTCTCATCGATATTCACCAAGTCACCATGCTTTACCAGATAAAACCATACAAACTCGTTCCCCGCATCCTTATATTGCAACAGCATATCCGAAAATTCACGATATGCATTGCAGGAAACAAAACAGGTCATATTCTCCGTTGTATCACGCATAAGATCTGCGAAACAATCCGTAACGGAAACCACTTCTTTATTCAACTGCAATCTGGCAAGCTGTCTGCATAATTCACGCATATGTCCGGTTCCGATATTCGCCTCTACGCGCGCCGGCTGATTGGTGAAAAGATCCAATGCATTCGTATACAATGCCGTTTTCATTCCCTGCTTGGTGAAATGCTGCGCAAGTCCGGCCGCAACTCTGACACAGTCACAAAGCTGGTCCTCTTTACGACGGATTCCCACATCTTCCATGTTCAAAATAATGCGCATCTCTTTGGATGATGTCGGATTTTTCTGCGTTACCTTCAGGTCCCCTGTCTTGGCTGTAGCCTTCCAATTAATGCTCCTCATATCATCATACGGCTGATATTCACGGATTCCGCGGAATTCAAACGGGTCCTCCATTGCTTTCGTATTGGTCAGAATGTCACCATTTAACTGACGCAGATAAAAAGAAAACTTCTCTGTATGAAAAGGCTTAGGATAAACATATAAGGTCTGATCCACCGGTCTTTCTTCGAGTTCCTTCACCGTGAAGAAAATATCATAGGCTACGAGCTCCAGCCCGTTGATATGATAATATCCGAATCTGGACGGAACAAAAGAAAACATACGTGTCACACGCTCTCCCCCATTCAGACCAAATACATCGTTGTGATAAAACTGATCTGTTGTTTTAGAACCGCTTTTTTTCTCAAAAACAAGCTCACGTGCCGTTTGAAATGCAACCTTAATCATCGGAAGAGACATTCTTTTACGATTTGAAATCACTTCTTTTAGCTTTCCGGTCTCTCCCTCTACCAGTTCCTGCTGCAAAAATCTGATTTCCACATCCAGATCTTTTGACCAGTTATTCAGATAGTATTTTCGCAACTGTTTGAAGAGAAATAATGCCAGAAAAGCAATTATTATTATTTTAATCATTTGCTAAAATCCTCTGTCGGAACTATTGTTGCTTTGATAATGCCCTCTATGTAACGTTCGCTCTGTACGGACTGCGTATATCCCTGTACAATACGGTGTGAAAGTACGGGAACCGCTAATTCCTTCACATCATCGGGAACCACATAATTTCTTCCCTGCAGAGTTGCATATGCCTTGGCTGCCCGAAGAAGCGCCAGACTTCCTCTGGGACTCACGCCTGAGATTACCGCTTCATCTTCTCTTGTTTTGGCTGCAATATCTACAATATATTCAAAAATGGACGGATTGACATGAACGGCTTGTGCTTCCTTTCGAACCGCAAAAAGCTCCTCAGGTGACACAACCGCTTGAAGTGTTTCCAAAGGATCCGCTTTGTCATAGCAGCTTAAAATGGAAACTTCTTCTTCCTTCGCCGGCAACCCCATACTAAGTCTCATCAGGAAACGATCCAGCTGTGCCTCCGGCAAAACAAAAGTACCTGTTGTTTCAATCGGGTTCTGTGTTGCAATTACAAAAAACGGCTCCTCAAGTCTGTACGTAGTTCCGTCAATGGAAACCTGTTTCTCCTCCATACACTCCAAGAGACCGGACTGGGTTCTCGGTGTCGCACGGTTAATCTCATCCGCCAACAGAATATTGGTGAAAACAGGGCCTTTTCTAAGTACAAATCCATTACTTTCTCTATCGTATACATTCAAACCGGTAATATCGGTCGGTAACAAATCCGGTGTAAACTGAATTCTTGCAAAATCCACGCTCATAGACTTGGCAAGTGCCTTCGCAAGCTTCGTTTTGCCCGTTCCCGGAACATCCTCAAGTAAAATATGCCCGCCCGAAACAATTGCCGTAAGCACGTTTTTGATTACGGTTTCCTTTCCGATAATTACCTTTCCTACATTTTCCATCACTTTGTCTGCCAACTGCTTGCCTTGTGTGCTCATGCTTCCCTCCAATGTCTTTTTCGTTTTTTCATTTACGCTTTTTTTCAGTTTTATGTATCCGCCAATGCTTTTTATGATAAAAAGGTGGTCTGTTGCAGAATATAATCTGCTGAAAAACTTCTCTGTAATTATATCAGACTTTTTAGATTTGCGAAATGTTCTAACGGTCGGTTTTCTGTGATTTTTATGTGAAAAAAGTCGGATTTCTAAATTGAAACTGTAACTTATGTCTGATAAAATATAAAATGTGAAGTTCAACAATGAAAGAAACGTCTGTTTCAGAAGTCTTCATGCTATTTTGTTCAAGAAGGAGGACGTAATGTGATTGCTAAAAATCCTATTTTACGCGGTTTTTATCCTGATCCTTCCGTGTGTAGGGTCGGAAAAGACTTTTATCTGGTAAATTCAACTTTTTCCTATGTACCGGGAGTTCCCGTTTTTCACAGCCGTGACCTGGTAAACTGGGTTCAGATTGGTAACGTGTTGGAGCGCGAAAGCCAGTTACCGCTTGATAAGGCAGAAATGTCCCGCGGTATTTTTGCACCGACCATCCGTTACAACAACGGAACTTTCTATATGATTACAACCAACATTGATAATGGCGGTAATTTCTTTGTAACTGCCTCTGACCCCGCAGGTCCCTGGTCCGATCCCGTATGGCTGAAAGCTCCGGAAGGACAGGACGGTGGTATTGACCCTTCACTTTTCTTCGAAGGTGACAAGTGCTATTATGTCGGACAGCGCCAGAAACCGGATGCAAAGTTCTTCGGTGACTGTGAAGTTTGGATCCAGGAACTCAATCTTGAGACCGGAGAGCTGATTGGTGAAACAACTGCCCTTTACTCCGGTTCCATGAAGGAATGTGTATGGGTAGAAGGACCGCACATCTATCATATCGGCGAGTATTACTACATCACCTGCGCAGAGATGGGAACCTGCTTTGAGCACAGTGTTTCCGTTGCCCGCAGTAAAAACCTTTTCGGACCTTATGAAAACTTTAAGTGTAACCCGCTTCTGACACACCGCCACCTTGGTAAAAAGAGTGTGATTCAGAATATCGGTCACGGAGATTTGGTTGATACGGAAGACGGACAGTGGTATCTGATTATGCTCGGTACCAGACCGATTGACGGTATTACAGAGCTTGGACGCGAGACCTTCATCGCAGAGGTAATCTGGGAAGACGGCTGGCCGGTTGTTAATCCCGGA
>JAZSCW010000033.1:0-2130 GCA_045530835.1 Lachnospiraceae bacterium | reverse complement strand
GCTCAGCAGACATATACTTATTATCAAATGTGCTATTTGTATTAGAAGGAACTATCATTTTAAAACCATGCTCAAATCCGGCTTTAATAGTTGCATCAATACAATAATCCGTTTGCAACCCTACGATGATAATGGTACTTTCCTCTTTTTCCCTTAAATATTCCAATAATCCTGTATCTTTAAATGAACTGTTTACACTTTTATCAAAAACCATTTCATCATCAATAGGCTGAAATCCTTCATATATTTCAAAACCTTCATTGCCTTTTGTCAGTTCACATCCAACACCGTCATCGTGTCTGACAAAAATAACTTCTATATTTTTTTGGCGAGCTTTATGTATCAATTCCTTAACATTTGTTTCAAACTGTTCAAACTGATATAAATCACTGTTTGTAATAGCTTTTTGTGTATCTACAACTAAAAGAACCATCCTTTATATACCTTTCTTTCTACATCATTTTTCTAAATCTCATTAAATGATTTAATTTCCCCTTCCGTCAAAATACCTTTCTTAATCAAAGTCCCTGACATTCCATTTTCCAACATATAATCTATACCAATCATTTGCTTGATGATTATTGCTTCAATCATTTTTCGTCCGCGCCTTTCAGTAATTGAATACTCCACACGAAGCGGGTATCCTTCGAATATTTTCTTTTCCACCAGTCCAAATTGAATAAGTTCCCTCAGTTGCTCCAAAAGCATCTTCTGCGTAATCCCTTCTATTTCATGTTCAAGTTCAGACAAACCTTTGGGACCATCTTTCATTTGGTATAAAATAATGGTTTTCCATTTTCCTTTTATTCATCTTCCGAATTGTAGACATACATATCAATATCTATCTCCGTCCTTGTTGCATGACAAAAATCAATCACATCCAATGGAGGCGCAAGACAAGGATTCGTGTCACCTACATAAATCGAGGGAACGATTTCTAAAACGAAATTAACATCATTTTCTTCTCTTATTTTATTAAGCAACTGTATTTTTTCTTGCAGGAGTGCGATAGTCTTTCTGATTTGGTTTTCAACTTCTACATCATATTCCGTACATCTGCCGATTTCCCAAAGAGCAAAATCGTACATCGTACCATTACGTCGCAAATCACCGATTTTCCAAGTCTTTTCAGGAGTTAGATTTAATAATTCAGAAACCTCATCGGGATTAAAATTACCAACTATCTTGAAATATGTATTACAACTATTTCGAGTACTCATATGCTCCTCCACCAACTTTTTCTATTTCTGTTCCCTACAAATTGTAATTTAAGCGTTCAGGTCATCAGCTTCAGTATCTTCATATGACAGGCGTATCATTTTTACAAGATTGCTGTAAGCAAGAATTTGTGGTCTGTTAAGACTGTCAAATTCAATGCCATTCCAGTTGTAAGAATCAATATCGGGAATTTCAACTTCACCGGTACACCATGTTGTCACATGAAAGCAAACACTGCCGTCATCATTTTTCGCAAGGATTCCGGCTGGCATTTCATATTCAACAGTCAGAATGCCTTCTTTGGCACTGAATTCGTTAACGATAAACTCATCGGACTCCCGAACCTCGACAAACGTAATCTTATCAACATCTTCATAATCAATATAGCCAAGTGGTCTCAGTGCTTCTTTCAGAAGCTCCAAATGTGTTTCTGCATAATTTCCAACAATATCCCACAGAAATGCCTCTCCGATTATTTCGACCAATTTATCATTGCTATTTATTTTCATTTTGATACCTCCCGTTATCTCTAAATCTGCATAATTATTGTATCTGTAACTTCAAATTCTTGCGTGCTTTCAATCTCTCTATGAGACTGAAATTTTGCGCGTAGCAATGAGCCATGCGCAGATGAGCCGAAGGTGACTGCGAGGTGCTTGCACACAAGCAGGCGCATTCGAGCGAAGATGCATACGGCGAACGCCGCGGCACTGAGCAAGCTTTGCTTGCGATGTGTCAGCATGGCGAATACTTCGTAAACCTGAAAGTTTACTTTGCTCCTGCAATCTTAAAATTCTTCTACAAATTCCTCAAACTCAAACATATCCATGTCTTCTATGACAATCGTTTCAGAACCTGTCTCTGTCGGATACACAATTTCAAAAGTATTCGTTTCGGCTATATAATTTTCTT
>JAZSCW010000073.1:0-33754 GCA_045530835.1 Lachnospiraceae bacterium | reverse complement strand
AGCACGCTTTTTTTCGCGATTCTGTTGACGAATTTCTTTTCGTTCCTGCTTCAATTCATTATAATCTGTAAATCCGGTACGGAATAAAATCTCTTCTTTCTTATGGAAATACTCTTTACTGTATACAAAAGAATACTCTTTACGCGGGAATCTTTTATTCAGATTTTCCTGCGTGTCGATGTAATGAAATACTTCAAAATACCAAAGTCCTTTTTTTAAATAAACAGGAGTTCTTGCAGTATTTTCACACGGAATCTCCAAAGGTATCTTTTTGAAAGCAAGATATTTTTTGAACACGGCTTTTCGCTCTTCTGCAATCAGATACCACCGCTCGTATTTGGACACCTTTTGTTGTCCTAAATATTTTAAGGGATAAATCGGAATCATAATGTCGGGCAATTCTTTTTCTGCATATTCCTTGCGGAATTTCTTAGGCATTTTGCGAATAACCAAAGGTATTTGCGGATCAAATCCACGAATCATGCGAAGAATCGGTTTCACATATATTTTTTGAAAATATTTTGTGGCCAGATAACAATGTTTAAACAGGAAACAGCAAATAATAAAAATAATACAGTTAATAGCAATTCCAAGCGGCGGACAAATAATATTTACAAAAATAATGGTACAAGTAATTACAGTTTTAAGAACTTCAACCACCAAAGTCACACCGGGAATAAAAGTAAGCGACATTTGAATAATATCAAGCCCTTTCATAACTGTTTTAATTACAAAAAACACAACAATTGAAATAACTGCAAAAAAGATTGATAAAATTCCCGTCAGGACAGCAACAAAACCACCGGCGCTTCCACCGGATGCTGAATCTAACCCTGCCGCCTGTATTGTAACCGAAGTCAGACCCAATACATTCATAATACCAATAACAATAATAAACACCAAACCTGTATATTTTTCAAGCTCGCCTAATGTCACCATTCCAAGAATCTGGGTAGCTTCATTAGATTTCATCAACTTACTGATTGCAAAAAAGATTGCCACCACAAGCAGTACCCACAAGTTACTCATCGGTGTAGTCGCGATATTGAACGGAGAACCGATCCAGCGATTAACATTCTCTAAAATACCAATAAAAAGCAATGCCGCAAAAGGCTCGCAGGAAACCCCAACCAGACTTGCATAAGTTCCTGCAAATGAGGCAACCGAAGTTCCCACCACCTGCATTGCTATGGATGCTATCGTTTCTCCTACCGGTACCTCCGCAGCAAAAACAACCGAAGGGCTAAAAAGCGAAAGCAAACTACCACCGGTTACTGCAAGAAAAACACAGGCTAAAATATAAAAAAGAATAAATTTTTTGTTTTTGTAATATTCGTACTTTAAAATATTTATCATAAGCGTATCCCAAACTCCTTATCAATACATAAACCTCTACAATATTATAAACCCCTTGACTAAGATAATCAAGGGGCTTTCGTTTCATCAAATATTTTGCTTCATAATAGAATATGTAAAAAGAATTATTTAACTTTTCTTACACGGAATACACCATCAATTGCAGCAAGTTTTGCAAGCATTTCTTCGGATGCTTCGCATTCCAAATCCATCATGGTATATGCTACTTCACCACGTGACTTGTTTGTCATATCACTGATATTAATACCTGCATCACCAAAGCATGCTGTAAACTGAGTAATCATATTTGCAATATTCTTGTGGAAAATTGCAACACGGGAAGCTTTGTTACAAACACCCATATCACAGTTAGGATAGTTAACGCTGTTAATAATATTTCCGTTTTCAAGATAATTCTTCATCTGCTTAACAGCCATCTTCGCACAATTATCTTCGGATTCTTCTGTAGAAGCACCGAGATGAGGAAGAACGATACATCCGTCAGCTCCTGCTGTAGTAGGATTTGCAAAGTCAGAAACATATTTTCTAACCTTTCCGCTCTTTAATGCTTCCAACATAGCTTTCTCATCAACAAGGACATCTCTTGAGAAGTTAAGAACAACAACACCGTCTTTCATCTTTGCAATTGCTTCTGCATTGATTGTACCCTTGGTAGATTCCATAGCAGGAACATGCACACTGATATAATCACAGTTAGCGAAAATTTCATCCATGCTGAGAACATGCTTAATGTCTCTGCTCAAATTCCATGCAGCATCTACAGATACATAC
This sequence comes from Lachnospiraceae bacterium, assembly GCA_045530835.1. Lineage (GTDB taxonomy): Bacteria > Bacillota > Clostridia > Lachnospirales > Lachnospiraceae > UBA3766. The sequence goes on along the minus strand of JAZSCW010000073.1, from coordinate 31,606 downwards.
GGGTCGTAACCATAAACTTCCATACCAAGTGCTCTGGCAACGTTAGCAACCTTACCACCGATAGCACCAAGACCGATAACACCTAATTTTTTACCTTCAATTTCAGTTCCGGCAAAGTTTTTCTTTTCTTTCTCTGCACGCTTCGCAATCGTTTCATCAGAAGCATTCTCTTTCACCCAGTTAATACCGCCGACAACATCACGCGCTGCAAGAAGCATACCCGCAATCACAAGCTCCTTAACACCATTTGCATTTGCACCCGGTGTATTGAAAACAACAACACCTTTTTCTGCAAGAACATCAAGAGGAATATTGTTTACACCAGCACCTGCTCTGGCAACCGCAAGAAGATTATCAGAAAAATCCATCTCATGCATGGATGCACTACGAACAAGAATACCCTGTGCAGCATTTACATCATCAATTTTCTCATAATTATTATCGAAATAATCAAGACCGATCTGAGCAATCGGATTTAAGCAATGATACTGAAACATTATGCATTCTCCTTTTCGAATTTCTTCATAAATTCAACTAATTTTTCAACACCTTCAATCGGCATTGCGTTGTAAATACTTGCACGCATACCGCCAACACTTCTGTGTCCCTTTAAGTTTGTAAAGCCTGCTTCTGTAGCCTCTTTGACAAATTTCGCATCGAGATCAGCATCACCTGTTACAAAAGGAACATTCATAAGAGAGCGGTCTTCTTTGCGAACAGTACCTTTGAACATCTTGCTTTCATCAAGATAATCATAAAGAATTGCTGCTTTCTTCTCATTATATTCTTTCATGGCAGCAAGACCACCCTGCTTCTTCAACCATTTGAATACTTTACCACAAATATAAATTCCGTATGCAGGAGGAGTGTTGTAAAGAGAATCTGCATCTGCATGTGTTTTGTATGTCAACATGGTCGGAGTTCCCGGAAGAACATCCTCGGTAATAAGATCTTCACGAATAATAACAATAACAACACCTGCAGGTCCGATATTCTTCTGAACACCACCGTAAATAACAGCATATTTGCTAACATCTACAGGTTCGGACAAAAAGCAGCTGGATACGTCTGAAACAAGATCCTTACCTTTGGTATTCGGTAAAGTTTTGAACTTTGTACCGTAAATTGTATTATTTTCACAAATATAAACATAATCAGCATCTTCTGAAATAGGAAGATCGGAGCAATCAGGAATATATGAGAAGGTTTCATCTTCTGAAGTAGCAATCTTATTAACCTTACCATATTTGCCCGCTTCAGCAAAAGCCTTCTTAGCCCACATACCTGTTACAATGTAATCTGCAACTTTATTCTTCATAAGGTTCATGGGAATCATTGCAAACTGCTGATGTGCACCGCCCTGCAAAAACAGAACTTTGTAATTATCAGGAATATTCATAAGCTCTCTCAAATCAGCTTCTGCTTCCTTAATAATTGTTTCGTAAGCCTTGGAACGATGACTCATTTCCATTACAGACATGCCGGTTCCCTTGTAATCCAACATTTCATCTGCAGCTTCACGCAAAACTTCTTCCGGTAAAACAGCCGGACCTGCTGAAAAGTTATATACTCTGGACATTTTTTCTCCTCCTTAATATGCCTCAGTTTAGTTTTTATGTAATCGGTTTTTTTGACCGTTCCACACAAGGTTTATTTTACAATTCTAAAAGATATTCGTCAACCGAAAATTCACATAATCTGACAATTTTTTAACAATATATACGTTTATATCCGTCAATTTTAATAATATGTAATTACCGGTGTCCCGATTTCAACATATTCATACAATTGCGCAGCAACATCCTTCGGAAGATTTACACACCCATGCGAGCCATTACGCAAATAGGTATCGGCGCCAAACTCACTCTCACGTCTCCATGTTGCGTCATGCAAACCGTAACCGCGATAAAAAGCCATCCAGTAGTAAACAAACGAAGCATAATTATCACCACGCAAAATACGATTACGTTGCATATAATAAATCGGAGCTATCATGGCCGGAGTATCATGATGCAGACGCATATTCCCCGTCACAACACCGGATTCGAGTTTTATCTCATAATCCTGATAAAAATATAAACGTTGTGCCGTCATATCGACCTCAATATATGTTCCTCCGATATCATCGCTCCCCTGGCTTTTGGCTTTCAGCTTATACACCGGTTCGCGAACTTTGCCTGAATCACCGTTATAGAAGGCTTCAATCAGCATTTCAGCTTCTTTTTTCTCATCCAAATCATTACCGTATTTGGAAAACTCAATCGTCACAACCTCACCCTTTGTTGTTTTAAATTCTCTGGGCAGTCCGACTGTATCATATTTATCACTCAAACTTTTTGCATAAGCATGAACCGCTTCTTCATCAAGCATCAACTCTCCGTTTTCATCAAAAACAAAATGACCTGTCTCATCCAAAAGAATCCACTTTGAAACATCCCCTTCATTTAACTTCAAAGTTTCTTCTCCGAGCTGATATGTAACGGTAAAACTCTGAAAACGTTTGATTTTGTCCCACAATTCGTAAGCCAGATTCATTTCATCCGTCTTCATCAGATTCCCATAACAGCCGGCCTCTTCAAGATTAACCTCCGTCTGTCTGTTTTTTATCGCATCGATTACGGCATTTTCGGCCTTCCACTTAATCAGAAGTTCTTCTGTATTGTCCACAAGTATATAGCCGTTATCTGTCCACTTCACAGTGGCAGTATTATCAATATCGTAGGTTCCATGTCTCATAAACTTAGCTTTCGCCAAAAGTTCTTTCACCTTTTCTTCTTCAAAAAGAATTTGAGGCGCAACATCATAATAACAAGGTTCCATATAATACTGAATCCACTTCATCGGTTCCTGATTCTCGCGAACATCGGTAAGTTCCTGTGTATAATCCAGATGAAAACCGATATCTTCCATCCGAATCACAAACCGCTCACCGTCTTTTGCTATAACCTGTATATCTTTGTAGTCATTTTTATCAGCAAGTACTTTGTTAATATCATCGACATCATAGCCTGTACAATAAACATCGTTGACCCAGACACCGCATGAAAAACCTTGCGAATAATAATATGTAAGCAAAAAATATGCACCGGTAAGCAACGCAAGCACGCAGGCACAGGTCACACCTATTCCTACAATTATTTTTTTCATCTTTTGCCTCCTCATGTATCAACATATGATACAATCCATCTTCGTTATTCCCTTTTTATCGTATAAAACATTCCCCAACTATAGAACAAAGTCCCAAAAATACTCCGATTTTTTCTCTGTTTACACAAAAAAAGGGCGTAAAAACGCCCTTATGATTAATTTTGTGAGTTAGCCTTTTCAACCTGTGAAATTGCTGTTCTTTTCATCGGAATTCTGCAATTTTTGTTATTACCGAATTCAACAATCAGATCTTCATCGGTAATATCAATAATAACCCCATAAAAGCCACTGGTGGTGACAACAAAATCACCAATTTCCATAGCAGCATGCATAGCCTGAATTCTCTTCTCTTCTTTTTTCTGCGGTCTGATGAACAAAAAATACATCATAACAAACATAACTACAATCATCAAAACGCTCATCCAAAGGCCACCACCCAGCATTCCGCCTTGTGTTGTCGCAGCCGCATCTGTTGTTAATAAAAGATTCATTATAATCCTCCAATCTGTTTTACGCTTCATTTTTCGTCATTATCTTAACAATCTTTATCAGAATACACAATTTTATGCATTCAGGCAAGCTTTTTTTATTATTTTTACAAAGGTTTCATATTTTTACCTTTCTTCCTGCTGCATCCCCTCTAATTTAGCTTTTTTGTAAGTATCGAAACGTTCTTCCGTAATCGCCTCTCTGATTTCTTCCATCATATGATTATAAAAATACAGATTATGGAGAACACATAATCTCATCCCCAGCATTTCTTTTGCTTTCAAAAGATGACGTATATATGCTCTGGAATAACGCTGACAGGCAGGACACATACACCCCTCCTCAATCGGAGACATATCCTTTTCATAACGTGCATTCAGCAGATTCAATTTTCCCCGATTGGTATATACATGTGCGTGTCTTCCGTTTCTGGTCGGGTAAACACAGTCAAAAAAGTCTACCCCGCGCTCCACAGCCTCAAGTATATTGGCCGGTGTTCCTACCCCCATAAGATACGTAGGTTTATCTTTCGGAAGATACGGAACCGTGGCATCAAGCACCTCATACATCTCTTCATGGCTCTCTCCGACAGCAAGACCGCCAAGTGCGTAACCGTCCAACTCCATCTCGCTGATTCTCTTGGCGTGTTCAATTCTGATGTCAGTAAAAACAGCCCCCTGATTAATACCAAACAACAACTGATTTTTATTGATTGTCGTCTCTTCTTTATTCAGATTGTCCATTTTAATTTTGCAACGTTCTAGCCAGCGGGTGGTACGTGCAACAGAATTTTCAACATAACAACGGTCCGCTTTACTCGGCGGACATTCATCGAAGGCCATTGCAATTGTAGATGCAAGATTTGACTGAATCTGCATACTTTCTTCAGGTCCCATAAATATTTTGCGACCGTCTACATGCGATTGAAAATATACGCCCTCTTCTTTAATTTTACGAAGACCGGCAAGAGAAAAAACCTGAAATCCGCCGGAATCCGTCAGTATCGGTTTGTTCCATGACATAAATTTATGAAGACCGCCCACTTCTTTAATAAGCGTATCACCGGGACGAACATGAAGATGGTACGTATTAGACAGCTGTACCTGTGTATCTATCCTTTCAAGATCCTCCGTACTGACTGCACCCTTAATAGCAGCCACTGTCCCGACATTCATAAAAACAGGAGTCTGTATGGTTCCGTGAACGGTATCCATCTGAGCACATTTTGCCCTACCCTGTGTCTTAAGTATTTTGTACATAAAAAACCTACTCCTCTAACAAATAAAAAATAATGCAATTGGGTCTTTCAATTTTAATTTCTTTGCAACTCATTGCCAATGTTCCTTTTTCTACATCTGATGCAAAAAAAGTCATGGTGTTTGACTCGTGATTAAGACTCACCAAATGCTTTAAATCCGGGAAAAAGCATGTATCTTTCGGATAAGAACCGCTTATCGGAAGGCAGAACTTCTTCTCAAGTACCCCATTTTCCTGATCAATGGAATACGCAACAACACTGTTATCTCCAGCATTAGAACTCAACAGGTATTTTCCGTCCAAAGATAATTTCAAAGCACAGGAAACGTTTCTTCCGGCATGATGACTGTGCACCGTTTCAATGGTCTGAACCTTTTCGAATTCAGGGAAACCATCTTCGTATTTATACTCATACACATCAATATAATTCATAATCTCATGCAGGATAAAAACATACTTTCCGTTCTTCGTAAAAAGCATATGTTTCGGACCGGAATTCACATTACTTCTGATAATATCCACCTGCTTCAATTCTCCGGTTTCAGAATTGAGTTCATATACATTAACATGATCCATCCCGCTGTCTGCGGCAAGCAAAAAACGGTTGTCGCGAGACATTTTCACACAATTCACATGCGGGTGAAAGCTTCGTTCTGCAACTTCTCCCATTCCTTTTACAAAAATTTCTTCCGTTATCTCGCCGATACTGCCGTCTTCATTTAAACGTAAAACCGTAATCTTTCCGTCATGATACCCTGCTACAAATAAAAATTTATCCGCATAATCCGTAGACAGATAACACCCTCGCATACCATTAATGGAAGCTGCATTAATTTCTTCTAACATTCCGTCCTTAATGATACGGAAACCTTTTACACCCATATCGGTAATTGAATAAAGAAATTTTCTGTTATGTGAGCAGGTAAGATATGAGGAATTGGTAATTTCAACACTCCCTTTTTTCTGTAAGGTTCCCTTCTCCAAATCCACATCAAAAATCGTGATACCGTCCTTGTGCTCCATCGTGTACGTGGAGACATAGGCAACAAATTTATACTCCTTCTTTTCCATCAGAATTATCCTCCGAATCATCATTCATACTTTTAACATCATAACATAAGTCACTGTATTTGTTAATTTCTTTTTTTATCTTTCTGTTTCCCATTGACTTTTTATTATATAGAAGTATAATGAGTTTTGGAAAGTTTAGTAAAACTAAACTAAAAGTTTAACATTTCTTATTTTTTGACGAGAGGTCATTTTATGAAAATCGGTGCTAAAATCAAGGAATTGCGCATCCAGAAAGGTCTTACCCAAGGCGAACTGGCTGACCGTTCCGAATTATCAAAAGGATTTATATCGCAATTGGAACGTGATCTTACTTCACCTTCCATTGCAACACTTATCGACATATTGAAGTGCCTGGGAACCGATCCCAAAGAATTTTTTAGCGATGAAGCTGATACACAGGTTGTTTTTCGGGATAAAGATTATTTTCAAAAAGATGACAAAGAACTATTGAATACTATTGAATGGATTATTCCGAACGCACAAAAAAATATGATGGAACCGATACGTGTCACACTTCAGCCCGGTGGCAGTACATATCCCGATAACCCTCATGAGGGAGACGAATTCGGCTATGTTTTATCCGGAGCCATACGAATACATCTCGGAAAAAAATCTTATAAAGCTTCCAAGGGTGAATCTTTTTATTTCACTTCCAATTCATCCCATTACATTGAAGCTGCAGGCAAGCACGGCGCTACTTTCCTCTGGGTTAGTACACCGCCCACGTTTTAGCAGATATACGAAGGAGAGAATAGTATGAGCAACAAGCTTATTAATTTAGAAAACATCAGCAAATCCTATGACAACCAACTTGTTTTGGATGAAATGAATTTATACATTCGTGAGAATGAGTTCCTCACGCTTCTTGGTCCGAGTGGTTGCGGTAAGACTACTACCCTGCGCATTATCGGCGGATTTGAAACACCGGATAAAGGACGTGTTATTTTTGACGGTGCGGATATTACTCGCATTCCGCCCCACAAAAGACAACTCAATACCGTTTTTCAGAAGTATGCCCTTTTCACACATATGACGATTGCCGAAAATATAGCTTTCGGACTCAAAATCAAAGGAAAATCCAAAGCTTATATAGATGATAAAATCAAGTATGCCCTGAAACTTGTAAACTTAGACGGCTACGAAAAAAGAATGCCGAATTCTTTGAGCGGCGGTCAGCAGCAACGTATTGCAATTGCACGCGCAATCGTTAATGAGCCAAAGGTTTTGCTTCTTGACGAACCTCTCGGTGCTCTTGATTTGAAGCTTCGCCAGGACATGCAGTATGAATTGATTCGTTTAAAAAACGAGCTTGGTATTACATTCATCTATGTTACCCACGATCAGGAAGAAGCCCTTACAATGTCTGACACCATCGTCGTTATGAACCAGGGATACATCCAGCAGATCGGAACCCCTGAAATGATCTACAACGAACCCGAGAATGCCTTTGTTGCAGACTTTATCGGCGACAGTAACATTATTGCTTCCACCATGATACAGGATGAACTGGTTGAAATCCTGGGAGCCAGATTTGCCTGTGTGGATAAAGGCTTTGGCACCAACAAACCTGTAGACGTAGTTATTCGTCCGGAGGATGTTGAACTTGTTAAACCCAATGAAGGAACCATTAACGGTGTGGTTTCCCATTTGATTTTCAAAGGTGTTCATTATGAAATGGAAGTTACGGCAAACGGATTTGAATGGCTGGTTCACTCCACCTCTCTTTTCCCTGTCGGAACAGAGGTTGGTATCAAAGTGGATCCTTTTAACATCCAGATTATGAACAAACCGGAATCCGAAGATGAGGAGGCGGCACCCATTGAAGAATAAACCTTTAAACAGTCTCATGGCGTCCCCTTATGTTCTATGGTCCGTTGCTTTTGTAATTATCCCACTTATTATGGTCTTTTACTACGGACTGACAAACAACGATGGGGCATTTACCTTAGAAAATGTTCTTTCCATTTTAGATCCAAGACACTTGAAAGCACTCGGTATAGCAATGCTTCTATCTGTTATCAGCACACTCATCTGCATCCTTTTGGCTTATCCGCTTGCCATGATTCTTTCCGGCAAGAGCGGATCAAAGGATAAAATCATTATCATGATTTTCATTCTTCCGATGTGGATGAACTTTCTGCTCAGAATTCTTGCCTGGCAGACCATTTTGGAAAAAAGCGGTGTAATCAATACAATTATTGAAGCATTTAACAGTCTGCCGATATTTGATATTCCGACTTTAAATATTATCAATACGCCGTATGCAATCATATTGGGTATGGTATATAATTTTCTGCCGTTTATGATTTTACCGCTTTACAATTCATTGAGTAAAATTGATCCGAATGTCATTAACGCAGCCAAAGATTTAGGTGCAAACAGCGTTCAGACATTCATACGTATTACGCTTCCTTTAAGTGTTCCGGGGATCATTAGCGGTATCACAATGGTTTTTGTTCCTGCACTAACCACCTTTGCTATCAGTGCAATGCTTGGCGGCAGCAAAATCAGTTTAATCGGTAATATTATCGAACAGGAATTTTCTACAGCCAGCAACTGGCATTTAGGAAGCGGTCTTTCCATTGTTTTAATGATTTTTATCATTATAAGCATGATTTTCAGTGCTATCTTCGATAAAGACGGGGAGGGAAATATGCTATGACAAAAATTCTCAAAAACATATATATGGCCCTCATTATTCTGTTTCTGTATGCACCGATTTTTATTATGATCGTATTAAGTTTCAATGCCGGTCGTTCCAGAGCCAAATGGGGCGGATTTACTTTCAGCCGTTACATTACACTCTTTTCCAACGAAGAAATCATGAGCGCATTAAGCAACACCTTACTGCTTGCTGTGGTCTCTTCCCTTATTGCAACCGTAATCGGAACCATTGCCGCTCTTGCAATGAGCAAAATGAGAAATATTTTCCGTACAACATTAATGGGAATCACAAACATCCCGATGTTGAATGCGGAAATCGTTACCGGTATATCTTTGATGCTTTTGTTTGTAACCTTAGGAATCCGACTTGGTTTCGGCACGATGCTTATCGCGCATATAACCTTTAATATTCCTTACGTCATTTTAAGTGTTATGCCAAGAATCAGACAGCTTAATTCATCTACCTATGAAGCTGCACTTGACTTAGGTGCCCCACCCTTCAAAGCATTTATGAAGGTTGTTATGCCGGATCTTGCTCCGGGTATTTTTTCCGGACTGTTAATGGCGTTTACAATGTCAATCGATGATTTTATTATTACCTATTTTACGCAGGGTGCAGGAATTCACACACTTTCAACCAAAATCTATGCATCGGTTCGAAAAGGAATTCAGCCCGAAATGTATTCTTTATCCACGATTATTTTCGTGGTTGTACTTTTACTTCTCTTATCCATCAATCTGATTGATGTGATTAGCAATAAAAAAACTGCAAAAAAAGAGAAAACATTGAAGGAGGTTAAAAAATGAAAAAAATTGTTGCATTAATGCTGGCCGTTTCCATGTGTGCATTTACCTTTGCCGCATGTTCAGACTCATCTGCCGGCGAAAACGGAGTTGTATATGTTTACAACTGGGGAGAATACATCGACCCCGCTACCATTGATATGTTCGAAGAAGAAACAGGAATCGAGGTAGTTTATGATGAATACGAAACCAATGAAATTATGTATCCTAAGATTGCTGCCGGTGCAGCCAACTACGATTTGGTCTGTCCCTCCGACTATATGATACAAAAAATGCTCGAAAATGATTTGCTTGCCGAAATCAATTTTGACAACATTCCTAATCTGAAAAACATCGGGTCACAATACATGGAAATGTCCAAAGAATTTGATCCGGAAAACAAATACAGCGTTCCTTACTGCTGGGGAACCGTTGGTATTCTCTACAACAAAACTATGGTAGATGAACCGATTGATTCCTGGTCAGTGCTTTGGGACGCAAAATATGAAAACAACATCTTAATGCAGGATTCCGTACGTGATGCTTTCATGGTTGCACTTAAATTAAACGGCAATTCCATGAACACATTGGACGAAACAGAACTTGCTGCAGCAAGAGATTTGCTGATTGAACAAAAGCCTATCGTACAGGCCTATGTTGTTGATCAGGTACGTGACAAAATGATTGGCGATGAAGCCGCTATCGGGGTTATTTACTCCGGAGAAGCAATCTATACACAACGTGAAAATCCGAATCTTGAATATGTAATTCCCAAAGAAGGAACCAATGTATGGATTGACTCCTGGTGTATATTAAAAGATGCACAGAATAAAGAAAATGCAGAAAAGTTCATTGATTTCATGTGCCGTCCTGACATTGCATTAATGAATTTTGATTACATTACTTATTCAACACCAAATGATGCTGCAAGAGAATTGATTGAAGATGAGGATATCCGTAATTCAAAAATCGCATTCCCTACTCTTTCCGACTATAATAATCTTGAAACATTCAAGTATCTCGGTGAAGAAGGCGATGCCATTTATAACGACTACTGGAAAGAAGTCAAATCTAATTAATCACATAACAAATTAGCACTATTTAAATAGCAGGCTCAGCTGAGCCTGCTATCACTTTTTTATCGGATTCTCTCCGGGAATCCAACCTTTTTCTGTACTTTACGCAACGTTTTATTAGCGTAATAATTTGCTTTTTCACCATTTTCTTTAATAATACCATCAATATATGCTTTATCTTTTAACAATTCAGCATATCTATCCTGTACAGGTTTTAAAGTATTGGCTACCGTCTCGCCAACAGCAAGCTTGAAATCACCATATCCCTTACCTGCAAACTCAGCCTCAACATCCGCAAAGCTTTTTCCGGTACAAGCACTGTAAATCTCAATCAGGTTACTGATTCCGGGCTGTTCTTCACAATACTTAATTCTGGCTTCGGAATCGGTTACAGCACGTTTGAATTTACGGATAATCGTGTCTGTATCATCTGTTAAGAAAATACTTGCATTCGCATTCTCATCAGACTTAGACATTTTCTTAGTCGGTTCCTGTAAACTCATAATCTTTGCTCCGCTCTTACCGAGGTAAGGCTCCGGAACCACGAAAACATCACCATAAATCGCATTAAATCTCTGTGCCAAATCTCTGGTCAACTCAAGATGCTGTAACTGATCCTTACCGACAGGAACAACATCAGCCTGATATAATAAAATATCTGCAGCCATCAAAACAGGATACGTAAACAATCCTGCATTAATGTTGTCTGCATGTTTTGCAGATTTATCCTTAAACTGTGTCATACGATTCAACTCGCCCATATATGTGAAACAATTCAGAATCCATGCAAGCTCTGCATGTCCCGAAACATGGGACTGATAATATATGCAGTTTTTTTGCGGATCAAGTCCTGCTGCAATATAAAGCGCAAGCAGATTTCTTGCTTTTTGACGTAACTCCGTGGGATTTTGACGAACCGTAATAGAATGTAAATCTACCACCGAATAAAAACATTCATAATCTTCACTCAATGTAACCCAGTTTTTTAACGCTCCCAGATAATTTCCCAAAGTAAGGGTTCCGGTTGCCTGCATTCCGCTAAAAAGTACTTTTTTACCATCAATCATGATTTTCCTCCAAAATTTATAGTCAGATGACTGTTCTTTTATTATTTTCTTTATTTTTCTTATCAATTCTCTGTTTTTCTGCTAAAACAGAAAGTTCAAAAATACAGATACTTCTGCCCTCAATCATAAAACGATCCTTTTCTTCACACGAAGACACACTTCCTGTTGCAAGAATACAATTCCAGGTTTTATTCTTCGGCGGGACCGGCAATGAAAACATTTTAGGTTCCCAATGCATATTATATGCTACATATGTCAGGACAGTCTCATTCGAGGAAGTATCCTTATCCGCATAAAGCATACCGATATGCCTGTTATAATTATAAAACTGCACCTTCCATGCTTCTTCTCCGTGATACGATAAATCCGGATATCCGCAATTCTTATAATCCACAAGTGTAAAATCAGTTTTTCTTTTCAGGAAAAATGCATTTTTTCTGTACACAACAAGTTTTTTGAAAAATTCAGTAAGTTCATTTCCCTGCTTGGTTTTGTTCCAGTTTAACCAAGTAGTTTCATTATCCTGACAATACGGATTGTTATTACCGTTCTGTGAATTGCAGAATTCATCTCCTGCCATAATCAACGGTGTTCCTTGCGAAAGCATTAACGTCATAAGTGCATTCTTCATCATACGAAGGCGTAAGGAAAGAACTGCAGTTTTTCGGGTTTTACCTTCCACACCGCAATTCCAGCTATAATTATAATCTGCACCGTCACGATTGTCTTCACCGTTCTCCTCGTTATGCTTACGGTCATATGAAACCAAATCATGCAAGGTGAAACCATAATAATTGGTTATGAAATTAACATTTCCGGTCAGTTTTTCTTTTTTGCGAACCAGCTCCGTCATTGTCTGAAGCTGGTCTTCATCACCTTTTAAGAAACGTCTCATTTTATACATGTAATCATCTGAATAAACACACATATTTTTATAAGACAAACTTCTTATATCATCATAAATCTCACCGGTCGGAATATTATCATACAGAATCTTTGTATTTGCCAGCAGCGGTTCTGTTCCAATCAATGTAATCGGGATTGAATTGCCTTTTAAATGAACACCGTCAATATGATATTCACAGACCCAATATCGAATAACATCCAGGATAAAACCGGGTTTCACATTATCCGGAAAATAGAATTGCATAATCACTTCAATTCCATACTGATGCAACACAGATACCATATCTTTAAAAGCTGCCTGCGGATCACCGATAGCATAAGATGCCTTCGGTGCGAAGTAGTATCCTTTCTTAAATCCCCAGTAATTTATGCGGCTTTCCTGTATTTCATCCTTCAAATACTGATGTGTTCTGTCATATTGTGTCAATACTTCATATTCTTCAAACTCATAAGCCGGCATCAATTCAATTGCCGTCACTCCGAGATTTAACAAATAATCATGTTTTTGTGCAATCCCCTGAAAGGTTCCGGGTGCCTTCACTTTAGAGGATGAATGATTCGTAAAACCTCTTACATGCAGACAATAAATGAAACTTTGTTCATATGGCGTACACAAAGGTTCCTCGTCACGCCAAGCATATTCTTTTGCAAAACCGGCACAAAGATACGGCGCTTCCTCTTTCCTTCCCCATACTTCATTTCCATAAATACATTTTGCATACGGATCCAGATATTCTTCTTCTGCGCGATAAAAATTATATCGATATGCATCCGGTTGAATTCCCTCAACAAAAACAGATGCAATATTACCGATACGCATCCCCTCTGAAAACGGAATCCTATAATGCTCATTTGTTGCATGCTCAATCAGGACAATTCCGGACTCTTCTTCATCCACAACAGCAGTAAACTGAATACCATCCGGATAAATGGTTGCTCCCAAAGGATATGTCTGCCCTGTTCTCACTTTAAACTGTTTCATTATACAGTCTCCTTTTTAGTCATACATATTGAATTATATCACATTATCATTATGTATGTAACCCCTCAGAAAATACTTTCAAAAAATATCGACCGGTATTGCTTTTTGGAACTTACACTGTTAGAATAATCCTATACATTGAATATTTAGGAGGAAATTCCATGGCAGAACAACAAAACGAAATGAATCCCGAAGAAGATATTACGGTAGAATTGGAATTAGAAGATGGTTCCAAGGTCAACTGTGCAATTATTACCATTCTGACTGTTGACGGAAACGACTACATTGCTTTACTTCCTATGGTTCCCGAAGAGGATGAGAACTATGGTGAAGTTTGGTTTTATGAATATTTCGAGGATGAAGATCATCCCGAAGAAGAACCGGAATTGAAATATATCGATGACGAAGATGTCTATGAGGCTGTCGCAGATGCGTTTGACGAATTCTTAGACAAGCAGGAATTTGATGAAATCCTTCCGGACGAAGACTAAATTCATCTATTCATTTCACTTATAACAAACGGGACCTTTGGTCCCGTTTTCTAATCTAATATCCTAAAATACCAAATCCATTCAAGAATCCCCCGCAATGACGCCCGCCATTACTTCGGATACTTCTACAAGTTTTGGACCTGCAGGTGCTTCCATCTGACCGGCAGCCTCAAGCGGATCCTGCTGTTCTTCTGTGACTTCTTTCTCCTCTTTCCAAAGTGATTTATGTTTCTCACGCTCTTTTTGACGCATCAATTCGCCGATATTTTTAGCTGCCTGATACAATTCATCACTATATTCCATGAGCTTTCGCTCATCAGTAGCAGGCACAATATCTCCGCGCATAATGCGCCTTGCAACTTCCATTATTTTACCGATATCTTCATAAGATTCTGCTATCGCTTCACCTTGTTGTCTGGTGGTAAGCAGATTCGCATATGCTGTTTCAAACTCTGTAAGCTTATTCATATATTCCTGATATTCGGTCTGTTTCTCTTCCAACGCGCGGCACTGTAATTCTATTGTTACCATCTCTTTTTCATATATAAGAGCATCTTCAGAGGATTTCGAAGTTAGTTTCTCCAACTCCTGTTTCCGCTTCGAAAGCAGTTCTTTTTGTTCACGATAATTATTGATTTGCGTACAGTATGTACTTCTTGCTTCTGCTATTCTCATTTATTCACCACATCCTTATGTTTCGATTGACACCTCCATGTATCTATTCATTATATCGACTTTTTTAGAAAAAAAAGAACCCCTTTCATCAGAGATAATATCATCTGAGAAAAGGAGTTACTGTATCTCAAAAATAAAAACGATAGTTTATTGCACTTTTTTATTTTGTTTTTTTATTCCCAGGACCAAAAATCGAATCACCGGAATTCGACGCATCACTTCATACAATCCAAGTGTTAACGGCATAATAGCAACCAATACAATTGCATAAATCGCAACGGGAGGCATTGAAATCTTCTTTAACAAAATGCAAATTGGCATAAGAACAATGTAATGAAGTACGTATATTCCGTAATTAGACCGATTCATATATGAAAAAAAAGCATTTGTCCGATTCATCCATGCCCGAAAACTTCCGAGAATCGCCAAAACTGAAATCCAAAGATAACTATTGGTAAACGGATTATATAAAATTGCAGGTTCTGCATAATTGTCACCAAAATAAACAATTACATATGCAATACCCATAATCACTGCGGCCGGTAACGTAACCCACTTCATGCGTTCTACACGCTCCATTACCTCTTCATGTGAAAATACAAAATATCCCAAAAAAAATGCCACAGGGTAAATTCCGAAACGATATACAGTAATAACCGGAACATTAAGAATCAAGTTGCTAAGCCAGACAACGATTCCCAGTCCCAAAAGAACCGGAATATTTGCTTTTCTTCCCAATGACCATAACATGTCTTTACGGTCAATTTTGCGTACCAAAACAAGTAAAACCGAGAAAAGCCATAGCATCTGTGCAAACCAAAGCGGACCGGTTCCGCTCAACACACAAATCGGATACAAAATAAAACCCGGAATGCTGTCTAAACCGCCACCGATATAAATATTCATATATCCAAGTATCCATTGAAAAACAAACAACCCTAATGTAGACGGCACCAGAAGTTTAACGGTTCTGCTTTTAATAAATCCATCCTGCTTTTTATCCAAAGCAAAACGGGCACTCATCCCTGCCAGTACAAACAAAAGCACCATAAACCAAGGATAGAGCAGATATAAAATCGCATCCTGATACTGCACCTCACTAAAATTGCCGATTCCGCCGAGTACACCGACAGCATTGAATATATAAAAAACATGATAAATTACTACCAAAACAACCGTCATCCAACGAATATTATCAATATAATGTTTTCTTTCCATATTTAGTCTCCACCTTTCTTTTTGTGATTCTTTTGTATCCATACTATTTCTGCACTTCTTTCACTTTCGCAAGCATATCATTTATATCCAGAACCTCCTTGCGCTTTATATGGTACCCTACAACCGTCATAATAATATAACTTACCGTAAACCCTATTAAAGTTCCAAGCAACGCTTCCGGAATTTCATATAATCGCCATACGAGCAATACAATAGGAATCCAAAATACGCCGGTATAGAGATAATACAACACATTCTGTATCAGATAACCGATTTTAGAAAGCTCATAGATAAAGGTACCGCTTGCAAACGCAAATCCGATAATCCCGTATGATAAAGCAAATAAATAAGCAGCAAGTGTAGGTGCACCGGTCAATCTGAGAAGACCGTTTGAAATTGTGGTAAAATGTTCAACCCCGAACCCCACACTCACAATCAATT
The DNA here is from genome assembly GCA_045530835.1 of Lachnospiraceae bacterium. Lineage (GTDB taxonomy): Bacteria > Bacillota > Clostridia > Lachnospirales > Lachnospiraceae > UBA3766. The sequence goes on along the minus strand of JAZSCW010000073.1, from coordinate 15,339 downwards.
CAATTAACAGATTCGTAAGAACCCCCAAAAAAATTGATATCAAAAAACTAAAAAATCCTCGCATCATTATTTTTTTCATACGCTCTCCCCTTTCTTAAGATGGCTTCTTAATGCAGTTTTTAACTTAGTCACATTTCGTCTTGAAGCATAGGTCTCACTTCCATCCGACAGAATTACTTTAATCGTTCCCGCTATATTCATATCAACCTTGCGTATATGTCTGATATTTACAATTTCTGATTTGGAAATTCTGACAAAATTATTGTTGGCAAGTTCTTCTTCCAATGCATAGAGTTTCTTTTCAACAACATATTCTTTCGTTCCTGTTTTGGCATATACCTTCGTACCGGCCGCATAGAAGCAAAGGATATTATTGGCTCTAAGAATCCCTGCCGCTCCTTTCGCATCATATCCTAAATATTGTTTATCAAAAAACTGTTGCAACGCCAAGACAGTCTCCTGTACTTCATCAGTATTCTCATGATGACAAACCTGTATTTCCAACCCGTCAAATTCCGATGAAATTTTAGTTTTTATCAACATTGAATTTTCTCCTTATTTTCATCTCAAATATCAATAAAATAATGCACTGCTTTTTCTTTAAAATAACTTTAACATAAATAGAATCAAAATAAAACAGAATACAAATAAGTGGTCGTTTTGAAGAAATAAACGGAAAAAGAACACTTCATACATAGCGCTTTTTTTCCGAACGCAAAAAACACCGGCAGGAATCATCCCGCCGGTGTAATTGATTCAATATTCTATTATTCAAATTCAAAACGTACGCCGTTGATTACAACTGCTTCAAAATCATCCAAATTCATGATTTTAGGAATTGCCTGATAATCATCAGAGTAATTATGGAATCTCTCACTGTAGAGCATTACATCCGAATACATATTCTCCGGTTTGGAATGCGTCGCGTTATGCGCACCGGGCGGGAGTTGTTCAACACTTCCGTCTTTCATCACAAAATAGGAATTCTTTTCAAGAGAATCAATCTCTTCGTCCGGCAATAACCATTTCTCTTTCCTGTAATCGCCCTCTTGAATACGTTCATACACACCATGATTATTTGCATAAATAACAAATGACATCGGTGAAATTTCAATATAGGTCGGCGTATAATATTCAGATGCAACACCTTCCCCCTGAAGCTGAAAGGACCTGATTTCTACATTTCCGGAAATATCAAGCATCGTCGTTTCGGTTGTTTCTGTTAAAGGAAATGTAAACACACCCAGATTATCACTGTAAGTGCGTCCCGATGTCTGCAAACCAACTAAGAAAACACGTTCTGTTTCTGTTGCTCGGTCTTTCAGTTCAACAGTTCCGTAACTAAAATTCACGCCGTATTCTATGGTGTTACTCATATGAGGCTTAAGATTTATGCTAAAAATATATTGATCGGAACCTACTTCGAATGCAGCAAGCCACTGTTTTCCGATTTCATCCAATGCAGTATATTTTACCGTCATATCCACAACAACACCATCTGACAAAAGTTCCTCTACGGTTACCTGAATATGCTCATCGGATTTTGTAAAAACAGAAGTTTCAATTGCATCGCTTAAGGGCTCATAAGAAGGAGTCTCTCTTAAAATCAGAGAACGGATTTCGGATGCAACAACCGGAGCTGAAACACCAACGACACAAATTAATACCAAAGCTGCACCCACATATCCCCATACACAGCCCTTGCGGACTTTAGAAGACTTCTTTACCAATTCTGTATTCTCATTCACAATCTCTTCCCAAATAACTTCTTTTACTCCCTCATCAGGTTTTATCATTTCTACTGCTTTTCTATACTCACTCTTCTTCATCATTAATCATCCTTTCTCTAAAGAATTGCTTTTCTGTTATTGCTGTTTTTCAGGCTTCATCAAATTCTAAACGCAAAAGCTTACGTGCTTTTGCCAGACGTGTCTGAATCGTTGACTGATTCACTTCTAAAAGATTCGCAATTTCAGCAGTTGTATAGCCTTCATAATAATACAGGTACGTAGGTATTGCATATTTTTTGTCAAGACCCATCACCGTCTGATAAATTTCATTTAGTACCTCACCCTGCGTTCCCGCTAAATCATCTAATCCGGCTAAACTATCACCAATGGAATCATCATACGAAACAATTTTTCGCATCCACCATTTTTTCAGCTGGTTTTTACATAAATTTGATGCGCTTACAATCAACCATGCCTTTGCTTTTTCATCAGATTCATAGTGAAACGGTTTGCGGAGCATCTGACAGAAGGTTTCCTGCGTCAAATCCTGGGCATCTGCATGATTTTTCATATACAAAAAACAAACCTTATATACCGTATCAAAATATAAGTCATAGATACGTTCCTGTTCATACTTTTCCATCGGCTCCTCCTTCCCTATCTTTATAAGCGCTTATATAAATAAAACAATTAAAAAACTGATTCTATCCTCACAAAATCAGTTTTTTTAATAAAATATCATAAGAAAGAATTTCTTATATTTCATTTGTTGTCTTCCTTTCAAAACATTAAAAATTATGATATTATTAAAAAAATAATGTTTTGAAATCATACTATCTTTTCAAAGGAGTTCTGACAAAATGATAAAACACAAAAAACTTCTGATACGTCTGACAGCTTGTGCTGTTTTGTTTCTGTTTTTTATGCTTTGTTGTGATATGCGTTTAAAAACCGTTACTTATAGAATTGAATCAGAAAAACTATCGGGCAATGTCACAATTGCCCTTCTTACAGATTTGCATGGAGAATGGTACGGAAAAGATCAACGTACGCTGATAAATGCCGTCGATGCTTCGTCTCCGGACATTGTGCTGCTTGGCGGTGATATTTTTGATGACAATAAAAACTATGAATACGCCGAGTATACGCTGAAAGCATTATCATCCAAATACCCTTGCTTTTACGTAACCGGAAACCATGAATATTGGAGTCGGGATATCCAAACAATTCTTTCTGTTGTGGAGTCAAGTAACGTAACCATTTTAAGCGGAAAATGCATCACCGTGGAAGCCAATGGTCAACGGTTCAACCTTTGCGGCGTGGATGACCCTGATGCATTGGTTTATGCCAAAGCGCAGGATTCCATTTCCAAACAGCTTGCAAAAGTAGACAAAGAGGCAGATGATACACTTTTTACAATATTGTTATCTCACAGACCTGAACTCATTCAACAATATCAAAACTATGATTTTGACTTAATTCTTTCAGGTCATGCTCATGGTGGCCAATGGCGTATCCCCTTTCTTTTAAACGGTCTTTTTGCGCCCAACCAGGGACTTTTCCCGGATTACGCCGGTGGACGATACGACTATGAAGAGGAAACCTTGATTGTGAGTCGCGGTCTTTCACGAAGCACAACTGCTGTTCCGCGCATTTTTAACCGTCCCGAACTTATTATCATTGAAATGGAATAAACTATTGGAGCAACAACAGCATTTTTTACATAAGAAATCTTTTTAAAAATTCTGTCTGTTCCCGGTTTGCCTCAGCACTGAATTCATTTTTCATATCAACATGAAAAACATGGCCAGTCTGCTCATTTCCGTATATTTTATACTGACATTTAACACCTCTGTCCATAAGCAGATTTGCCATGGTTTTACATTCTTCCATAAGAAAATCGCCTTTTGCACTAAACAGATATACCGGTGGATATTCGTTTGTTATGTATTTTATTATGTCCAGTTTATTACCGTATCCGGATGGGTTCTTTGTGAGATAATCTTTAAAAGTTCCCTTACAGCCTTCTTCCTGAATTATTTTCTTGAGATCATACGTACCGCATCCAAAGCTTAATGCTCTTATTGTAATCTGCGGTTTTTTCAGTTCCATTATCTTTTCATATTTCTGATTAGAATACAAAACGCCATACTGGCATGCAATCTGAGCACCGGCAGAATCCCCTATTAAAAAAACTTTTTGCGGATCAAACGAATAGTCTTCCTGATGTATGAGAAGCCATTCCAGCACTGCATTCAAATCCTCTATCGGTGCCGGAAATTTATGCTTGGGTGCAAGTCTGTAATTATAATTGATTACCGCAAAACCCTTTTCTGCCAAACTCGCTGTATAAAATTGATAAACTTCCTTGCTGCCATATACATAACCGCCACCGTGCACATTTACGATAACGGGAAGTTTCTCTTTTTTTCTTTCAACAGTTCTCCCATTCACATTCTTAGGACAGCATATATCCAAAATATGATATTTTTTATTTTCCCCATATCGGATATCTCTGATATATTCAACGGTATCCGGTATGCTCAGACCTTCGTCTCTCTTTCGGTCTGACTTTTTGCACATTTTACAGAAAATATAACTTGATAATGACATAACTTTTGTCTCCCAAATTATTAAGAACTCAAAAAATATTTTTACAGAATCATTCTGTTTTGTCTCATTTGTTCATAAGTAATTTCATATTTTTCCGCAATATTTCTCGCGTAGGATTTTAATTCCGGTTCACTTCTTTTGATTCGGAAAGTATTTACATTATCTTTTATCTCCATCACAATACTTACCACGTCACTCTCACCTTCCCATTGATTCATTTCTTCGATTGACTTCGCAAGTTCGTGAATGTGAGTATTAAATATGACAGCAGTTCCTAACTCTTTTAAAAGACGAAGCAAATCCATTGAAAGATAGAGTCCGTCCGTTGCACTGGTCGTGGAATAAGTTTCATTGAAAAGTATAAGTGTTCTATCATCTGCCTCTTTTACTATTTCTTTAATTCTAACCGCTTCTTCTCCCAGTCTTCCGTAATTAATCGTAAGATTCTCATCTATCGGAAAATGTGTTAATACATTTCTGAAAGGTTGCCCCACGCAAGCGGAGGCTGTGACAAAAGAACCTATTGAAGCCATAACAGATATGATACCCAATCCCTGTTCAATAATCGTTTTTCCGCCTCGGTTCGGACCGGTAAGAATATACAGATTCTCCTTAGGTGTAAATGAAAAATCATTTTTTACGATATTCTTTTCCCGTGCAAAGAAAAGTCTTACATTATATAAATCCTTTACCTCAAACGTTCCATACTGCTGTGTTAATTCAGGCATACATATTTCGCATCCCTCACTACGCAACCGTCTTGCAAACTTCGCCATCGTAAGATAAAAAATCAAGCCTTCATACAACTCAGTGATAAAACTTCCATCCGTTTTAACATATTTTATCATAGTTTGTTTGATTTTAGCAAAATGCTTCTTCAAATGTTTCTCAATCTGAGGTGTCATGGTTACCAAAAGCGGATCTAACACTCCGGCACTAACCGGCGGCGCACCAATCGAATTCGATGATGAACCTGCATTTATGACATTACTCATTGAGACAGCAAATTCAGCAAATTTATATTTAGACCTTACCCTGTACGGAAGAAATTCAACCGCCATAACCTGTTCGATATTCAAATCCGGCGTAAAGTTAACACCTACCATTGCACCTCTTACATTTGACAAATCTTCCATCATCTGATGAATATCCTTTTTGGTTTGTTCAAAGTTTTCGTCACTGACCACTTCATTCACCTGTTCGAATATTTTAAGCAATCCGGCTGATGCTATCTGATATTTCTTCAAACAGTTCACGATTGCTTCCGATACATTTACATATACCGAAAGTTCCCTGAGTTTCTCAAGAATCGCATAAAGAGAATTATCATTTTGCAGCATGGGAGTTTTAAAACTACCATAATCTTTCAGTGTTTCAATCAGTCCAAGTGCTTCTGTAAGCTCATCTGTAAGCCCTTCACTCGCCATGAAATCCATCATAATTTCCTGTCGGTATCTGATATCTTCCGCATCCACAGGTATCTTTGAAAAAATATCTCTTAGAATCACCTTTTCTTTTTCACTACATGTAATATTATCAACGATCTCCCAAAGAGCAAGATCCTTCACTGTTTCCGGCCTTAACTTTACAACTTTTTTTTCTGAATTTTCGGTAAAAAGTATGTTCATGATATCCCTCTTTCCTCATTTATCTTTACTAATACTAAAAAAAACTTTATGTAATGTATATTACAAACTTTAAATTTATGTTATAATCTTTATACTATTTTAAGAATCATTCACATAATGTGAATCCTAATGAATTTTATAATAAGAATCAGAAATCCATAGGAACACTACATTGCAAAATATAGCAAGAAAAATATACAATCCGGATTGAAAATGAGGGAAACAGCATGAAAAATAACGACGATAAAAGAATCATTGGTTTTGATGAAATACTGGAACTTCTGCATAACAATGCCGAAAGCGGATTTGTGCATACTACATATCAGGAAGAAACTCAACGTTTTCACTATCTGATGAATGGTGACGAAAGAGCAATCGAAGAATCCGTGCGACTTATTAATCCCGAATTACAAGGTAAGCTTTCGGATGATCCCGTCAGAAATGTTAGATATCTTTTTATCATTAATACAGGTCTTGCCACACGATACATGATAGAAGGCGGAATACCACAGGAAACCGTATATTCAACAAGTGATTTGTACATCCAAAAAGCGGATAAAGCCCAGACGATTGACGAAATCATTGAACTTAGTCGCGAACTATGGACTGTCTTTGTGGAAACAGTCAGATCATACAAAAAAGAGAGCCTGTATTCTAAACCGATACTACTCTGTTTAAACTACATAGACTCTCATTTTAACGAGAAAATTACACTTGAAACCCTTGCTAAAATAGCCAACCTGAATGCCTGTTATCTTGCTACACTTTTCAAAAAAGAAACGGGAAAAAGCTTTGGCGATTATCTGATGAATATTCGCATTAAAACAGCCGGCGCTCTACTTACAAAAACTGATTATTCATATTCAAAGATAGCATATTCTCTTTCCTTCTGCTCGCAGAGTCATTTTACAAAAGCCTTTCACCGGCAAACCGGATACACGCCAAAGCAATTCCGTATGAAGTTTTATAACGCAAGCCTGACAACTGTAGGTAAAATATGAGTGAACAATGACTTTTTGCAATACAAGCCGTATCTTCCACATAAAAGTATCTTCTTACGAAAATATCTCTGTCACGTTCCGATACAGAGTATAAAAACTCATTAATGGTCATCACCAACTCTTTCCGCTCATATTCCGCTTCCACGTTTTCAGAACCCGTAATCACCTCGGCCAATTCATCCAAAACCACCATCATTTCACCTCCGCCTCTTTTGGCGCTGTGATTTGCACGATACTTATCAAAAGAAAAATTACGAACAATTTTACCTACAAATATTGTGTGCAATGCTAAAACAATACTTGTCATATTTCTGCGAAATATTTCATTTTGTTTCAATAATTTCCTGCAGTAAATTAACATATTCATCAGTACATTCACAAGAATAAGTCATATGTCCATGGTTTTTCTCAACACAATAATTTGCATTCGGATATGCCTTTTGTATAAACTTATAGCATGACTTATATGCTTTTTCATCTTCACCATAAAAGAAATAGGTATTCTTTTGCATAGCATCATCTAAAGCAGGAAAATCAAACGTATAACAGCATTCCACTTCATTTTTAAGAGAGTTTTTCGATAAATATGGTGCTATCATTACCAAAGACTCTATCATTGGCTTTAAACTGTTGAGTTTATTACCTGCAAATTGTTTTAAAAATTTCATATTCATAGCATCATCTACCGTCTTATCCCTAAACATTTTAATCATTGTAGCGAATTTGAATCGCATAAATGCCTTATATGCTCCTGAAAGCCGAATCATAGGTGCCCCATCAAAAAACATTTTGTATACTTTGATTCCGTCCTCAGAAAGTTGTCTGTAAAGCTCCATTCCTATTTCTGTCCCCATGGATTGTCCATAAATCATATGAATCTGTTCAACACCCAACGCATAAAGATATTCTCTGATTTCTTTTGCTTCGTTTTCTCTGGTTGTAAAATCTTTGGAGTCTTTGTAATGACCATTATATGTAGGAACAATAACATAATATTTTTTCATCCGTGAATAAAGATACTCTAAACATTCTCCCGGACAAAATGAACCGGTGAGCATTACTACTACCGGATTACCTTTTTCTCCTAATACTTTAAACCGCATACACATCTCCTCCTACATATTATCCAGTGATTCATCTATTACTTGGATTATCTGAACGAAAGCTCTTTTTCCCTCTTCTGATAAATCACATAATACAGAATCAATTCTTTCTATCATGTTCTTATGCATATTTTGATGATAAGAATATACAATTCTTCCCTTTTCTGTTAAGGAAATCAAAACCTCATTGTTTCTCTCAGTAGAGGGAATTTTAACAATTAGATTCTTCTCTAGTAATTTATGTGTAATTTGCGATACTGCACCTTTTGTAATTCCCAACGTATTTGCTAATTTGGTTGTTGTAATTTTTTCATAAGAACCTATTATTTCAATCATGTGAACTTCTGCAGAATACAACAAATCGTCTGTTCCATATTTCTTTGCTGTCTTAGTTTTTTGATTATACTTATTGATTAACCGATAGATATCTTCAAATAAAAACATGATCCCCCTCCTTATTGTTTAGTTGCTAAACAATAGTATAATAAATGAAGAGCTTGGTTGTCAAGCTCTTCTCTCTACATATCGGAATTGTTCTCACCCTACTTCTGAATTTTCTTATAATACATACACCATTATCCAATACCAATGAAATACTATCCTCGCTATGACTTATTGTAGTAATAATTTCTCCTGAAATGCCCATATCTTTTAGAAATTCCCTACTCTCCCTGCAGCTAATAACTATTACATCATTTTCATTTATACTTTCATAGTTTAATCGTTTATCTCTGTTAAAAATTTCATCGGAATAATGAATATTTGAATACTGTGTATCAATCACAAGAAGCTTTACTCCTTGCTTCATCAATTCACTAACTAATCCGATATGATCCGGATGATAATGTGTCGCTAACATATACGAAATGTCCCTTACTTTTATATTGTATTTTTTTATTGCTCCATAAAACGCCGCCAATGTTCCTGCATAGTCAGTATCAACAAGCAAATATTCACTTTCTCCCCGAACCAAAAAGGTATTTGTATTACCATATCTTAATTTTTTTACCATAATTATATCACCTGAATTGAACCGTTTTGATATTTGCTCAATTTTTTTCTTCAGTGTAATTTGCTGTCAACTTTGAAAGCAAATCACCCATTTTCGTCGGAAACAAATAGCAGCCGAGTGTTTGTATCTTCTGGTTAAAGCTGTGACAAATAATAAACCTCTTTGCATTTATATGCTTTGCCAGTCCGTAACCGACCTTCTCGGGCAATGCCTTAAACTCATCCGGAACCGGAAGAGGTGAAGCCGATTTTGTTCTGGTAAGAGGCGGATGCATGATATGAAAAGAAATGTTATCTTTGGCATACTCAATTCTCATACATTTTGCCAACGCTTCTAACGCTCCCTTTGTGGAACTGTAAGGTGAGATATTCATAAAGCCCGTCACGCCTACCCCTGAACTCACAAAAATCACACGTCCCGATTTTTGTGCGCTCATATAGGGAGTAACACATTTTACCAAACGTAATGCACCGAAATAATTGACCTCAAAAACATCCCTATAGGTATCAAAATCCGTTTCTTTTTCACTTTCAAAAGTACATTTGCAGGCATTATGAACAACAATATCAATGGTATCAAACGCTGCAACCGTTTGATCAACAGCCGCTTTTATTTCATCATAATTTCTCAAATCCACCTTGTAAAAAAGCAGGCTTTCGTATTGCATCTTAAGATTTGCCAAATTTTCTGTTTCAATATCCAAAACCGATACCTTATTTCCTTCTGAAAGTAACTTTTCTGCCATATAATAACCAATGCCCTGATTGGCTCCGGTAATAATAATATTTTTAGCCATTACAACCTCCTATTTCCTCAAAAAATATCTGCATATGTTTATATGCATCTGCACGGAATGATGCTTTGTTTTCTTCAGTTAATTCTCCGCTAAACAACCATTTCTGTGCGTAGAAATAAATTGGAGCATAATACTTTATTGCAAGATACTCACTGTCATGATTTGTAATCATACCGCCGCTTACTAACACAGAAAAGATTTTTCTTTGAAAATTAAGGGGTTCTTCCATAAGCCAGTGTTGATACAGTTTTCGGACATCTTCACTATTAAACTGCTCAATAAGCATAATCCGCATAACCTTATTGCAGAAATCATCCATAAGATATTGCTCAAAGAAGCAATTGGCAATGGTATTAAAACCATCTAAAAAAGAATTCTGACCGTTTGCAATACCATTTTCAAGCTGTGTCATCATACCTTTTGCAATTTCAGTAAACATATTCAAAAGTGCATCAAAAATGCTTTGCTTATTTTCAAAATGATAGTAAACGGAGCTTTCTTTGATCTCTACAAACTTACAAATATCTCTAATCGAAACTGCTGAATATCCTTTTTGTGAAAACAATTCTAAAGAAACATCCAAAATTTTATTTTTTGTTATATTCATATTACACCCCTGCCTAACAGTTGTTAGGTTTATTTTATCTAACAGTCGTTAGATTGTCAATATAAAAAAAACTCTACAGCATCTACAGTAGAGTTTTTAACATGAAATACTTAAAACATCTTATTATTTTTTTATTTCTCAAACTTTATTATTACAGCTGTTTTCAATTACGCCCAAAACCTGATACTTTATCTTATTTGGTCGGCATAAAAGCAAACAATTCTATGTTCCGTATCATTGCAAAGAACACCAAACTCCCTTGATCCTGTTCCGCACGGACTATAGAGAATAATCGAATACTCATTGATATCATCTTCTATTATCCTTTCAAAAGGTAATCCGAAAGGAAAATCATCTAAAATATAATCCGGATTATCCTTGTTTACATCCGAAACTTTCATCCCATACCAATGTGCATAACCATATGCCAATTGCTCTTCATCCGAAATATCTACGGAATATTTTTTTAATACTGTTTCTTTATAAGCATTATATGATTCTTCACTTAACACAAATGAATAGCAAAAGTATTTCGCGAACAAACCCTCTTTGTTAACAAAACGAAACTCATTCACATCATTAGGGATATCACAAACTAAATATCTCTGATATTGACGTTCAAACTCTGCTCTGTCATTTCCGACTTTGACACGGGAGGTATACACTACCCACACAATGCCCGAAAATAATAAACATAATCCAATAATCCATATAATTTTTCCACTTCGTTTTTTACTTTTTTCTTTTTTCATTCTGGGTATCCTCGCTTTCCAAAAGGACATACTACCATGCATAAACCACATGCATTTTTACCTTATATTCTATCGCTAACATCAATGTATCGTATTATAAAAATCCTCTTCTATTTTCACCATGCCAAGCGTTTCACAAAGCAAGGTTTTCTAAAAACAATTCATCACGCTATTGCTTTTCTGCAATTATATTTTCCAATACAGCTAATATTTTTTTATATGCTTCTGCAGAATCCTCATATCCTCTTTTTTCTAAATCCGGAATAATATTTTTTTGTATCTCATCTCTAATAAAACTATCTTGCGCAAGAGTGAATTCCCGAAACCTTTTTTCACAAACATGAAGAGGTGTACCGGAACTTAACACCATGTGCATCCATGCATCTGCTTCCATTAAATTACTCAATTCATTTCTCCTTAAACTTCAATTTTCTTTTCTGTTTACCTTGACAATTATATCACATCCAAAAACTAAAATCATCAAAAAGAATGCCTGATGATTGCAATGTGGATGTACGCAATCCCGGTCTGACAAAGCAGGCATTACATGCGTTCTGACAGAATTACCTTGCCGGCACTTCCGTCTACTTTAATACGCTCCCCTGTCTTGATAATCCCGGAAGCATTCCTGCAACTCACAACAGCAGGAATACCAAGCTCACGCGCCACAATGACCGCATGTGATAACGGCGCACCGATATCCGTAACAATTGCTGATACCTTGGGGAACAATTTAACCCAGCCGATATTCGCGGCAGGAACCACAAGAATCTCTCCGGCGATTAGTGTATCTGCTTCATCAATTGATTTTAAGACCCTTGCAATTCCTTCCACATGACCGCAGGACCCTGCAACCCCCGTAATAACGCCGTCTGTATCCTCACCATTTGTTTCGCCGAAACGGTAATAACCGCTTACCGCACCGCTTTGCTCCCACTCATCGGGTACAAATCGCCCGCAAATAATAACAGGAAAATTGGGCATCGCAAGCTGTCTTTTATAATTTATTTGTCGCTTCTCCAATAAATAGGCATCAAAGTCCTGACCGCCAAGCAAAGACAGCACTTCATCAAGATATAGAAGAAAAATCTTCTCATTCAGTCCGGTAAGTGCACCTGCTTTCAGATAAAATTCCCTGATCATACAAAAGAGTCGCAATGCATCACTTCGAACGACTTCCCTTGAGGCTACTGCATGTGAATATTTATGCAGCAATCGTTTCAGCCATGCCTTTTTCGAAGGATATTTACGCTCAAATTCCTTTATCGCTTCTTCCCTTCGTTTCTCCTGTCCGGCTTTCATTTCATAGGCGTCAATTCCTGAAGCAATATAATCTGCGATCACATTCTCCGGAAATTCCGGATTCTCATAAGGATACGGCGCAGACAGTTCCATCTCATCCGCATGTCTGTGGCCATATCTTCTGACATACTCTTCCCTCGTCATTTCTCCCCGAAAAACATCTTCTATCGCAAGCAGGGTTGCAATACTTTCAATATTTCCATTCTCCGAACAATTCGACAACAGACTGTCCGCCAATTCCGGCCCGCAAACCTTAACCAGCTTTTCCCGTGTCGTAAAAAGTGATTTCACGGATAATCCTGTCATGATTGCAGAAAGCGTCTTGCTCATATATGCTGTACATTTCATTTCCCATAAAGCTTTTAATTCTTCTTTCGAAGAAACCTCTCTGATTTCTTCTGATAAAGCAATGCCGATTTCTGAAATTCTGTTTCTAAAATCTTTACCGAAATCATAGCTGCCTGCTTTCTGACGCAATGCATCTTTAATAATATTCTTAATTTTTTGCAAAAATAGTCTTTTATCAAAAGGATAAACGGGAATATCCAGATTATCGGGAATTCCTCCCGCAATTTCGGAAATAATGCCATAAGCTTTTTCTTTCCTGAAGCCAAATGATACGAACAGGGAGCACAAACCGCTGATATTTAAGTACAACTGTCCGCAAACATTTGAAATCAAAGGAATTCCGATTATTTCTTTTACCATGGAAAGGATACCATAGGTTGCCGGAGAAACCGGACGAAGAAAAATCTCTCCCACGTTGGTTTTGGAAAGAAGTAACTCCTCACACAGGGAATCATTAAACAGGAATTCCTCAGGTATATTCTTATGCATTGTTGTAATCGGTCTTGCCTGGAGAATATGTACATTTCCTTTGTGCACCGCCCATTCAATATCCTGGGGACAGCCGTAAATCATCACGATTTTGCGGGCACTTTTATACAGTTGTCTGGCGTACGGGGTCAATTCAGACGGTCCTTCATAAGCATAGTTCAAGGCATTAAAACGAATCTCGCCATCCATTCCTTCACCGGAAACAAGGGCTTCACCAACACCTTTTACGAAATTTCCAACCATAACACCCGTAGAAGCCCGGATGATATCTGCCGTAAAAAGAACACCTGCAAATTCAGGTTTGATAAAACGCTGTATCACAACTGCAATCCGTCCGTAATCTGCATTGCGGGACGCTCCGTACACGGCCACTCTTTCACTGTATGCAGATTCCGCTACCGTCTGAACAGCTTCAGGGATTTTATCTGCAGAAACATCCAATACCGTCTCATAAGCGCCCGCAAAGGAATCGCTCGCACCATCCTCTCCAATCGCGGAAGAACGGACTGCATACGTATCTTTACCGGATAATTTCTCTATCAGATGATCCAGTTCCATTTTTGCTTCATTACATAAGACACCATCAGAAAATGCTTCCGCCGCAATCGCATAACCGTCCGGAACATTTAATCGATGCTTCATTAACATATGAAGGGAATTTGCTTTGCCGCCGAAATGCATCTCCTCTGTCTGCGGCAAATCAGAAAGTTTATGAATATACATGCCTGATACTCCTCCCGTAAACATTATAATCAGTCAAAGCAAATAGTGTGCACGGCACATTTTGCCCCTGCATCCTATACGTCAAGAAACATGTTGATATGTCTTGTCACATAATTTCTCAAATCAGTATCATTTTTCAAATCAATCCCGCAGGTTTCCCTGATTTCCTCATGTCGCAGAATCGTCAGTTCATGAAGACTCGAAAGCTCAAACGCAATCAACCTGCACTCCGCTTCTGTTTTTCGTCCGGCGAAATGTTCCGTAATAAAAGAAAGGCTTTTTCTTTCATCGTCTATTTTACGGTTCATAAGAACATATTTGGTAATCGCTTTGGCATAATTGAAATACGTCAGCATCATTTTGATAGACTCTATATGTATTTCAATCAGTTTCTCTTTCGGCGAAAGTCCGCCTTCCAAAATTTTGACAAAAGCAGGATTCGATGTCAGCGCCGCAGCCTGTATCCGGTTAAAAACAGCGAGCAAAAGAGCCTCTCTCGAACCGTAGCAATAATTAATCATCGCGACATTCACGCCTGCCTCTCCGGCAATATTTCTTGAAGTCACAAGCGCCGGATCATCACAGCCGGTCATAAGCTTCTCCGTTGCTTCCAATAATGCCTGTTTGGTTGTTTCAAGATTTCTTTTATCCATGTTTTCTCCTTATTAAACGCGTTTAATAGCTATAATATAAATGTCTTAACCGGAATTGTCAAGTAAGAAAAAAAATAATAGCCATTACAAAGAATCCATTCTTCATAATAGCTATATGCTTGTTTCATGTTAAATCTATACTTTGTAAACCTGAAATTTTCTTGCCTTTGTTCACAACTTACCTCTATTTTCAGGCACTCCAGCCCATCAACATCTATGTATTTTGCACTTTTCCCTTATTTTTTCCCTTATGAGGAAATGATAAGGGAAAAAGTGTTTTTTTCGTCTTAATCGTTCCCTGCTACTTTATCCAAAAGTCTTACTGAATTTCTCTTGGCTTCCCTTGTAGCGTGGGCGTAAATATTCATTGTGGTACTTACTGCCGAATGTCCCAAGAGTTCCTGCACATCCTTTGGTGGTGCACCGCTTGCTAACAGATTACTGGTAAATGTGTGTCTTAATAAGTGGAAGTGGAAATGTTCCAATCCCTCCACATGCTTTGCTATTGAGCTACACATGTTGGAAAGTGCATCCGTTCCCAGATACATTCCATCTTTTCTTACACACACAAGAGATATTTCC
>JAZSCW010000026.1:0-8078 GCA_045530835.1 Lachnospiraceae bacterium | reverse complement strand
AATGTATTATTAAGGAGGAAGCATAACATGTTGGAAAATATCAGATTATCCTTTCAGGGAATATGGTCACACAAAATGCGTTCGTTCCTTACCATGTTAGGTATTATTATTGGTATTGCAGCTATCATAGCAATCGTTTCTACTATAAAGGGAACGAATGAGCAGATTAAAGAAAATTTAATCGGTGCAGGTGATAATAGTGTAACAGTGGAATTGTATCAAGGCGACTATGCATATGAAATGGAATACTATGGAATTCCGGATGGCGTTCCGGTTATAACAGAAAATACACTGTCAGAAATAAAAGCAATCGAGAACGTCAAGGGTGCTACCACATATGTGTCACGTGAGACTTATAATACAATATATAACAAAGATATTGGAATGTCCGGCGGGAGCATATTTGGAGTAGAAAAAGAGTATTTTGATGTGTGCAATTATGTAGTCAGAAAAGGACGCGTATTTCATGAAGGTGATTATACGAAGTTTCGGAAAGTTGCTGTTCTGGACGCCGAATCTTCGGAGGCTTTATTTCCGGGGGAAGACCCGGTAGGGAAAACGATAGAGATAAAAAAAGAACCTTTTATTGTCGTTGGTGTAATAGAGAAAGCAAGCAAATTTGAGCCGGTGATTAATGATATAGAAGATTATTATATGTACGCACAGACCAGCAACGGACGTGTGTATGTACCATCTGCCGTCTGGCCGGCATTGTACGGATATGATGAACCACAGAAGCTGGTATTAACGGTGGAAAAGACAGAAGATATGACCGCGGCAGGAAAAAAGAGTGCGGAAATCCTCAATTCGTATCTGATGGTAGAAGAAGATACCTTAGAATACCGCGCGATCGATTTGTTGGAACAGGCAAAAGCAATACAGGATTTAAGTCAGGCTACGAATACCATGTTGATCTGGATTGCCGGAATTTCTCTGCTGGTAGGTGGAATTGGTGTTATGAATATCATGTTGGTATCCGTAACAGAGCGTACACAGGAAATTGGGCTGAAAAAGGCGATTGGTGCAAGAAAATCAAAAGTATTGTGGCAGTTTTTGACGGAGGCTGTTGTTTTGACAAGTTTAGGCGGAATAGTTGGAGTCATTATGGGTATTATATTGGCAGAAGTGATTTCAAAAGTTACCGGCACATTGGTTGCAATTAGCATACCGGCAGCAGTAGGAGCAGTCCTTTTTTCCATGATAATCGGAATTGTATTTGGATTACTTCCTTCATACAAGGCAGCTAATCTGAATCCGATAGAAGCGTTAAGACATGAATAAAATACTTGCAAGATTTGGGAAATCATTGTAAAATTCCTATTATATCAGCAAAGCTGATTTGAATAACACACGAAGACAGGATGAGCGGTCTTGTGTTGACAATATACATCCAGATTAGGAGGAATTGGAATGATTGATTTAAAATTTTTAAGAGAAAACCCTGAGATTGTGAAACAAAATATTCGAAATAAATTTCAGGATAATAAACTGCCAATGGTAGATGAAGTGATTGAACTTGATGCACAGGCAAGAGCTACGCAACAGGAAGCAGATACACTTCGTGCAAATCGAAAGACAATATCGAAGCAGATTGGTGCGCTGATGGGACAGGGCAAGAAAGAAGAAGCAGAAGCTTTGAAAGAACAAGTTGCAAAAGATGCGGACCGTTTAGCAGAGTTAGAAGTGAAAGAAGCAGAACTGCAGGAAAAAATCAGAAATATCATGATGGTGATTCCGAATATTATTGATCCGTCTGTTCCGATTGGAAAAGATGACAGTGAAAACGTAGAAGTGAAACGCTACGGAGAACCGGTAGTTCCGGAATACGAGATTCCGTATCATGCCCAGATTATGGAAAGTTTTCAGGGCCTTGATTTAGATAGCGCGAGAAAAGTAGCCGGAAACGGATTTTATTACTTAATGGGAGATATCGCGCGTTTACATTCGGCAGTGATTTCTTACGCAAGAGACTTCATGATTAATCGTGGTTTTACTTACTGCGTACCACCTTTTATGATTCGTAGTGATGTTGTGACAGGTGTAATGAGTTTTGCAGAGATGGATGCCATGATGTATAAAATCGAAGGCGAAGACTTATACCTGATTGGAACGAGTGAACATTCCATGATTGGTAAATTTATTGACACTATTTTGAAAGAAGAAGAATTACCAAAGACATTAACCAGTTATTCTCCATGTTTCCGTAAGGAAAAGGGTGCACATGGTATTGAAGAACGTGGTGTATACCGTATTCATCAGTTTGAGAAGCAGGAAATGATTGTGGTATGTAATCCGGAAGAGTCACCGATGTGGTTTGATAAATTATGGCAGAATACGGTAGATTTATTCCGTTCGCTGGATATACCGGTTAGAACATTGGAATGTTGTTCCGGCGATTTGGCAGACTTGAAGGTGAAATCGATTGACGTAGAAGCATGGTCTCCAAGACAGCAAAAATATTTTGAAGTAGGAAGCTGCTCTAATTTAGGAGATGCACAGGCGCGTCGACTGAAAATACGTGTTACCGGAAAGAACGGAAAGTATTTTGCACATACCTTAAATAATACGGTGGTAGCTCCGCCGCGTATGTTGATTGCATTTTTAGAAAATAACTTGAAGGAAGACGGAAGCGTAAGCATTCCGGAAGCTTTGCGACCATACATGGGTGGACAGGAAAGAATCATACCGAATGCACAATAATTACGAAATGATAAATAGAAACGGCAGAATATGACAGAAAACTTGTTATATTCTGCCGTTTGTGTTAAACTCCATTATGAACGGTATTTCGCAAGAAAACTGTATCATAAGAAAAAGGAGTGTTCAAAATGAACAAAAAAACGTATGAGATGGTATTGACCGGCCTTTTTATGGCAATCATTATCATCATGGCATTCATCCCATTTTTGGGATACATCAATTTAGTAGTAATTAAGGCAACCTTGATTCACGTTCCGGTTATTATTGGCTCCGTTATTCTCGGACCTAAAAAGGGCGGATTTCTGGGATTTGTGTTCGGATGTACCAGTCTGATTAACAATACGATGAATCCGAGTCTGTTGTCCTTTGCATTTTCCCCTTTTTATTCTGTGGGAGAAGTCGGCGGGAACTTTTTTAGCGTAATTATATGCTTCGTACCACGTATTTTGGTAGGTGTTGTACCGTATTTTGTATTTGTGGGAATCAGAAAGCTGTGCAAGAATAAGAAAGGCGGAGAATGGCTGGCGCTACCTCTGGCAGGTATTGTCGGAGCTGTTACGAACACATTGCTTGTAATGCATTTGATTTATTTTTGTTTTAGCGAACAATTTGCGGCTGCAAAAGAAATTGCATTAAGTGCAGTATATAATGCAATCGTAGGAATTATTTTTGCAAACGGTGTTCCGGAAGCGATTGTTGCAGCTGTTTTGGTAACGGCCATTGGAAAAGTTTTACTCGGACTTGATAAAACAGTAGAATGAGAATAGCAGAATGAAAACAATAGAATAAAAACAGTAGAATGAAAACAGCAGAATGATATAGAGAGGCCAGAATATATGTTAAAAGGAAAAACAGTTCTCTTGGGTGTGACAGGAGGCATTGCAGCTTATAAGATGCCCAATGTAGCACGTATGTTAAAAAAACTTGGGTGTAATGTACATGTGTTGATGACGGAGCATGCAACAAATTTCATAACGGCGACGACCTTTGAGACGTTGACAGGAAATAAATGTCTGATTGATACGTTTGACCGGAATTTTGAGTTTTCTGTGGAACATGTGGCACTTGCCAAACAGGCAGATCTTGTAATGATAGCACCTGCTACTGCAAATGTAATTGGAAAGATTGCGAATGGAATTGCAGATGACATGCTGACTACAACCGTTATGGCTTGCACCTGTAAGATTCAGATAGCGCCGGCAATGAATCATAACATGTATAAGAACCGCATCGTTCAGGATAATTTGAAGAAATTAGATAGCTATGGTTATGAAATTATAGAGCCGGTAACCGGTATGCTTGCAAATGGAGATATTGGTATCGGGAAACTGCCGGAGGAAGAAGTTCTGGTAGAATATATCTTAAAAGAACTGGCAATGGCGAAAGACCTTGCGGGTAAGAAAGTGCTTGTAACTGCAGGGCCTACCAGAGAAGCAATCGATCCCGTACGTTTTATATCCAACCATTCCACAGGAAAGATGGGATATGCACTTGCGAAAGCAGCTATGTTGCGTGGTGCTGAAGTGACGTTGATTTCCGGTCCGGTGGCGTTGGAACCACCAATGTTTGTAAATGTAAAATCCATAGTAAGTGCTGCTGATATGTATGAGGCTGTGATGGAAGAAGCAGGAAGACAGGATATTATCATAAAGGCAGCAGCGGTAGCGGATTATTGTCCGGAATGTGTGGCGGAAGAAAAAATAAAAAAACAAGAATCAAATTCTGCCATTACCCTTACAAGAACGAGAGATATCTTGAAAACTCTGGGCGAACAGAAAACAGAAGGAAAGATTCACGCTTATCTTTGCGGATTTTCCATGGAAACAGAGCACATGCTTGAAAATTCTATAGAAAAAAGAAAGAAAAAACAAGTGGATATGATTGTGGCCAACAGTTTGAAGATGGAAGGTGCCGGATTTGGAACGGACACCAATATATTGACATTGATTACTGAGAATGCGACACAATCACTGGAAAAAATGAGTAAAGAAGATGCAGCAAATAAAGTATTGGATGAAATTGTAAAAAACATCTAACAAAAGTTTACAAAATATACATTTTTTGTTCATAGTACCAAAACCGAAAATCGGTTATAATAATATATATGTATTGTATTTATAACAATCGGGGAATGAGAAGGTGCTATATGGAACATTTGAACAAAAGTGTACGGCAAAAAACATTTGTATATAGAATATTAATAATAGCATGGTTTATCTGGGCAGTGTATGGCTGTTGGGTGAACCATGCTGTTTTTTTTCTTCCTGAAATTTCTATAGAAAATCGAAGTGGAAAGTCGAAAACAAGTACACATTTCAGGTATGAAGAACAATTCGAGGAAACGTTGGATAAATACGAAATGTTTGGGGGCATGTATCAAGACGAGGTGAGCACAGCAGTGCCGGGATTGTCCTATACAAAGCTTGGAGATTCGTATTCCGATACGATGGTTCCGCAGGGAATATCAATTGCCGGTGATTACATGTTAATTACGGCATATGATAGTGGAATTGAGGGAAAGGTAGAACCTTCAGTGATATATGTTTTATCGAATGAAGAAAAAGAAAAAAGAAAATTTCTGACAACCTTGATTTTGCCGGACCGTAATCACGTGGGGGGAATCACCTTTGATGGTGAGTATATCTGGATTGCGAAAAGTACAACAGGATATATCAGCGGGATATCATATGAAAGTTTACAAAAGGCAGTTTCACAGGAAAAAGACTACTATGAAATAGGAAAGTACGACAAACAGATCTATTTGGGAGTGACCGCATCTTTTGTGACCTGGGACGAAGAACGTTTGTGGGTAGGAACACATTCCAAAGAACTGGGAGCATCCGGAGAATTGACCTCTTACCGGATTTATCAGAAACAGGGGACATTAAAAGCGGAGAAAGAGTGTACGATTCATATTCCGGCGTATGCCCAAGGGGTAGAGTTTGTAGAATGGGAAGAAAAGATATATATGGTATTGAACGCCTCAAACGGAAGGTATCGCGATTCGGTAGTTTATCTTTACGAGAGAATAGAGGGAGAGGACGGGCTTTCACTCCAACTGGTAGGAAGTCATTGTTTTCCTCCTATGTTGGAAGAACTTGTCAGCGACGGAGAACATGTATATTTTGTGTTTGAATCAGCCGCAACATGTTATAGCACAGAAAAATACCGAAAATGTATGTACCCCGTAGACCGTATATGTGGTATTTCCTGCGAAGAATTACTTTCCGTCATTACCAGAAAATAAAAAATTCCTGCCGTATGGAATAATCTTATCGGCAGGAATTTTCATTGTCAATCATTAATAATTTGCGTCTGTATTCGTTAACATGTAAGGCGTTCGTTCGATACTGTAATACGCTTCGATATAAATCGGAAGAAAAGATGTCGGATTGAAGCATTTGCAAACCGGAGGTATCAAGCACTTTGGAGGCAGAGGCCAACGAAGTGAGAAGGGGAGCTTTGGCTGTTCGTTTCAGTTCGTTTAGCAAAGGCTTTGCGTGCTCAGAGAATCCCAGTATTCTCAAATAGGGCAGTGTAGTGGATTGCAAGCTTGTATAAGAAGAAGTGAGTTCACTTTTTTGCTGTAATAATATGTGAGACAGTGTACGGCTGATTCTTGTATATGTGGTCTCGCGCGTTTTCAGAAGCTCACAAAAACTGCTCCAGGACAGAAACTTATCTTTGGCATTTATTATTCGGTTCGCAAGCGCTTTCGTCATGTCCGAATAGGAAAGAAGCGAGTCGCCGGTTTCTGACAGAAGCTGATGGTGCAATAAAAGTGAAAAATCATTTTCAAACAAAAATGCAGAATCCTTTTGGTACTCGGACATAATGCGTAAAGATTCCGGGGATAATACAGAAGAAAGCTCTGTCGAAAGTGACCTGCTTTTTTTCTGTTCGGAGGGAAGATTCTGAAAGGATAAAATACTTTTCCGAATGGCACTGGCAGAGGCATAGTCTTCCGAAAGGGAGGTATCATGATAGCCGCTCCCGATTCGTTTGATTGGAAGCGGTGTCATCTCAGAGTGAAGTTGCTTTATCGCACACAAATATTCGATTGCTAAAATATTGTTGGGTGTTTTAAGCAAATCCTCATATTCCGGTAAGGCCTGTGCGCGGGCGGCGGGAAAGGAAAAACCTTGTTTTAATAAAGCGGAAAGTCTGTTTTGATACCAATCCGGTTCGTCTGCCAGTAAATCGGCAAGTGTGCGAAGACGGGAAAAATCCTCCGTTTCCGTTCCGAAGCAGACAGAATCTACCAAACCGGTCGTATGAAACAACAGAATTCCCCCGGTAGCAAAATCTTTTGCACTGGAAGTTGAAAAACACGATGGGAGTTCAAATACGAGGTCGGCTCCCTGCATCAGTGCCATTTTCGCACGTTCATATTTGCGCATCAGAGCAGGGGCACCACGCTGAACGAAATCACCACTCATGGCAACGACCACGTAGTCTGTCGCGTGACATTTGCGTAAAGTTTCAATCTGGTATTTGTGTCCGTTATGAAATGGATTGTATTCTGCAATGATACCTGTAACTTTCAAAATGATTCTCCTTCCTGTAAGCCGTACCGGCTGAATCAGTGCTTTGGTTTTATAAAAAAGTATATCATTTTGATGAGAAAATGGCAAAGCATAAAATTTTATACAATCTGGTACTTGTTTCACTTGTGAGATTCGTTTATAATGGAGATAACCTTGGGGTATGGTTAAAAGTACCAAATAAGTACGAAAAAAAAGAAAGAAGGAAAAACAAATGAATGTATTAGTAATTAACTGTGGAAGTTCTTCTTTAAAATTTCAGCTGATCAATGCTGAAACAGAAGACGTATTAGCAAAAGGACTATGTGAAAGAATTGGAATTGAGGGAAGTCAGCTTGTATATCAGCCGGCAGGTGGCGAGAAAGAAAAAACATTAGCACCGATGCCATCTCATACACAGGCGATTCAGTTGGTTTTGGATGCTCTCGTAAATGAAAAAACAGGCGTAATTAAGAGCCTGGAAGAAATCGGGGCTGTAGGCCACAGATTAGTACATGGTGGCGAGAAATTTGCTTGCTCTACTGTGATTACAGAAGAAGTAATTGCAACAGTAGAGAGCTGTAATGATTTAGCACCATTACACAATCCGGCGAACTTAATCGGAGTTCGTGCTTGCCAGGAATTAATGCCGGGCGTACCGATGGTAGGCGTATTCGATACAGCATTTCATCAGACAATGCCGGAAAAGGCATTTTTATACGGAATTCCGTATGAATATTATAAGAAATATCAGGTTAGAAGATATGGTTTCCATGGAACTTCTCATAGCTACGTAAGTAAACGTGCTGCAGAATTGGTAGGAAAGCCATATGAAGAAGTAAAGACGATTGTATG